>NZ_JBJGXA010000002.1:0-467645 GCF_045107195.1 Erwinia sp. AnSW2-5
TGCGGATTTTGCCGATCCGGCGTGCTCAAACTGGCCCCGGACCTGAAGCCAGACTGTCAGCCATTAATTTTTGTGGGGATCCCTCAGGGGTAGACCCTTTTTTCCGGTCTGCCCGTGTTGCTGGCCGACCGAAAAAGAAGGTCGGCCACTACGACGGAGGGGGATGTATTCTTTTATATCAGAAGTTTACGTTGGCGCTCAGACCACCGATAAACGCGTCTTTCACCCCGCTGACGGCTCCGGGAGAGGCAACGTATTGCAAGTTAGGCCGCAGGTTCAGCCAGTGGGTGATGCGGGCGTTGTAATAGAGTTCGACGTTATATTCTGCACCGTGCTGGATCGGCAGATACGTCGGATTGCGGTAATCACTGACGCCGTGATACGCGTTGGCGGTGCGCTGCATATGGGCGTAGTCACTATTGACGTGAATACGTGCGGCACCCAGGCCAACTTCATCCTCCGCGCGTGACGCCATTGGCCCTTTCCAGGTCAGTGCAATCGCATGATAGTTATCCATTTTCGACGTTTTGTGATCGTTCATCACCGCCTGCACGGTCAGGCCAAGGCCACGCTGGTTATCTCCATCGGTGGCCGTCAGCTGTTGTTGCGCCAGCAAGTAGCCGCCATAGGCGTGGTTCTTGTCGTGATAACCACCACCACCATAGCTGGCGTAGTTGTCACCATTAACGGAGGAGTAGTACGCGCCGATGCGGTAATTCCCCGGTAATTTATCTGGCCCGAAAACGGGTTTCCAGCCCAGTTCAATCGGCACCATATTGCCAAGAGTGGGGCTTGTGTCCAGGCGGAAACCATCGCCTCTGTCGTAGTTGCCCGGCGTCTGGTTATAGAAGCCGACCTGGAGGTAGACCTCCGGTGTGAAGTTCAGTTTCACACGACCGCCCCATTGCGATACCGGCCAGTTAAACCAGCGGTCTCCGCGCCAGTTACCCGGCTGACCGCTGCCGAGTGCGAGGTTCTGGAATTTGCTGTCGAATGAGTCGAAGTCTTCGCCCGTGGTGACCCGGCCCGCTTTAACTTCAACCAGATGGTCAAAGAAGCCTTTGTTTACCCAAAATTGGGTCAGGCGCCAGGTCTGGCCGCGCCCCCAGACTTCTTGTACTGAGGACAACCCGCCAGTGCGCGGATCGCTGATATGCTGGCTCAGGTTGCGGCCGTTACGACTGGTTATGGTGAACTGGAACTGTGTGTCATCCCAGTTGAGGAGTTTTTCCAGATCGAGGGCGGTGCCGAAGGCCCATTGGTCGGTATAACGGGCAGTGGTGGAGGTGTTATAGCCTCCGGCAAGATTACTGGCTGACTCCATGGTGTAATTGACCTGGAAATCGACACCTTCCCTTTTTAATTCGCTGCGATAGCCGCCCCAGTCACCAAACAGATAATACGAATCCATACTGAGAGGGCGCATTTCTGCCCCTGCGGGCGCAGAAGCCCATAACAGTGCGCTGCTGCACATCATCATCATGGTATGTCTACTCGTCCATTGAAAAACACCGTGTTGATGCATTTATCTCTCCTTGTTATGAATAATCTTCTTGCCAACAAGCATTGCCGGGTATGCAGGTGCTAGAAGTTGATGCCCGCGCTCAAACCGCCTACAAACAGATGTGAATTGTCACTCACAGCACCGGGTTTGGTGGTGGATTGCAGGTTAGGCTGCAGTATCAAGTGGGGTGTTAAGCGGTAGTTGTAATAGAGGTTGTAATTAAACCCGTCGCCCCGCATCAGCGGTTGCGGTTTATTGTCGCGATACTCGTCAGGAATGGCAGGTATGTCTGGCTGTGGTGAAATGATTTCTGTCGATGGTTGCGGGTGATGCAGATGAAAACGCGGTGGTATGGCAAATGCGTTAGCCGCCATGAACAGAGCGGCAATACTTAAACAGGCTATTCTTTCCATGAGTTCACCTCTATTACGATTATCTAATCGGTTTTTTAGCCCGATAAGTACATCACAATGTGGTTAACCCGTTTCACTATTAAGTGCTATGGAGAGTGCTGTGGGGAGCGTCCATAAAAAAACGCCCACGAGGGGCGTTCAGATGGTGACTCTGGTCAGACTTAGCGGCGGCCAAAAATCTTGGCGGCCAGGAAGCCCACACCGGCGGCAATCGCCAGTGAGACCAGGGGGGAATCCTGGGTTTTGCTTTTCACGCAGTCCAGCGCATCATCCACGGCGTAAGAGGCTTTCGCTGCCTGCTGACGCACTTTTCCTCTGAATTCATGCTCCGGCGAGTCTACGGCTTTACCAAACTCTTCCTGACCTTTGCCGACGGCTTCTTGCGCTTTATCGTTCGCTTTATCAAACAGACTCATTTTGCCTCCTTTTGATGGCATGATTTCCTGAAACGACTTTAAGCGTAGTCCATCTGACAGGCTTCGCTGGGGTACTTATGTGTAAAAATATGAATGAAAGCGCCAGATGCTGACAAAAGCAGAGGGCAGATCAACGATCTGCCCTCTGTTATCGCGGGCGTTAAGCCCCCGCGCCGTCAGTGATATTCTGCATGAAACTCAGGCGATCAATGATAGCCTTCGTCCGGCTTGATCTTGCCGCGGAACACGTAGTAGCTCCAGAAGGTATAGACCAGAATCACCGGGATAATCAGCAGACCACCCACCAGCATAAAGCCCTGGCTCTGTGGCGGCGATGCGGCATCCCAGATGGTGATGGAAGGCGGAATGATATACGGCCAGATACTGATGCCAAGCCCAGTAAAGCCAAGGAATACCAGCGCCAGCGTCAGCAGGAATGGCGTGTAGTGCGCATGGCGTTGCAGTGCGCGCCACAGACCCCAGGCCGCTGCCAGAACCAGTAAAGGAACAGGTAAAAACCAGAACAGGTTAGGCAGGGTGAACCAGCGTTGCATGATGCTGGCATGTGCCAGCGGCGTCCAGATACTGACGATAGCCATCACCACCAGCAGGCCGATCAGCAGCGGTTTGGTCAGCGCCGTCATTTTGCTGTGCAGTGCATTCTCGGTCTTCATGATAAGCCAGGTGCTACCCAGCAGGGCATAGGCCAGAACAAGACCGACGCCGCAGAACAGGGTAAACGGCGTCAGCCAGGCCAGTGCCGGGCCGCTGTACGTGCGGTTGGTCACTTCAAAGCCGTTGATAAATGCACCCAGTACCACACCCTGACTGAAGGTTGCCACGTAGGAACCGCCGATAAACGCTTTATCCCAGAACGGACGGTGTTCTTCCGTTGCTTTAAAACGGAACTCAAACGCCACGCCACGGAAAATCAGGCCGATCAGCATGATGGTCAGCGGAGCTGCCAGGGCGCTGGTGATCACCGCATAGGCCAGCGGGAAGGCACCGAACAGCGCGGCACCCCCGAGGATCAGCCAGGTTTCGTTGCCATCCCATACCGGGGCAACGGTGTTGACCATCATATCGCGTTCGATCGGATCTTTATTGAACGGGAACAGGATACCGATACCCAGATCGAAACCATCCATGATGATATACATCAGGGTGGCAAAGATGATGATAGTAAACCAGATAATTGAGAGATCGATGCCCACCTTACTTCTCCTCCTGCGGCGAATGTAATTTTTCCTGCACCGCAGACAGCGGGCGAGACGGGGTATGTGATGTGCCTGGGCCACCTTCTGGCGTATGGTCACCTTCACCGGCCTGCGGGCCTTTCTTAATCAGGTTCGCCAGGTAGCTGTAGCCGACACCAAAGACGGCGCAGTACACCAGCAGGAACGCGATCAGGCTGATGCTCATTTGCAGCGTACTGTGCAGCGAAACGGCATCACGCGTACGCAGCAGACCATAAATGACCCACGGCTGACGACCAATTTCGGTGGTAATCCAACCCGCCACGAGAGCAATCAGGCCGGAAGGCCCCATTAACAGAACAAACCACAGGAAAGGACGAGAAGTATAAAGACGCTGACCGCGACGCATCCACAGGCTCACGACGCCCAGCAGAATCATCAGCATGCCCAGCGCAACCATCACACGAAACGACCAGAACACGACAGTGGAGTTAGGGCGGTCCTCTTTCGGGAAACTTTTCAGGGCCGGAACCTGTTTATCCAGACTGTGGGTCAGGATCAGACTGCCGAGATAAGGAATTTCCAGTGCGTATTTGGTGCGCTCTTCTTTCATATCCGGGATGCCGAACAGGATCAGCGGGGTGGCTTCTCCCGGTGGGTTTTCCCAGTGGCCTTCAATCGCTGCGATTTTTGCAGGCTGGTGTTCCAGAGTGTTCAGGCCGTGGGCATCGCCAATCATCGCCTGAATTGGCGAGACGATCAGTGCCATCCACAGAGACATCGACAGCATTTTACGTACTGCTGGCGTGTCGTTTTTACGCAGCAGATGCCATGCGGCAGAGGCGCCAACGAAGAAGGCCGTCACCAGGAAAGCAGCAACAGACATATGCAGCAGGCGGTAGGGGAAGGAGGGGTTGAAGATAATCTTGAACCAGTCCACCGGTATCACTATGCCATTTTCCAGCGCGTAACCTTGCGGCGTCTGCATCCAGCTATTGGAGGCCAGGATCCAGAAGGTGGAGATAATGGTGCCCAGCGCGACCATACAGGTGGCGAAGAAGTGCAGGCCACGGCTGACACGGTTCCAGCCAAACAGCATCACGCCAAGGAAGCCAGCTTCAAGGAAGAACGCGGTAAGCACTTCGTAGGTCAGGAGCGGGCCGGTAATACTGCCTGCGAACTGAGAGAACCCTGCCCAGTTGGTCCCGAACTGATAGGCCATCACCAGACCCGATACCACACCCATACCGAAGTTTACGGCAAAGATTTTTGACCAAAAATGATAAAGGTCGCGATAGACCTCATTTTTGCTTTTCAGCCACAGACCTTCGAGCACAGCGAGAAAACTCGCCAGCCCAATGGTGATGGCGGGAAAGAGAATGTGGAAGGCTACGGTGAAACCAAACTGTATCCTCGCCAGCTGGAACGCATCTAATCCGAACATTGCTTACCTCGATCTAACATGAACAACTGCCTTTTATTTTTTTACCCACGGTTAACAAATAGACGACCTATAGCAAAAAAGAAACGTGTCAGCCGGGGGACTTCTCATCGGAGATTTGATCCTAAGACCAAAGCAGGTAAAGAAGTAGCAACAGTAATAGTTAACTGGCCTATAACAGTAACGATTATTACGAGTAATTGTTTCATCAGCAGGTTAAATCAACGGAAGATAATGTTAATGCAGGCTAGAGGAATGATGCTCAGATGTGAAAATACTGTATCTTTATGTCGTAAAAGCTTTTTTTTAATTTTAACTGTGGCGGATTTCATCAGGGGACTCTCGCTATTTTGTGTTTAAAGAGTGTGGTGAGGCGGTTTTTTAATATAGCGAATACCGCTATAAAAAAGGATGTTTACGCATCATTATTATAATAACCCTATAGTTATTCATGACTTATGAATAATATGTAGATTTAATGTTATTATTTGGTTCTGTTAATTCTACATGATCACGTTTCCACTATTCGAATTTACTGATAAATATCTCTGCATGATGAGTCGTGACTCACCTCCCTGTAAATGTTAAGGGTGTAATACACATAAATATGTGAATTGAATTATTTGGTTACAAATTAATGCCGGTTATCTGCTCGATTGTTGTGAGGAATCAAGAATTCGCCGGGTGAATGATGCTTATGGCGAGTCGGTGCCGCGCATGCTATAACCAAAAAAACATCGTCTGCCTCGGGAGTAAAATGGATACCTTTATTATGCTGTTGCCCGTGTATGTGGCTTATCTGCTGGGCACGGCCAGCCCCGGCCCGAGTAATATGGCCATTATGGGCGTCGCGATGCGCCAGGGACGTCGCCCGGCATTCATGCTGGCTGCAGGGGTGATCACGGGATCACTTTGCTGGGCGCTGCTTGTGGCGACCGGATTATCCACGCTGCTGCTGGCTTATGTGCAGGCTATTGTGGTGATCAAAGTGGTGGGGGGCTTCTATTTGCTTTGGCTGGCATGGAAAGCAGCACGCAGTGCTGCCCGTCGTGGGGAGGATGCCGCTGTTCCGCTGGCTGTTGTCGGTTCAGCGGCTTCACTTTACCGCCGTGGTTTGCTGTTGCACCTTGGAAACCCCAAGGCGATTCTGGTCTGGACCGCGATCATGTCGCTGGGGATCCACCCGGATGCGGCCCCTTCCGTGCTGCCGTTGATTGTGGGTGGCTGTGCATTACTGGGGATGATGGTGTTCAGCAGCTACGCGCTGTTGTTCTCGACCCCGGCGATGAGCCGGGGTTATCAGAAATGTCGCCGCATAATTGAAGGCGTCTTCTCGCTGTTTTTCACGGCGGCAGGCGTGAAGCTGCTGTTTTCACGTTAACCTGCGCCCGGCTTCAGGTGTGCCTTACGCCTGAGGTTGATAACGCGCCAGTTCACTTTCCGGCATTCCGGCATCGCGCGCCGCCTGACAAATCTGCTGCCAGCTATTGGCATCGATCGGAATGCCGTGCTCGCGGCGTTCGGCGCGCTGCGCTTCCTCCCACTCACCGGGGACCTGGATCGCGCTGTCACCTGCCTGCGGTGAGGCTTTCGTCCAGGCAATAAAGGCTTCCGCTTCTTGTTGCATCTCCGGTGCGTCAAACGCCGCCGGGTCCAGCACCACGGTAGTCATGCAGTTAAAGATGGCGTCACTGGCATTTTTCAGCGATTGCGGGTGAGTCGTTTGCCCGCCGGAAAGTGCGCCGCCGAGGATTTCGCACATCACTGCCAGCGCATACCCTTTATGCAGGCCAAAGGCCAGCAGTGAACCGAACGGAGCTTCATGCATTACTGCCGGGTCAATTTCCGGCTGTCCTCGATGGTCGATCAGATAACCTGGCGGTACGTTAACGCCTTTATTCCAGGCAACGCGGGTTTTACCGTAGGCAATGCCGCTGGTGGCGAAATCAAGCAGCAGCGGTGGCTGGCCGGGGCGCGGGAAGATGGCGCAAAACGGATTGGTGCCGAAGCGGCGGTCGCTGCCATTAAACGGGGCAACCATCGGGTCGCCAACAACGTTGACGAAATGAAAGGAGATAAAACCGGCACGGGCGCACTGTTCTGCCCAGTGACCAATGCGGCCAATATGGTGCGAGTTGCGCAATGCAATGGCACACATCCCCAGTTTCTGGGTGCGTGCAATCGCCAGCTCCATCGCCTCAGCGGCCATCACCTGACCAAAGCCCTGACCGCCATCAACGGTGAGCACGGCCCCGGTATCTTTGGCAATCCTGAGCTGCTGGTTCTGCTGCAGATGTCCCTGAGATCTTGAGAGCATATAGCTTGGGATCATCCCGACGCCGTGCGAGTCATGCCCCGCGAGGTTCGCTGCCACCAGATGCTCGGCGACACGCTGCGCTTCCTGTTCGCTGCTGCCGGCGTGTTGCCACAAACTCTGTACCATTTGCTGTAAAACGCGGTGATTAATGTGAATGTCATCCTGAATCTGGCTCATTTTTTTCCTTAAAATAATGAAGGTTACTGCTTATTTTTAAACGAATAATTGGTCTTTGTCCGTTTAATTTTTCTTCAGGTCGGCGTTTTTTTTTGATGAATATAGCGACATCACTGTTCGGTATATTGCTAATTTCATCGGTTGCTAAGTATACTATTGCATTGATATGTATTGACTTTTTTAACTAAAGCCAAATTTTTTGCTCGGATAGACGTCGCCTGGGGTAAAACAGCCGTATGGAAAGTGAACAGACAGAACCCAACAGCGCCAACAGCATTCCTTTATTGGATCTGTCTGCGATTTCGCGCGAGATGTTACTGCTGGGCAAACGGCTGGCAGATACCAAATATAAGATTGATATGCTGGGGAAAGTTGGCTGGGGTGAGCTGACGGCTAACCTGCACGGTCTGGAAGCCAGTGGCGAGTGGAATGGCCCGGACGACGCGCTGACTTTTTTCAGTAAGATTTTCCCCTTTGCGATCCTCCCTTCAGAAACCGAACCGATGGGGGTCTATCAGGTGCCGACCGAGCGGGTGATTGGCCGAAGCTGGCGCTGGTGGCCCGATCATCTCAGCGCTAACAGCGAAGAGAAGCTGCGTGAACATCTGAACGGTCCCAATGCTGCCGAGAGTACCTCGTACTATTTTATTTCCGCACTGGCCGTGCTGCTGGCGGTACAGGGCCAGAGCAGAGTGAATTATTGCCGACAACGGCATATTCCGTTTATTACGGCGCGGGTGACGTATCTCTCCTACCCGCCAGCCGACCGTTTCAAGCTCTATCATGTCACCCGGGGCAATACCCGCCAGAGCTGGGTGGTGCTGAATGATCGCTATTTACAGGCGATTCAGTGGCCGCGTATCACGTTGCCTGCATTGAGCAACTACGGGGTACATAGTGCTGTTTGGCCTCACACTTTTCCCTCAACAGAACGTATTTTCGACGAGCTGCATCATCCTCAATCCGCCGAGGATTTTGTTGCACCCTGCGTGGATTTAGAGGCGCTGCAACAGAAAATAGAGGCTGAAAAACAGGAAGAGCTGCTGGCAGCCCGGCCGGTGAAAATGGCCTTGAGCGATATGGATATCGTCAATCTCTGGCCGGTGACGATGACCCTGATGTTCTTTTTCCTGCTCTCACTGGTGGCGGCGGGCGTGACGGCGGGAGGGGGATGGTTAGGGCTGGTGAGTCTGGTTATCTGTGGAATGTCGGGCAGTTTGCTGCTGCTGCTGGCTGCACCTGTTTTCCTGGTTCGACAGGGTTTGCGCAGTCACCGTAAACAGGGCAAAGAAGAGTCGACTACGGATGTGGCAGAAGATAATCCATCATCCCCGCCTGCAGTATAAAAAAAGCCCACGTAAAGTGGGCAACTAAAACTATTCATCTGACTTTGCCTGTATAGTTACGGGCAATAAATCATCGCACTAAATCGGTAGAAAATATAAGTGATTATATAGATCGATCTGTAGGGATTGATCGTCAAAATCGATTAATCGTTGAAGTGTGAAGATAGTGATACGAAAATCGGTGAAATTGTACAGTTGTTATCGTAATTTCTTCAATAATTGTGTTAGTTCGGCCGGTTCAAAACCGGCTTTCACCATCTGTTCGCGCAGAGCGCTGGTGATCACCCTGTTACCCCCCGTGACCGGAAAGATAACGTTATTGATCACATCATCCAGATAATGCTCATTAAACTCCTGTGCGGTCAGTTGACCACCGCCTTCATCATTGATCGCAATTGAACCTTTAATGTGATCACCCGCATTTTTCGCCGTCAGGCTGTAACGGCCCATGCTGGTATTTATTGTGCTCATAAGATCCCCTCAACCCTGAACGTAAAGAAGTGAAATATCGTGATCGCGGTCGCTAAATCTTACGGTGTTTTACACAGCCTGTTTCGTCGGCGGTTTACCCCGCGAGGGTGACATCAAGTTCGAGCGTAGCCAGCTCCTGACATGCGGCGGCAGGCAGGTGTGGGTCGGTGATGATACTGTCAAACTGTGTCAGCGGCAGGGCGAGAAAGGTGGCAATCTTGTTGTACTTTGAGCTGTCGGCCAGCAGTACGCGTTTGCGGCTGACTTCACTGACGGCGCGTTTGACGGCGATTTTTTCTTCATCCGGGGTGAAGATGCCACGCATTCCCCAACATGAGGCGGAAATAAACGCGATATCTACCGACAGGCCACGTAGCGCCTGCGCAGCCGCATCGCCCACACAGGAACGGTTATCACGGCACAGCGTTCCGCCGGTATGGATCATCCGGCACTGGCTGGTGTCGATCAGGAAATTGGCAATGACAAAGTCGTTGGTAATGATCAGCAGATCGTCACGAATGCCCAGCTCACGTGCCAGCGCCAGCGTGGTGGTGCCAGCGTCAAGATAGATGCAGCTGTTACGCGGAATATGGCGGGCTGCGGCAGCACCAATGGTCTGTTTTTCCAGGCTGAACATACTGGTTTTATCCAGATGCGTCGGCTCGCTGGAAAGACGCTCCGTGGAACGGACGCCGCCTGACACCAGTAAAACGGCTCCTTGTTCTTCCAGCTTTTGCAGATCGCGGCGAATGGTCATATGCGACACGGCCAGGCGTTCGGTCAGTTCAGCAATGCTCACGACTCCCCGTTCCTGTACCAGCGCTAATATTTGTTGATGTCGTTCTACCGGGATCATCATTATTCCTGTTGAGAGGGGAGTTAGCCTGACCAGAGTGTAAAGGAGCGCACTTGCCGTCTGCACCACATTTTTTATCAATTTATCACGTTAAGAAGAAAATTCCCTTCCCATATTTCGATGATTTCGTTTTTATCTTGATGAATTTAAATGAGTATTTTTTGATGTTGTGGTTTTATCCTGTCATGTTAATTCTTGTTATCTCTTCCTTTTATCTGTTAATTGTTGTGATGCCCGTCACCAAAAGTGCCGATAAAAGCGCCTATACTTAACACATCAAAACAAATAATCACCAAAATTAACACGGAGAGCGTATGTCTAAGGCAACATCAATGTCGGTTTGTGTCGTCGGTCTCGGTTCGATGGGAATGGGAGCAGCGCAATCCTGTATTAAAGCAGGCCTGAAAACCTGGGGTGTGGATCTTAACCCACAGGCCTTGCAAACACTGCGCGACAGCGGTGCGCAGGCCGCAGAGAACTCGGCTAATGACTTCGCGGCTCAGCTTGATGCTGTGCTGCTGCTGGTCGTGAATGCCGCCCAGGTGAAACAGATCCTGTTTGCGGAGAATGGACTGGCGTCGCGCCTAAAACCTGGCACCGTAGTGATGGTCTCTTCGACTATCTCTTCGCAGGATGCGCAGGCGATTGAACAGCAACTGGCCAGATACTCGTTAATCATGCTGGATGCACCGGTATCCGGTGGCGCAGCGAAAGCGGCAACGGGTGAAATGACCGTGATGGCTTCCGGTAGCGATGAAGCATTTGAGCGTTTACAGCCCGTGCTGGATGCGGTCGCTGGCAAAGTTTATCGCATTGGCAGCGAGATTGGCCTGGGCTCAACGGTGAAGATCATTCACCAGTTGCTGGCCGGTGTTCACATTGCCGCAGGGGCCGAAGCGATGGCGCTGGCCGCCCGCGCTGGCATTCCACTGGATACCATGTATGACGTAGTGACCAATGCGGCAGGTAACTCCTGGATGTTTGAAAACCGTATGCGTCATGTGGTTGACGGCGATTATTCACCGAAATCGGCAGTCGATATCTTTGTTAAAGATCTCGGTCTGGTGGCTGACACGGCGAAAGCGCTGCATTTCCCACTGCCGCTGGCGTCGACGGCCTTCAATATGTTTACCTCTGCCAGTAACGCGGGCTTCGGCCGCGAAGATGACAGTGCAGTGATTAAGATTTTCAGTGGCATCACGCTGCCCGTAAAACAGGAGCAAAAATAATGCGTCTGGGTGTGATTGCGGATGACTTTACCGGGGCGACGGATATTGCCAGCTTCCTGGTACAGAACGGTATGTCTACCGTGCAGGTGAATGGCGTGCCAGCGGAGCCACTGTCGTTACAGGCTGATGCGATAGTTGTCAGTTTGAAATCGCGTTCCTGTTCTGCCGAGAAAGCCGTCGCCGATTCGTTGCATGCGCAGGCCTGGTTACAGCAGCAGGGCTGTGAGCGTTTTTATTTTAAATACTGCTCCACGTTCGACAGCACCGCGCACGGGAATATCGGCCCGGTGACCGATGCGCTGCTGGCGGCTCTCGGCGAGTCACAAACTATTATCTCCCCATCGCTGCCGGTGAATGGCCGCACGGTGTATCAGGGGCATCTTTTTGTCATGGATCAGCTGCTGTCCGATTCCGGTATGCGCCATCATCCGGTAACGCCGATGACCGACAGCAATTTGTTACGGCTGATGGAAGCGCAGGCCAGCGGAAAGGCTGGATTGATTAACAGCCAGACGCTGGATCAGGGCGCCGATGCGGTGCGTCAGGCACTGGATGAACTGGCACAGCAGGGCGTGCGTTATGTGGTGCTGGATGCCTTGAATGAGCAGCATCTGCTGACCCAGGGTGAAGCGCTGCGCGATTGCCGTCTGGTGACGGGCGGCTCAGGGCTGGCAATCGGTCTGGCACGTCAGTGGGCCAGTGCCGGGCACGATAGTACGCGTGCACAGGCGGCGGGTGCACCGCAGGGCAAGCGTGCGGTGGTGCTGTCGGGTTCGTGCTCGACCATGACCAATCGCCAGGTGGCGCGTTATCGCCAGCAGGCCGCAGCCGCCATGATTGATGTAGAACGAGCACTGCACGAACGCGACAGTTATGCCCGCGAACTGTGCGACTGGGTGGTACAGCACGAAGCGGATACGCTGGCCCCGTTGCTGTTCGCGACCTCTGAACCGGAAACCCTGCAACGTATTCAGCAGCAGTATGGCGCAGCGCACAGCAGTGAAGCCGTTGAGCAGTTGTTTGCCGCGGTGGTGCGTGAGCTGCAACAGCGTGGCTGGCAGCGTTTTATCGTGGCTGGGGGGGAAACCTCTGGCGTGGTGGCACAGACGTTAGGTATCGATGCGTTTCATATCGGCCCGGTGATTTCTCCCGGTGTGCCGTGGGTGCGTGCCGTCGGACAGCCCGTTTCGCTGGCGCTGAAGTCCGGTAATTTCGGCGACGAGAACTTTTTTGCCCGCGCACAAACGGAGTTCGTAGTATGACTGAACAACAAGCACGCGAAGAGATGGTCCGGTTGGGCGCGTCGTTTTTCCAGCGTGGCTATGCCACAGGCTCAGCCGGGAATCTGTCCATGCGGCTGGACGATGGTACGCTGCTGGCGACACCCACCGGCTCCTGCCTGGGGGAGCTAGTCGCGGAAAGACTGTCGAAAGTGACGCCGGAAGGCGAGTGGATCGGCGGTGACAAACCGTCGAAAGAGATCAGCTTCCATCGCGCCATTTACCTGAATAATCCGGCCTGCGGGGCGATTGTTCACCTGCATTGCCTGTATCTTACGGCGCTCTCCTGCCTGGAAGGGCTGGACACGAAAAACTGTATTCGCCCGTTCACGCCGTATGTGGTGATGCGTGTGGGGGATGTGCCGGTGGTGCCTTATTATCGTCCGGGCGATGAGCGCCTGGGGGAAGACCTGGCGAAACTGGCCCCGTACTATAAGGCGTTTCTGCTGGCGAATCATGGCCCGGTGGTGGTGGGGAAAACCCTGCGTGAAGCCGCTGATAATACGGAAGAACTGGAAGAGACGGCCCGGCTGATCTTTACGCTGGGCGACCGCCCGATTCGTTATCTTAATGATGACGAAGTGGCTGAATTACGGAGCTGAACATGCCTAAATTTGCTGCCAATCTGTCCACCTTGTTTAACGAACTGCCATTTTTAGCACGCTTTGATGCGGCGGCTGAAGCCGGTTTTCATGGGGTAGAGTTTCTGTTTCCCTATGATTACGCTGCCGATGAGTTAAAGCAGGCGTTAACCCGCAATCATCTCGAACTGGTGTTGTTTAATACCGCACCCGGTAATACAGCGGCGGGTGAGTGGGGTGTTTCTGCTATCCCCGGCCGTGAAGCGGATGCCCGCAAAGATATTGAGCGGGCCTTGGAGTACGCACTGGCGCTGAACTGTCGGCAGGTCCATATCATGGCATCGGTGGTGCCGGAAGGGGCTGACCGTGAGGCTTACTGCCGTACGTTCATCGATAACGTGCGCTATGCCGCCGATCGCTTCGCGATGCATGGCGTGCGTATTTTGCTGGAAGCGCTGAATCCCAGGACAAAACCGAATTATCTCTATTCCAGCCAGTATCAGGTGCTGGAGATCATCAAGCGTATTGACCGCCCGGGCGTGTTCAGCCAGCTGGATCTGTTCCATGCGCAGTTGGTGGACGGCAACCTGAGCCATCTGATTACTGACTATATCGGGCAGTATCAGCATATCCAGATTGCTTCCGCACCGGATCGCCATGAACCGGACGAGGGTGAAATCAACTATCCGTGGCTGTTCGATCTGCTCGATCGCAGCGGCTATGACGGCTGGATTGGCTGCGAGTATTTCCCGCGAACCACCACGCTGGAAGGACTGGGCTGGTTTAACGCCTTTAAATAACAGGACGTATTGTGATGAACGCTGCGTGTCCTGGCGCGCAGCGCTGGCTTTTTGCTGCCTGAATCAGGCCGTAAAGCCGGGGAAAGTTATATAAAACGGTGCTGTAGAGCACTGCGTAAAAATAAAACCCTACGAGGCTGAAAAGATGTCGACTGCCCTGTTATTAACCATTGCTGTTGCCAGTGTGCTGATCCTGCTGCTGCTGGTCATTAAAGCCAAAGTTCATCCGTTTGTTGCCCTGCTGGTCGTCAGTCTGTTAGTGGCGATCTCGACCGGCATTCCCGCCGATAACATTATGAAGGTGATTGTTTCCGGTATGGGCGGGCTGCTCGGCTCGATTACCATTATTATTGTTCTGGGGGCGATGCTGGGCGCGATTATTGAATCGTCCGGCGGTGCCGAGTCGCTGGCACAGCGATTTACCCATACGCTGGGGGTAAAACGCACCGTGGCTGCACTGACCATGGCGGCGTTTATCCTTGGGATACCGGTATTCTTCGAAGTCGGGTTCATTATTGTTATTCCGCTGATTTACGGCTTCACCAAAGTGGCGCATGTTTCTCCGCTGAAATATGGTCTGCCGATGGCGGGGGTGATGTTAACCGTACACGTCGCACTACCTACTCATCCGGGGGCGGCGGCGGCGGCAGGGTTGTTGGGTTCTGATATGGGCTGGCTGATGTTGCTGGGTATCGCCGTATCGATTCCGGTCGGCATTGTGGGTTATTTTGTCGCGAAAGTGATGAACCGCCGTCAGTATCATCTGTCACTGGATGTGCTGGAGCAGCTCCAGCTGGCGAAACCAGAAAGCAGCCCGCGTCAGAACCAGGAGTTACCACCGGGTGCCTGGATGATTTCATCGCTGATTGTGGTGCCGATCGTCCTGATCGTCGTGGGGACGCTGGCACACAGCGTGCTACCGGAAGGCAACAGCCTGCGCCAGTTCCTGACGCTAGTAGGGACGCCGGCAATTGCATTACTGATCGCTCTGGCGCTTTCTGCCTGGCTGCTGGGCTTGCGCCGTGGCTTGAGTAAAGAGAAGCTCGGCGAATTGCTGGACCGCGCTATTCCGAGTTCAGCAGGCGTGATTCTGGTGGCAGGTGCAGGGGGCGCGTTTGGGAAGGTATTGGTGGAGTCAGGTGTCGGTAAAGCGCTGGCATTGTCGCTGGAAACCATCCATCTGCCATTAATTCCGGCTGCTTTTATTCTGTCGCTGGCGCTGCGTGCTTCGCAGGGATCGGCTACCGTGGCCATTCTTACGACCAGTGGCCTGTTGACCCAGGCGGTCACTGGGTTGAGCGACACCCAGCTGGTGCTGGTTACCCTGTCAGCCTGCTTTGGTGGCTTAGGGTTGTCGCATGTGAATGATGCCGGGTTCTGGGTGGTGACGCGTTATCTTGGCCTGTCGGTAGCCGACGGTCTGAGAACCTGGACGGTGCTGACCACGGCGATGGGACTGACAGGTTTTGCGCTGGTGTGGATGTTGTCGCTGATGCTGTAATGTCTGTCTGAACGTGCTTACCACGCAAAACATCAATCTTCTTCTATGCTTAAGTCACTACGTTGTAGTGACTTTTTTTTATGAGAAGAGGGCATGTAATGAAGATTATTTTCTGGATTATTGCGATCATCTTTATTGTGGGTCTGCTGACCATTACGGGTGTATTCAAGCTTATTTTCTAACAGTATTGTGAATCATTATTATTCCGTATTAACACGGCGGTCAGTAGTCTGCTGGCCCCGTGTTCCACGCTATTCCGGCGATATCACCCGCGTAACGGCTTATCCGAGAAGTAGCGTGCAGCGTGCTTATCGCCCTTCGACGCTGGCCATGCTGAAACCGATTCCGCAGAGTTGATACATGTATCATGAGGATTCAAACGCTTATGACAGATCGCACAAGCAGCCCCGTGATATTCAGTACTATCATTGCGCGTTGTGAATATAAATTTTGAACTTCCGCACTTGCCACACCTTAGCATTTTCACAACCTCTACTCTTCCTGAGTGCTATTCAATGAGAATTATCTTATCAAAATTCTCACGGAGATCTATAAATAAAATTTATTAATTAATGGCGAGGTGGAGGGGCCATTGGTATGGTTTTTTTAGGATTTACGGGTTTTTTTAACAGTTTTATCGAATTATTAATAATAAAAACATACAATTCATCCAGGGTACAATGATTTGCATCAAGTAAAGTCCACCATTTTTCCGTTGATTGATTAGCGTTGTGAAGGTTTGGTTCCCTTTTCTGGAAAGGTGAGGGCTGGCTTTTACGAGTTTTCCTGGTGTTATATTTTCGTGGCTGAATTATATTTTTTATTACATATCCCAATGTTTTATAATATGAATTTATGGGGGGCTCTTTTTGCTGGTGAGATGTATTTCGGTGATTAATGGAGTGTTTAAGTACTTTGTTTATAATTGTTACCAGAACGGGTAATGCATTTGGTCAGGGTTTCTGACTAACGTAAGGATGTTGCATACAGCGATCATCCAGGGAGCAGTGAATTTATCGTGAACAAAAAATCAGCCTTATTACTTTCAACCCTGCTTGGCGGACTGGCTCTGAGCAGTGCGCATGCGGCAAGCCTCGGTGATGGAATTGCGGATACCTGGCATTCCTTCAGTGATAACGTTAGCCAGACATGGAGTGAACCGCAAACTGTCGACCTTTATGTCCCTGCTATCACCTGGCATAACCGCTGGACCTACGATAAAGAGAAAACTGACCGTTACAATGAGCGCCCCTGGGGGGCTGGCGGAGGCATCTCACGCTATGACGAAAAGGGTAACTGGAACGGCATCTATCTGATGGTGTTTAAGGACTCTTACAATAAGTGGGAACCGATTGGCGGCTATGGCTGGGAGAAAACCTGGCGACCGCTAAATGACTCTGACTTCCACCTTGGTCTGGGGTATACCGCCGGGGTAACAATGCGTGATAACTGGAACTATATACCTATCCCATTAGTGCTGCCGCTGGCCTCAGTCGGTTACGGGCCTGCAACTTTTCAGATGACTTACATTCCAGGAACTTACAATAATGGTAATGTTTTCTTCGCCTGGTTGCGCTGGCAGTTTTAATCTCCGGGGTTTGACGTAAAAATGGTGTGGGGGTAAAAAAAGGCGATATTTATCACTTTTTCGACCTCGGCTACTGGACAAAAGCCTTGGCAATTGCTGTACTAACCCCCGACACAGTTTAGTGTCCATTTTTCATGTAAAGGTAATATAGATGTCTAAGATCAAAGGTAGCGTTAAGTGGTTTAATGAGTCCAAAGGATTCGGTTTCATTACTCCTGAAGATGGTAGCAAAGATGTGTTCGTACACTTCTCTGCCATCCAGAGCAATGGTTTCAAAACTCTGGCTGAAGGTCAGCGCGTAGAGTTCGAAATCACCAACGGTGCCAAAGGCCCATCTGCTGCTAACGTTGCCGCTATTTAAGTTATCAGACAGAATTCTTAAAAACCCGCCAATGGCGGGTTTTTTTTCGTCTGCGATCAGCGGCACACAGGGCAGATCTAGGCGTTGAAATACTGTACCAGCCAGAGAATAGTCGCAGTCAATGCCAGCAGGACGGCAAGATATTCATTTTTGTGGCGGGGAAGGAAGTTCATGGCGATCATCTCTGTTGGCTGAATGATGACCAGTGTGCCGCACGATTATTAAGGAAACATTAAAATGTGGGGGTACGCGCCGTAAATAAGGATGCCCTAACATTAATTAGCTTTTGTAACATTACCTTGTGATCTGGCTCCTTGCAGTGATTGCCTTGCTACAGCTATAAACATAGACAGAAGTTTTCACCTGTAAACCCGGCTCGTTGGCATATTGCGGAGAATGACTATGAATATTCGTCTGGCTGAATCGAAAGATGCTTTTGCCCTCAGCGCGCTGTTAACTGAACTGGGATATGCGGATACCGCCCCCTTTATTGAACGCAGACTTGCCCAACTGATCATCGATGAGACTGAGCGGCTTCTTATTGCCGAGCAGGGGAACACGGTTCTGGGTTTTTTGTCGCTGCATTTTATTCCACAGCTGGCTCTGGCAGGGGATTTTGCCCGCATCAGCTATTTCTGCATTGCCGAAGGTGAGCGCAGCAAAGGGGCCGGGCAGCGGTTGTTACAACATGCAGAGCAGCTGGCAATAGATCGCGGCTGTGATCGGATGGAGGTGCACTGTCATGAACGTCGTGAAAAGGCGAATGCGTTTTACGAGCGTGAGGGTTATCAGGAGTCACCGCGCTATCATATTAAAGATCTGACCTGACCGTCCCCGGTTCCAGGCCACTGGCCAGTAACAGCGCATCGGCAACTTCATCCACAAGATGTTCTGGCAGCATTGAGGTGCTGACGCGGACAAACTGCCCGCTGCCGCTGCGGCAGCGCTCACCGGGTACCACCGCAATACCTCTGGCGGCCAGGGTGATCATTGCAAACTGTTCTGACTTTACCGGCAGATAAATACTTAACCCGTCACGATCTGGCAGGGCCATTCCCCGCTGTGCCAGTGCAGTCAGTAAACGCTGGCGCCGCTGGCGATAGACTTCGCGCGCCTGGCCGATACGCTGTTGAACACCGGCATCGGTCAGCATCCACGCGACGGCCTGTTGCAGGATGCGGCTGGTCCAGCTGGCACCAAAATTACGCCACGACTGAATGCGCCGTACCAGTGCTTCCGGCCCGGATAATACCCCCAGCCGCAGATCTGGCCCATAAGCCTTAGAAAATGACCGCACGTGCAATGTGCGGTTGGGGAAGAACCGCCCCAGGCTCCACAGCGGGTGCGCCGAAAGAGCGCCAATGCCGTCATCTTCAATAATCCACGCCGTGCTTCCGCTCAGCACGGCAGCCAGTTCATGGCTGCGCACCTCACTTACCGTATGTCCGGTGGCCGAATGGGTACGCGGCTGGAATATGACTGCTACCGGGCGCTGGCGGAGCAGTATGCCCAGCGGGCCGGGCTGCGGGCCGTTCTCATCGCAGGCCAGCGGCAATATTTCCGCGCCCAGGTTGTCCAGCATATCCAGCAGCCGCGTGGCGGTTGGGTCCTCAATGACCACTTTATCTCCCGGTGAAAACAGCGTCTGCATGATGCAGCTCATGGCATCGAAACCGCCGTCGGTCGCCAGAAATGCCTGTGCCGCAAACGGCCAGTCGGCGCTGACGGCATCCAGCAGTGCCGGGGTAATCGCCTCGCGCTGGTAGCTGTTGAGATTAGGAGTGAGGATCCCCTGTTGCAGGGCATGACCGAGGTCGGGCAGCAATGCCGGATCGGGTGATGCCATGGCAAGATCGGCTTTGATATGGCTACCATAGTGGCCAATCTTTTCAAATCGCACCGGACGCGGTGAGACGTGATCGCCACACACCCAGACCCCGCTACGCCCCTTGCCCGCGATCACCTTGTGCCGTTTCAACTCTCCCCATGCAGCAGATACCGTGGCCGGGCTGACACCGAGTTTCTCCGCCAGATCGCGCACGGCTGGAAGCTGTGTGCCAATGGGGATCTCCCCCTCACGGATCAGCAGCGCCGTGGCGGCGGTAATGCCTTTTACGGAAGCATCCTCAATACGGGCGCTGAGCCAGTTCACATCCAGCAGTGCGGTCATAAGAAATCCATTTGTTCAGTAACAAAGAAATTATTGTACAGATAATATTATCACTCTAGTATCAAATTCAAGCAGGTATTGGTGTTTTTTTAAACGCGGCAGGGCTGCGCTAAACCGGAGAGAATGCACATGGTGACCATCAGACTGGCGGTACGCGACTGGGACTATTTTACACCGCTGGCGTTAGGGGATATTCGTCCCCAGGGTTTTAAGCTGGAGGTACATCGCGTGGGCACACTGGTCGGCGATCTGGCAAACAGCGAACAATACGATGCGGCCGAAGTCTCTTTCAGCCGTTTTGCTCAGGCGCGTGCCTGTGGTGATTTTAGCCTGCAGGCGTTGCCACATTTCCTGATGCGCGGCTTTCGCCAGCGCTGCATTATCACCACCGCCGATAGCCCGCTGACGTCTCTGGACCAGCTCAAAGGCAAAAAAATTGGGCTGACTGGCTGGCAGGATTCCGGCAACACCTGGACGCGCACGTTGCTGCGTGAAGCCGGGGTCGAAATTGATGATGCTTACTGGTTTGTTGGCCGACTGACGGCTGACCACCCGATTATTGACCGCCTGAACGGCTTTGGCCGTCCTGGCCGGATTGAAGCCGCACCGGGTGAACACCCACTGATCAATCTGCTGCGTGCGGGTGAGCTGGACGCGGTCTTTACCCCGTTTATGCCGGACGGTTTTTTCCTGCCCGATTCTGGCCTGCGTCAACTGCAAACCGATTTTCGCCAGGCTGAGCTGGAATATTTCCACCGCTGCGGTTATATCCCCGGCATCCACCTGCTGGCACTGAAAGCAACCCTGGCAGAGCAGCATCCCGATATTGCGCAGGAGTTAAGTGCGGTTATTGACGAATCCGCACGGGTCTGGCAACAGAAACGTGAGAAATACGCGGATACCACGCCGTGGCTGCTCGATGATTTGCGGCGTACTGCGCAGGATTTACCTGCCGACTGGAATGCTAACGGCTTTCAGGCTAATAAGAAGATGATTAATGATTTCTGCCAGGAGCTGTTTGCTCAGGGGCTGACGGCCGAACGCCTGACCCCACAAGTGCTGTTTCCGGCAATGACCTCAGGAGCATAACGATGACGATGAAAGTGGCATTAGGACAGTTCGCGGTCAGCCGCGAGTGGCAGGAAAACGCCGATATCTGCATCGGCTTAATGGCTCAGGCAGAGCAGCAGGGAGCAAGACTGCTGGTACTGCCGGAAGGGGTACTGGCGCGTGATATTACTGACCCGGACCTGGTGCTGAAAGCAGCGCAGCCGCTGGATGGCCCGTTCCTCAGCCAGGTTCTTGAGGCCAGTCGGGCGAATACGCTGACGACCATGATGACGGTGCATGTGCCAACGGCAGATAGCCGGGCGCTGAATGTACTGGTGGCAATCCGTAACGGCGAGATTATCGCCCGCTACGACAAGCTGCATCTTTATGACGCCTTTGCGATGCAGGAGTCGCGTAATGTGACGGCGGGCAACGACGTGCCACCGCTGGTAGAGGTGGATGGGCTGAAAGTGGGGTTGATGACCTGTTATGACATCCGCTTCCCGGAACTGGCACGCCGCCTGGTGCTGGACGGTGCCGACCTGCTGGTGCTGCCCGCCGCCTGGGTGAAAGGGCCGCTGAAAGAGATGCACTGGGAAGTCCTGGTCACCGCCCGTGCGCTGGAGAATACCTGTTATGTGGTGGCGGTGGGTGAGTGCGGCCCGCGTAACATCGGCAACAGCCTGGTGGTTGATCCACTCGGTGTGGCGATTGCCAAAGCCGCTGAAGGCCCGGCACTGGTGTTTGCCGGGATCGACCCGCAGCGTATTGCTGATGCGCGTCGCGCATTGCCAGTGTTAGCTAATCGTCGCTTTGCCCGCCCTGAACTTGATGGTGGGGAGACTCAATAATGAAAAAACACGCTATTGCGCTGGCGCTGATGCTGGCGACGCTGAGTACGGTCAGCCAGGCTGCCGAGACGATTCCACTCCAGAAGATGGACCAGGCACTGCACGACCGTCTGCCGGATGCGGTAAAAAGTGCCGGGAAGATGACCTCGGTTAATAACGGTTCTTTCCCTCCGTATGAAATTGTTGAAGGCCCGACCTCGATGACCGGTGCGTCTGCCGATCTGACCGAGGCGTTGGCGCAGCTGCTCGGGGTGAAAATTGAGCACGCTACCGTCAGTGGTCTGCCAGGCTTGCTGGCAGGGATCAAATCGGGTCGTTACCAGCTGGCGATCGGTCCGGTAGGTGATTACCCTGATCGCCAACAGAAAAATGATTTTATCGATTTTGTGCAGGAGTTTGTGGTGTTTGCCGTGCAGAAAGGTAACCCGGCGAAGATTAACGGACTGGATGATACCTGCGGTAAGCGCATCGCCGTAATGGCGGGTGGTTCTGCCGAGCAGGTGATCCGCAAGCAGTCCATCGCCTGTACCACAGCGGGTAAAGCCGCTGTGACCGTGCAGTCATTTACCGACCAACCGTCATCAATTCTGGCGGTACGATCTAAGCGTTCAGATGCCTTTTTCTCTTCCCAGGCACCGCTGGTCTATTTCGTCCAGCAGGCCGATGGGCAGCTGGAATTAACCGGCACCGGTCAGAAAAACGGATTTGGCGATATTTTCCAGGGCACCGTGGTGCCGAAGGATTCACCGCTCGGTGACGTGGTGCTGGATGCTTATAAAGTCCTGTTCACCAACGGCACCTATGCGGCGATCATGAAAAAATGGCAGCTCGACGGGAATATCATCAGCGCACCGGGTCGTAACCTGGCGCAGGGGGCGGTGAAATGACCCAACCCGTCACGCAATCTTCAACCAGGGATCGGACAGACGTACAGCAGCGCGATGTGGCTTCAGCCCTTAGCGCTCCCCGTTACGGGCGACTGATCAGCTGGCTGCTGGTGCTGGCGGTCGCGGTTAACTTTCTCTGGCTGGTCGCTACCAATCCCAACTTTGAGTGGGGTGTGGTGTACCAGTGGTTTATGGACGGCTCGGTGATGACCGGGCTGAAGGTGACACTCGGGTTAACCGTCGTTTCAATGCTGCTGGGCGTGGTGATTGGCCTGCTGCTGGCCGTCGCACGTCTGTCCGATAACCGCCTGATGCGTGGACTAGCCGGGTTATATATCTGGTTCTTTCGCGGTACGCCGCTGCTGGTGCAGCTGATTTTCTGGTACAACATGTCAACGCTGTTTCCGCAGATCTCGCTGGCGATCCCGTTTGGTGGCCCGGTGTTGGCAAGCTGGAATACCAACGATTTGATCACCCCGCTGACGGCGGCGATAGCCGGATTGGCGCTGAATGAAGCCGCCTATATGGCGGAGATTATTCGGGCGGGATTACAGTCGGTGGATAACGGCCAGGTGGAGACAACGCAGGCATTTGGTATGAGTCGTGCGCGTGCGTTGCGGCGCATTATTATCCCGCAGGCGATGCGTTCCATTATTCCGCCAACCGGCAATCAGCTCATCAGCATGATCAAAGCCACCTCACTGGTCAGTGTGATCGCCATGGGCGACCTGCTCTATTCGGTACAGGCGGTCTATAACCGCACCTTTGAAATCATCCCGATGCTGATGGTAGCGGTGATCTGGTATCTGCTGATTACTTCGGTTCTCAATGTCGGCCAGTCGGCGATTGAACGCTACTATGCTCGCGGCACACGCCGGGTGGTTGCCAGTAGCAAAAAGCGTCCTGCTGCAAACAATATGCCCGCAATGGCAGTGCGTTCACTGGTCCAGAAGGAAGAACAATGAGCTTAGCTGAGCCGCTGGTACGGGCGCGTAACGTACAGAAAAGCTACGGTGATAATGAAGTGCTAAAGGGCATCGACCTGGATGTGTTACCGGGTGAAGTGGTGGTGATCCTCGGGCCTTCCGGCTCAGGGAAATCCACCTTCCTGCGCTGTATCAATCATCTGGAGGAACTGAATGCCGGGTCGATTATGATCGGTGAACAGCAGGTGGGTTTTGAGCTAAAAAAAGGGCTGCTGCATCGTCTGTCGCCAAAGCGCATTGCACGTCAGCGCCAGGAGATAGGGATGGTGTTTCAGCAGTTCAACCTCTATCCGCATATGACCGTACTGCAAAATATTATTGAAGCGCCGGTCGGTGTGCACAAACAGCCACGCGCTGAAGCGATTGCTGAGGCGTATGAACTACTGGCAACAGTGGGGCTGAGCGATAAAGCGGATGCCTGGCCGCGCCATCTGTCCGGCGGGCAGCAGCAGCGTGTGGCGATTGCCCGCGCACTGGCGATCAAGCCCAAACTGATGTTGTTTGATGAACCGACCTCTGCGCTTGATCCTGAACTGGTGGGGGAAGTGCTGGCGACCATGCGCACGCTGGCTGACCAGGGGCTGACAATGGTGGTTGTGACGCACGAGATTGGTTTTGCCCGTGAAGCAGCGGACCGCGTGGTGTTTATGGACGGCGGGCGCGTGGTTGAGCAGGGGGCCCCGGAGGAGGTCCTGGTGAACCCGCAACACCCGCGCACCCAGGCGTTTCTCAGCCGGTTTATCTGACAGGGATTACGCTAACACAGCGCATATTCTGTTACAGATTGCAGTTGTATTTTCACGTATTCAGCGCGTTAATACACGCTTGTTGCAGGCCGTTGTGACGGTCAGATAAATCAAAGAAGGTAAGTATGGAAGGTCTCAGTATTGGCAAATTGCTGATCGTTGGCGCATTAATCGTCCTGTTATTCGGAACCAAAAAGCTGCGTACCCTGGGAGGGGACTTAGGTTCGGCCATTAAGGGATTTAAAAAGGCGATGAATGATGATGATGCCTCCGCGCAGAAAGCCGAGCCAGAAGAAAAAACCGCCGGGCAGATCTCTCATAAAGAGTAATGTTGCTCAAAAAAACGGATGACATTGTCATCCGTTTTTTTTGGCTCCGGCAGAAGGGGGTTATTTTACTTCCAACCCTTTCGCCTGCAGGTCAGCATGATATGACGAACGTACGAATGGGCCACAGGCCGCATGAGTGAAGCCCATATCCATCGCGGCTTCTTTCATTTCGTCAAACTCAGCAGGGCTGACATAGCGCTGTACCGGTAAATGATGGCGGCTTGGCGACAGATACTGTCCGAGGGTCAGCATGGTTACGCCGTGGCGACGCAGGTCACGCATCACTTCAACGATCTCTGCGTTAGTTTCACCTAAACCGACCATCAGGCCTGACTTGGTTGGCACCTCTGGATGTGCTTCTTTAAAGCGTTCCAGCAATTTCAGTGACCAGTCATAGTTAGCACCCGGACGTACCTGGCGGTAAACGCGCGGCACGTTTTCCAGGTTGTGGTTAAACACATCAGGTGGCGTCTCAATCAAAATTTCCAGCGCGCGGTCCATACGACCACGGAAATCAGGCACCAGTGTTTCGATTTTAATCGTTGGGCTTTTTTCACGGATAGCGCGAATACAGTCAGCAAAGTGCTGTGCTCCGCCATCACGCAGGTCATCACGGTCAACGGAGGTGATCACCACGTAGCGCAGTGCCATATCCGCGATGGTCTGTGCCAGTTTGCCGGGTTCGTTGGCATCAGGGGTTACCGGGCGGCCGTGGGCCACGTCGCAGAACGGGCAGCGGCGTGTACAGATGGCACCCAGAATCATAAAGGTGGCCGTTCCGTGGTTAAAACATTCAGACAGGTTAGGGCAGGAAGCCTCTTCGCAAACGGAGTGCAGACCATTTTTACGCATCGCGGCTTTAATGCCCTGAATACGGCTGGAATCGGCAGGAAGTTTAATACGCATCCATTCTGGCTTACGTAAAATCTCCGTACGCTCGGTGATCACGGTTTTCACCGGGATCAATGCCATTTTGTCTGCGTCGCGGTATTTAACACCGCGTTCCATCACGATCGGTTTACTCATATTCTTGCAGGTTCCAGGTTGGATTGCGGCAATCTATGCGTTTCCAAAACAGCCGCTAACACTCAATGAGTTGGTGATTTTCAACTTTTTTTGATAAAGCGCAAAAATTATATCATCTCCTCGCGGCAGATTCAGCCTGCCTGTGCGAGAAAGCGTTGCAGAATTGTAAAGCTGCATGCGCATTTGCCCCCTATCTTAGCGGGAGTTCTGCACTTTCGCTCCAGGAAACGTCAGTTATTGCCAGTTGAAGGGCAAAATTCTTGATCAGCAATGGCTGGATATCGGCAGGGGTCACAGAGGCAGTGAGCGCCGCCAGCTGCGTCATCTCCATCCCGGCATAGCCGCAGGGATTAATGCGCAGGAACGGTGTGAGATCCATATCGATATTCAAGGCGAGGCCGTGAAAGGAGCAGCCATTGCGGATCCGCAGCCCTAATGAACAGATTTTTTTACCTTCAACATAGACACCCGGCGCATCGGGGCGCGCATTGGCTGTGACGGAAAAATGCGCCAGCGTATCGACCACCGTTTGTTCAAGGGCGGTAACCAGCTGACGGACGCCCGTTTTACGGCGTTTCAGATTCACCATCACATACATAACCTGCTGACCGGGGCCATGATAGGTGACCTGGCCGCCACGATCGCTCTGCATGACCGGGATATCGCCGGGCATTAACAGGTGTTCGCTTTTTCCTGCCTGACCCTGAGTAAACACCGGCGGGTGTTCCACCAGCCAGATCTCGTCCGGCGTATCATCGTTACGCTGGTCAGTGAACTGATGCATCGCGAGAGAAACAGGCGCCCAGGGCTGCATGCCGAGTTGGCGGATAATCAGGCTAGTGTGAGGCAAAACGGACAATCCGGTTGGGTAACGAGGGGAACAGTATAACGTTGGCACAGGACAAGAGCTAGCTTGCCCCCGCCAACGTCAGGGTTACAGCACCATACGGACAATTTCAATCTTACCCAACTCGTCGTACAGGATTTCAACCTGTTCGATGTGGGTTGCGGTGATAGTAATCGACACCGAATGATAATTGCCTTTGCTGCTTGGTTTTACATCCGGAGAGTAGTCACCCGGTGCATGACGCTGCACCACTTCAACCACTTGATCGACCAGCTCCGGCTGTGCCAGACCCATCACTTTATAGGTAAAAGAGGTGGGGAATTCGAGCAGTTCTTTAAGATTGGTTTTCATATGGACTCCGGTGACACCAACAAGGACTCCCGCCGTAACGGGAGTTCACAGATACTAACAATATGGGGATATTACAGAATAATTTCAAGTAGTGGCCGATCAACGATCGGCCAGCCGGGCTTTCAGTGGCCGGCCACTCTGACAGCGGGGATAATTAACCGAACCAGTGGTGGAACATGAGTTTGATATAGTCAATGATGCGGCCAAAGAAGCCGCCTTCCGGCATTTCATTCAGCACCACCAGCGGATGCTGTTCAATGGTTTTGCCATCCAGCTGGAAGTTGATGCTGCCGACAACCTGATTTTTCTGCAATGGTGCATGCAGCTCGGTATTGCTCAGGGTATAGCTGGCTTTCAGATCTTTCATGCGGCCACGAGGGATGGTCAGGAACACATCTTTTTCCACGCCCAGCTGCACGCGGTCGCTGTTACCGAACCATACTGGCTCAGAAGCAAACTCTTTCCCGGCTTTCAGTGGTGCCACAGTTTCAAAGAAGCGGAAGCCCCAGGTCAGCAATTTCTTGCTCTCGGTTTCACGCCCTTTGTAGGTGTGGCCGCCCATCACGGTGGAGATCAGACGCATCTGGCCTTCGGTCGCCGAGGCCACCAGGTTATAACCTGCCGCATCGGTGTGGCCGGTTTTAATGCCGTCAACGTTGAGGCTGGTATCCCACAGCAGGCCGTTACGGTTCGTCTGGCGAATATTATTAAAGGTAAATTCTTTCTCGTGATAAACAGCGTATTCTTCCGGCACATCACGGATCAGTGAGCGGCCAATCAGCGCCATATCGCGCGCGGAACTGTACTGCCCTTCAGCGTCCAGACCGTGTACCGTCTGGAAGTGGGTATTTTGCAGACCCAGCGCTTTCACGTAGTTGTTCATCAGGCCCACGAACGCATCCTGGCTGCCGGCAACATAGTCGGCCATCGCTACGCAGGCGTCATTACCGGATTGCAGTACGATACCGCGCGTCAGCTGAGAGACCGGTACGCGGTCACCAGGCTTCAGGAACATCAGAGAAGAACCCCTGAACACCGGGTTACCGGTTGCCCATGCATCTTTCCCGACGGTGACGATATCATCCTGATGGATTTTACCGGCTTTAACCGCCTGGCCGATGACATAGCTGGTCATCATTTTTGTCAGGCTCGCCGGGTCACGGCGCGCATCGGCATTCTTCTCAGCCAGGACTTTCCCTGAGTTGTAATCGATCAGGACATAGGCTTCAGCATCAATTTCCGGTACGCCGGGGATCATGGTCTTGATGTTCAGGTCGTCAGCATAAGCGACAACATTGAGGCTGAGGGCGATAAGCGAGCCTGTAGTCAGGCGTTTGAGCAGTCGGGATGGCTTCAGAGTGTTCATGTAAGGACGACAACATCCATGGGCTAGGTTAAAAAAAGTGACTCACTATAGCAAAAGCATCCTGCCACGACCCGCCTAAATCAGGCGGGTCAGCGGAGAATTACATTGCATCAGGTGCGACAGTAATAAACGATTGTTGCTGTGCTTCACTCGCCAGGCGCTGCTGTAATGCGGCGGCTTGCTGGCGCGAAGTGAAACGACCGAGCTGAACGCGATAGACATTGCCACGGCTGTCTACTGAGCCGGGAACGCCGAACTGTTTACCCAGACTGGTTGCCAGCTGACGTGCGCGTGGGCCATCGCTCAGTGCGCCGACTTGCACCACAAAATTGCCGGTGGCGCCCGTCGCAGGGCGTGAAACTGCCGCCGCCGTTGGGGCCGCTAACGCAGCAGGGGCAGAAGAAGGTGTTGCTGCGGCGGGTTCACTGTCTTCCAGCACGCCGCCTGGTAAGGGTTGTGCTGCGCCGAGGAAACCACTGCTGCGCACGGGAGCGCCCATAGTGTTATCACTGTTCAGTGAGCTGTTATCCACGGGGCGTGACTGCTCCTGCTCCACTTCCTGTGGCTGCGGGCTGGAATACTGCACAGGTTGTGACTGCGATGATGACATCATCGGTGCAGAGGCAGCAGCGGCACCGCCGCCCATTGTCATTCCACCGCTAATCTCCGGGCGGGAGGGCAGTGCATAGCTCTGTTTCGCCACGGTTGTGCCAACCGTACCCGGGCCTGACAGGCTACCATCGGGTGCGACAGCGATGTAATCAATACGGACTTTGCTGTTATTGGAGATATTCAGGCGGTCACCTGCGGCACGTGACAGGTCAATAATACGGCCTGGCGTGTACGGGCCGCGATCGTTGACGCGCACCACAATCATACGGCCATTGGCAATGTTGGTTACACGGACGTAGCTGGGCAGAGGCAGCGTTGGATGGGCCGCCGTCATAGCGTTTGGATCGAAGGTTTCACCTGTCGCGGTACGGTTGCCGTTGGCTTCTTCGCCATACCAGGCAGCCAGACCAACCTGACTGAAGTTCGATGGATTTTTGACAATTTTATAATTTTTGCCGTTGGCCGAGTAATCCTGGTTGGTACCGGGATTAACTGGCTCATAGCGAGGCTCCGCACCGCCAATTTCGACCACAGGGCCGTTATAAGTCGCTTGCTGTTGGGTGACGGGCGCCTGCTGGTCGCTGTCAGTAGTACAGGCCGCCAGCAGTGCTGAAGCCAGGGCAATCCAAAGCCAATCCTTACGCATGTTTATGCCTCTTAAACGCTCTTCGACAACAGTTTTCGATGGGTGTGAATCGACATAATGATCCCGAACCCGGCCATCAGGACGATCAGCGCGGAACCCCCGTAGCTGACTAGCGGTAACGGTACCCCAACGACGGGCAGAATGCCGCTGACCATGCCAATGTTAACAAAAACATAAACAAAGAAGATCAGCATCATACCGCCAGCCATCACGCGACCAAAGGTGGTCTGCGCGCGGGCGGCCATCATCAGGCCGCGCATAATCAGCAGCACGTAGAGTATCAGCAGAACCAGCACCCCGACTAATCCTAATTCTTCGGCCAGTACGGCGAAAATAAAGTCCGTGTGACGCTCGGGTAAAAACTCCAGCTGTGACTGTGTTCCGTGTAGCCATCCCTTGCCGCGCAGCCCACCAGAGCCGATGGCTATCTTCGACTGAATAATGTGGTAACCCGCACCCAGCGGGTCACTTTCCGGGTCCAGCAGCATCATCACGCGGTCACGCTGATAGTCGTGCATCA
This sequence comes from Erwinia sp. AnSW2-5, assembly GCF_045107195.1. Lineage (NCBI taxonomy): Bacteria > Pseudomonadati > Pseudomonadota > Gammaproteobacteria > Enterobacterales > Erwiniaceae > Erwinia > Erwinia sp. AnSW2-5. The sequence continues at coordinate 29,865 of NZ_JBJGXA010000002.1, forward strand.
GGAAGAACCACAGTATTGGGATAAACGCGGCGACCAGCAGTACCGCAACAGAGATCAGTTTCCAGCTCATGCCGGAAAGGAACAGGACAAAAAGCCCGGATGCGGCAATCAGGATCGACGTTCCCAGATCGGGCTGTGCTGCCACCAGCAAGGTAGGCATAAAGATCAGTACCAGCGCGATAGCGGTATTTTTCAGCGTAGGCGGGCAGACGTCGCGGTTAATAAAGCGCGCCACCATCAGCGGCACGGCAATTTTAGCAATTTCCGATGGCTGGAATCTCACCACGCCGAGGTCCAGCCAGCGCTGCGCACCTTTACTGATATGACCGAACGCATCCACCGCGATGAGCAGGATAACGCAGACGATGTACAGATAGGGCGCCCAGCCTTCGTAGACGCGCGGTGGGATCTGTGCCATGACCAGCATGACAATCACACCCATAGCGATCTGACCGAGTTTGCGCTCCATCATGCCCGGATCCTGGCCGCTGGCACTCCACATCACCAGCGCACTGTAAACCAGCAGCGCGGTAATAATGAGGCAAAATAGAGGATCAACGTGGATGCGAGTCCAGATTGTCCGTTTCTGATGGCTATCATTCATAACCGATTATTCGCCTTCATAGCCTGGCGGCGTTGGTGCAGCGTCAGGCAGGTTGGTATTGTTATCGCCAAGCATAATATGGTCGAGTATCTGGCGCATGATCGTACCGACTGCCGGGCCTGCGCCGCCGTTTTCGAGAATAATACTGACGGCCACGCGCGGGTGGTCATAAGGCGCAAACGCGGTCATCAATTTATGGTCACGCAGGCGCTCAGTCAGCTTGTGGGCGTTGTAGGTTTCGTTCGCCTTCAGGCCAAATACCTGCGCGGTACCGGACTTGGCGGCAATTTTATAAGATGCATCATCAAAGCTTTTACGCGCGGTACCGTTTGGACGGTTCGCCACGCCGTACATCCCGTCTTTGGCAATTTCCCAGTATCCGGTGTGAATATCCGCGATAGGCGGAGCCGGAGGCTGACGCCAGGGAACTTTCGCCGAACCTTGCATGGTATCCATCATCAGATGTGGCGTTTTGATAACACCGTCGTTAATCAGGATCATCAGCGCTTTGTTCATTTGTACTGGTGTGGCAGTCCAGTAACCCTGGCCGATGCCCACCGGGATGGTGTCACCCTGATACCAGGGTTTCTTAAAGCGCTTCATTTTCCATTCGCGTGTTGGCATGTTGCCCGGGGTTTCTTCGATCAGATCGATGCCCGAAAGATGGCCGTAACCGAATTTGCTCATCCACTCGCCCAGACGGTCAATCCCCATATCATAGGCGACCTGGTAGAAGAAGGTATCGGCAGACTCCTCCAGCGATTTGGTCACATTCAGACGACCATGCCCCCAGCGTTTCCAGTCGCGGAAGCGCTTTTCAGAACCGGGCAGTTGCCACCAGCCGGGGTCGAACAGGCTGGTATTACGGGTGATCACCCCCGCCGTCAGTGCAGAGACCGCAATATAAGGTTTCACCGTTGAGGCCGGAGGATAGGCACCCTGAGTGGCACGGTTAATCAATGGGCGGTTTTCGTCATGCAGCAGGCCGTTATAATCTTTGCTGGAGATGCCATCGACGAACAGATTCGGATCATAACTTGGCATCGAAACCATCGACAGAACTTCGCCATTGCGAGGGTCAGTGACCACCACTGCCGCGCGGCTACCCGCCAGCAGGGTTTCAATATATTGCTGAAGTTTCAGATCGATGGTCAGATAGATATCCCGCCCGGCCTGGGGGGATTGTTCATGCAGTTGGCGGATCACGCGGCCACGGTTATTCACTTCCACCTCTTCATAACCGGTTTTACCGTGCAGAACATCTTCGTAATAACGTTCAATGCCCAGTTTGCCGATATCATGGGTGGCGGCGTAGTTCGGCCATTTTCCCTCTTTGTCCAGGCGCTCAACGTCACGGTCGTTAATTTTCGACACGTAACCCAGCACATGGGTCAGAGCAGAACCGTAGGGATAGTAGCGACGCTGGTAGCCTTTGACTTCAGCGCCGGGGAAGCGATATTGGTTCACGGCGAAACGCGCTACCTGAACATCGTTCAGGCTGGTTTTCACGGCGATAGAGGTAAAGCGGCGCGAGCGTTTGCGCTCTTTTTCAAAAGCTTCGATGTCATCATCGGTGAGATCGACAATCGGTTTCAGTTCCTGCAACGTCTGCTGCAGGTTTTCCACTTTTTCCGGCATCAGTTCAAGCTGGTAAATAGTGCGGTTAAGCGCCAGCGGGATGCCATTACGATCGTAAATAATACCGCGACTTGGGGCGACAGGAACCAGCTTGATGCGGTTTTCATTGGAACGCGTGCTGTAGTCATTAAAGCGGATGATTTGCAGGTGGTACAGATTGGCCACCAGAACACCGGAGAGAGTGATAATGCCAAAAAATGCAATCAGCGCCCGGCGAACAAACAGTGTCTGCTCGGCGGTGTAGTCACGAAAGGAGTTACGTTGTAATTTCATCCGCTGCTTTGTCAGTCCGGTTAGCCTTATTCGCTATTCGCGATGATAAGGATGATTCGCAGTAATGCTCCATGCACGATACAAACTCTCTGCAACCAATACGCGTACCAGCGGATGGGGCAGGGTTAGCGCTGAGAGTGACCAGCTTTGTTCCGCCGCAGCCTTGCAGGCGGGTGACAAGCCTTCCGGTCCGCCAATAAACAGGCTGACATCACGGCCATCCTGCTTCCAGCGTTCCAGCTGGCTGGCAAGCTGCGGGGTTTCCCACGGCTGGCCGGGTATATCCAGCGTCACGATGCGGTTGCCTTTTCCTGCGGCTGCCAGCATCAGTTCGCCTTCTTTTTCAAGAATGCGTTTAATATCTGCATTCTTACCGCGCTTTCCGGCGGGCACTTCAACCAGTTCAAAAGGCATATCTTTGGGAAAACGCCGCAGATATTCCATAAAACCAGTTTGTACCCAGTCAGGCATTTTGGTGCCGACGGCGACCAGTTGAAGCTTCACGGCTTAACTCCAGAGCTTTTCCAGTTCGTAGATCTTACGGCTCTCTGCTTCCATCACGTGAACGATGACTTCACCGAGATCAACCACTACCCAGTCACTTGGAGCACGGCTGTTGACACGAAATGCATCCAGACCGATAAGCTTGGCTTCCTGTACCACGTGTTCTGCAATTGAAACCAGATGACGGGTTGAAGTACCGGTACAGATCACCATGCAGCTGGTGATGCTTGATTTGCCCTGAACGTCGATAGCAATGATGTCCTGAGCTTTTAAATCGTCACATTTATCAATGACGAAGTCTTGGAGTGCTTTACCTTGCAAAAGGTTCCCCCTTGGGATTTTAAGTCTGGTGGGTTATCTCATATAAGCTTTGTGAGCCGAAATGATAACCGTAACATTGTGTGTTTGCGGGGCTTACGCCCTGAAAAATTGAGCGGCGCAGTATATCACGCTGTTAAGGGTTACGATATAAACCCTCGCGATCGATGTAGTCGCTGACTGCCGGAGGCAGCAGATTGTCATCCGACTGGCCCCGATGGCAGCGAGCGCGAATTTCCGTGGCGGAAATATCAATCAGCGGCGTTTCAGCCAGAAGAATTTTACCGGCGGGCGATTGTTGCAACGCCTGTGGCTGCGTTACCAGGTGACGATCAAGCCAATGTTGCAGCTCAGGTGTCTCCATTTCACTGCGATAACCGGGGCGCTGACAGACCAGCAGATGGCACAGTGACAGTAAATCCTGCCAGCGATGCCATTTGTGCAAGGTGAGCAGGGAATCCTGACCAATGATAAATGCCAGAGGCTGCTGTTCACCCCGCTCAAGGCGCAGAGCTGCCAGCGTGTCGATAGTATAAGACGGTGTGTCGCGCTGCATTTCCCGCAGGTCAAGGTCAAACAGCGGGTTGCCGCTAATCGCCAGTTTGACCATCGCCACACGTTGTGCCGATGTGGCTTCCGGCTGCGGACGATGTGGCGGGACGTTATTCGGTAATAACGTCACTTTTTTCAGCCCGGTGAGTTTGGCCAGCGCTTCTGCTGGTTTCAGGTGACCGTAATGAATCGGGTCAAATGTGCCGCCGAACAGCGCATGGAGCGCGTAACGATCAGACATCACAAAAACTCGCCGGGAATGACGGATGGCATAACATCAGCGCCAGGGTTTCCAGCTCGGACCAGACAGACTGGCCGTAATCCTGCTTCAGCGTTAACTCAATTTGCGTCAGCAGCCGTACCGCCTGGGTCAGCTGCATGGCACTCAGACGCTGTAATGCATCACTGAATAGCGTTCGGCGGTTCTGCCAGACACGATGCTGATCGAACAGCGTGCGGAGCGGCGTCTGCGCCATTTGCCGTTGTAACGTCACCAGCAGCAGCAGGTCGCGTTGCAGGGTTCGCATCAGGATCACCGGTTCGCTATCTTCTGAATGCATCTGGTGCAGGATGTGCAGGGCACGTTTGCTTTTACCTGCCAGCAGCGCATCTACCCAATGGAAGGGGGTAAAGTGCGCCGCGTCGTTCACGGCCTGTTCAACGCGCGGTAGCGTCAGCTTTCCGTCCGGCCACAGCAGCGACAGTCGCTCCAGGGCCTGTGATAGCGCCAGAAGGTTGCCTTCGTAGCAGTAACAGAGCAGCTGATTAGCGGCATCATCCAGCGTGAGTTGGTGTTTTTTTGCGCGTGCAGAAACCAAGCGCGGCAGTTGCGCCTGTTCCGGTGTCTGACAGGGAACCACCACACCTTGTGAACTGAGTGCTTTATACCAGGCGCTATTTTCCTGCGCTTTGGTCAATTTAGCGGCTCGCAAAACCAGCAGAATATCGCTGTGCAGCAGCGTCGACAGGGTGAGCAGCTGTTCACCTATCGCGGCATTGGGGCCATTTTCTGGCAGCGTCAGTTGCAGTGTCTGGCGGGTGGAGAACAAGCTGAGCGCCTGACAGATAGCAAAAATATCCTGCCAGTCGGTGTTTGCTTCCAGGGTGACACTGAAGTGTTCGGTAAAGCCCTGCTGCTGGGCGGCAGCGCGGATATCATCCTGCGCTTCCTGTAGCAACAGCGGTTCATTACCGCTCAATAAATAACAGGCGCGCAGCCCCTCGCGGAGTTGCGCGCCTAGCTGTTCAGGGTAAATCCTGATCATCGTGTGTAAGAACTGTCCGACATACTGCCCGGGTCAGTCGTTAAACGATCGACCGCTGAAGGGGTATTGCCAAGCGTATTGATTGACGGATCGTTCTCTGCCGCGTGAACGGTGAGGAGCTTACGCACCAGCTGTTGCACGGCCTGAGTGCGCATTTCATTTACAATGATCTGCTGTTCAGAGTCTTTTGCCAACGCGGCCAGTGGGTTATCAAAGAATGAACGATATACCGTGGCGCTGATTGGATAGATGCCTTTATTCGGCACCAGTACCTGAGCATTAACGGTCATCACCATTGAATACTCCGCCGTTTTACCGTCCTGGAAAATAGAGGCAGTATCGCGACCCCGGCTTTCACCCATCAGACGCAGCGAAGGGACATCGGTACGCTCTTGCGGATTATCAATAATGTTAACGTCGTTCAGCCTTAACTGTTCGCGCACCGCGCGCGTCAGCGGACCGTACGGGTCAGAGGTATCGAGAATCAAGGTTTTCATTTCCGGCGGCACCGAGGTGGTGCCGCGCAGATGGTAACCACAACCGGCGGTGATCAACACCGCCAGGCTGAGTAACACAGAGACTATAGGATGTCGCACAATTCCTCCAGACATCAGCCAACGACCAGGTTAAGCAGCTTGCCTGGTACGTAAATCACTTTACGAATGGTGACGCCATCGAGATATTTGGCCACCAGATGCTCCTGCGCAGCACGTGCCTGCACCTGTTCTTGATTAGCGTCAGCGGCTACGGTGATTTTACCGCGCACCTTGCCGTTAACCTGTACCACGACCAGCAGTGAATCTTCCACCATTGCAGCATCATCTGCCTGCGGCCACGGTGCGTTGTCAACATCACCAGCGCCACCCAGCGCCTGCCACAGCACGAAGCTGGCGTGAGGGGTGAACGGGTTAAGCATACGTACAACGGCCAGCAGGGCTTCCTGCATCAGCGCACGATCCTGTTCGCTCTCCTGCGGGGCACGTGCCAGTTTGTTCATTAACTCCATAATTGCCGCAATGGCGGTATTGAAGGTCTGACGGCGGCCGATATCATCAGAGACTTTACTGATGGTTTTATGCAAGTCACGACGCAGGCTTTTCTGATCGTCGTTGAGTTCATCAACGTTCAGGGCAACCGTTACCCCTTTTTCTGTGTGTTCGAACGCCAGTTTCCAGACGCGCTTCAGGAAGCGGTTAGCCCCTTCCACACCAGACTCCTGCCATTCCAGCGTCATTTCTGCTGGTGAAGCAAACATCATAAACAGGCGAACGGTATCGGCACCGTAACGCTCAACCATGATCTGCGGGTCGATGCCGTTGTTTTTCGACTTCGACATTTTGCTCATGCCGGCATACACCAGCTCATTGCCTGCGGCATCGCTGGCTTTGGTGATACGGCCTTTCTCATCACGTTCAACGGTCACGTCAACCGGTGAAACCCAGTTACGTTCTCCGCTGGTGCCGAGATAGTAGAAGGCGTCTGCCAGTACCATTCCCTGACACAGCAGGCGTTTTGCCGGTTCATTCGAGTTCACCAACCCTGCATCACGCAGCAGTTTATGGAAGAAACGGAAGTAGAGCAGGTGCATGATGGCGTGTTCAATACCACCAACATATTGGTCTACTGGCAGCCAGTAGTTGGCGGCTGCCGGGTCCAGCATCCCTTTATCGTAATCCGGGCAGGTATAACGCGCGTAATACCATGACGATTCCATAAAGGTGTCAAAGGTGTCGGTTTCGCGCAGCGCAGGCTGGCCGTTGACGGTGGTCTTTGCCCATTCAGGATCGGCTTTGATCGGGCTGGTAATCCCATCCATCACCACGTCTTCCGGCAGGATCACCGGTAGCTGGTCTTCCGGGGTTGGCATCACAGTGCCGTCTTCCAGGGTGACCATTGGGATTGGTGCGCCCCAGTAACGCTGACGGGAGACACCCCAGTCGCGCAGGCGATAGTTCACTTTACGCTCACCAACACCGTTATCAGCCAGTTTAGTCGCAATGGCGTTGAAACCGTCTTCATAAGACAAACCGTCGAACTCACCGGAGTTAAACAGCGTGCCTTTTTCGGTCATTGCCGCTTCGCTCAGATCCGGTTCGCTGCCATCTGCGGCCAGGATAACCGGTTTGATCTGCAAGTCGTATTTGGTGGCGAACTCCCAGTCGCGCTGGTCGTGGCCTGGAACGGCCATCACCGCACCTGTGCCGTATTCCATCAGCACGAAGTTAGCGACCCACACCGGTACGTCGTCACCCGTCAGCGGGTGTTGCGCGTACAGGCCGGTGGCCATGCCTTTTTTCTCCATCGTTGCCATTTCTGCTTCTGCAACTTTGGTGTTACGGCATTCAGCGATAAAGTCAGCCAGCGCTGGGTTGCTTGCAGCAGCCTGTGCGGCCAGAGGATGACCTGCTGCCACGGCGAGATACGTGACGCCCATGAACGTGTCAGGACGCGTGGTGTAAACGCGCAGCTTTTCCTGGCTGTTGCTAACATTGAACTCGATTTCGACGCCTTCAGAGCGGCCAATCCAGTTACGCTGCATGGTTTTAACCTGCTCAGGCCAGCTTTCCAGCGTGTCGAGGTCATTCAGCAGTTCGTCGGCATAATCCGTGATTTTTACAAACCACTGAGGGATCTCTTTACGCTCAACTTTGGTATCACAGCGCCAGCAGCAGCCATCGATGACCTGCTCGTTAGCCAGCACCGTCAGGTCGTGTGGACACCAGTTAACCGCAGAGGTCTTTTTGTAGACCAGGCCTTTTTCATACAGCTTGGTAAAGAACCACTGCTCCCAGCGATAGTATTCTGGCTGACAGGTCGCCAGTTCACGGTTCCAGTCGTAGCCGAAGCCCAGCAGTTTAAGCTGGTTCTTCATGTAGTCGATGTTGGAGTAAGTCCACGGGGCTGGCGCAGTGTTATTTTTTACTGCGGCGCCTTCAGCGGGCAGGCCGAACGCATCCCAACCGATTGGCTGTAATACGTTTTTACCCAGCATGCGCTGATAGCGGGAGATCACATCGCCAATAGTATAGTTGCGCACGTGGCCCATGTGCAGGCGGCCAGAAGGATAGGGCAGCATGGAGAGGCAGTAGTACTTCTCTTTACCTTCTTCTTCGGTCACTTTGAACGTTTGCTTGTTATCCCACTGCTGCTGAACATGGGATTCTATCTCTTCCGGGCGATATTGCTCTTGCATAGTAGCCAGTAGTCCTTTGTATCAATTTTTTCGTGTTCGTTCAGATCCGCATAGCATAGCTGATTCGGCCCCGAGGCAACAACAGTAAGCGTCCTGCTGGGGGGCATTTCTCTACAAGCTGGAAGCGCGGCGGCAAATTTCAGCGCGAAAATGTGGGTATTTGCTATCAACAACTAGAATGAGGAGAAACGCTTTCGTTATCAATAAGGAGTGTCTATGAACAAGGTTGCTCAGTATTATCGCGAGCTGGTGTCCTCCCTCACTCAACGCCTGGAGCGTGGGGAACGTGACATTGATACCCTGGTGGAGAGTGCCCGGCAGCGTATGCAAAACCGGGGGGAGTTAACCCGTAGCGAAATTGATGAAGTCAGCCGCGCCGTTCGCCGTGACCTGGAAGAGTTTGCCCGTAGCTATGCAGAGAACCAGGAAGAGCTCAGCGACAGTGTGTTTATGCGGGTTATCCGCCAGAGCCTGTGGAAAGAGTTGGCTGACATTACGGATAAGAGTCAGCTTGAGTGGCGCGAGGTCTTCCAGGACCTGAACCATCATGGCGTCTATCAAAGTGGCGAAGTGGTGGGATTGGGCAATCTGGTGTGTGAGAACTGCCAGTATACGCGGGCGATTTATACACCCGAGGTGCTGACGCGTTGCCCGGAGTGCAACCACGATCAGTTTGTACGTCAGCCGTTTGAACCCTGATCTTGATTGCTATGCAGGGGGCGGACCTTTTGTTGCGGTCCGCCCGTCAGGCAAGATTAATGCAGGATCTTCGCCAGGAAGTCTTTAGCACGCTCAGACTGTGGATTGTTGAAGAACTCATCCTTCGGTGAATCTTCGACAATTTTTCCTTCATCCATAAATATCACCCGGTTAGCCACTTTACGGGCGAAGCCCATTTCGTGCGTTACCACCATCATTGTCATGCCTTCATTCGCCAGTTCGACCATGACGTCCAGCACTTCGTTGATCATTTCCGGGTCCAGCGCGGAGGTGGGTTCGTCGAACAACATCGCGATAGGGTCCATACACAATGCACGGGCAATCGCCACACGCTGCTGCTGACCACCGGAGAGCTGTCCGGGAAACTTATTAGCATGGGTGGACAGGCCAACGCGCTCCAGTAGCTTAAGGCCTTTCTGACGCGCTTCTTCTTTATTACGTTTCAGCACTTTTACCTGTGCCAGCGTCAGGTTATCGACGATCGACAGGTGCGGGAAAAGCTCAAAATGCTGAAACACCATACCCACCTTAGAACGCAGTTGGGCAAGGTTGGTCTTCTTGTCGTTAACGGGGGTTCCATTCACTTCAATCAGCCCTTTTTGGATAGGTTCAAGACCGTTCACCGTTTTGATCAGCGTTGATTTTCCTGAACCTGAAGGACCACACACTACCACCACTTCACCTTTTTTGACTTCGGTTGAGCAGTCGGTCAGCACCTGAAAGTGACCATACCACTTAGAAATATTTTTCAGGGTAATCATTTATGCAGTCCTTTTTTTCTTTAAATAGCTGACCAACAGCGAAGCGCTAAGGCTGATAACGAAGTAAATCGCACCGGCAAACAGCACCATTTCAATCTCAGTACCGTTATTTACACCGATGGTATCGGCCGTACGGAAGAAGTCCGCCAGGCTCAGGACATACACCAGGGAGGTATCCTGGAATAAGACAATCCCCTGGGTAAGCAGCAGCGGCACCATAGCGCGAAACGCCTGAGGCAGGATGATCAACTGCATGGATTGCCACTGAGTCATCCCCAGTGCCAGTGCGGCGTTACCCTGGCCACGCGCGATACTCAGAATACCCGCGCGGATAATTTCTGAGTAATAAGCGGCTTCAAACAGCGAGAAGGCCACCATGGCAGAGATCAGACGGATATCTGTCTTCGGCGACAGTCCCAGAACTTGTTGCAGAAAGCTTGGTACCACCAGATAGAACCACAGCAACACCATGACCAGCGGAACGGAGCGGAACAGGTTGACGTAGATCTTGGCGAACCAGCTGATCGGTTTGAAGGATGACAGTCGCATGACCGCCAGCAAGGTGCCCCAGATAATGCCAAAAACAACCGCCGTTACGGTGATTTTCAGCGTAACAACCATCCCTGCCCACAGATAAGGCAGATTGGGAACGATGGTACTCCAGTCAAATTCATACATTATTTATTTGCCCCCCGGTAAGCGGACTTTTCGTTCAACCAGTCCCATCAGCAGCATAATGACCGCATTGATAGCGATGTAGGCGAGGGTAATGGCGGTGAAAGATTCATAGGCGTGTGCAGAGTAGTCCAGCAGCTTGCCTGCCTGAGCCGCCATATCGACCAGCCCGATGGTGGAGGCGATGGCTGAGTTTTTGACCAGATTAAGCATCTCTGAGGTCATCGGCGGTACAATCACGCGGTAGGCGTTAGGCAGCAATACATAACGATAGGTTTGTGGCAGCGTCAGTCCCATGGCCAGGCCGGCATTTTTTTGGCCGCTGGGCAGTGACTGAATGGCGGCACGAACCTGTTCGCAGACGCGGGCTGCGGTGAACAGACCCAGGCATAGCACCGAGCAGGTGAAGAACTGGATGTTCGGATCGATTTCCGATTTAAACCACATGCCGATACCTTCCGGCAGCAGTTCCGGCACCACCAGATACCAGATAAAGAATTGCACGATCAACGGCACGTTACGGAATAACTCAACGTAGCAGGTGCCGAGACCTGAAAGCAGGCGGTTAGGAACGGTTCGCAAAATACCGAACAGGGAACCGACTAACAGGGCGATAATCCAGGCACAAACGGAGACGGCGATGGTGACCTGAAAACCGGACCACAGCCAACCAAGATAGGTTGTATTACCGAATGGGGCCTCTTGCAGGAATATTCCCCAGTTCCAATCAATTGACATAAAATACTCCGGAAAAAAAGGGTAGCGATCGCTACCCTGAAGATTGATGAGAGGCTCAAATACTCTCCTGGTTCGGGAAAGTATTTTGATATGCGCACCGGGGAACGACCGGTTTGCATCTTCGCCAGGCGCCAGGACTTAAGCCCTGTCCGCCTGACTGTGTCTGTCCGAGCCTGTGTTCAACAATCGTAGGGCAGCGTACCGCCCTGTTGACACGCGAATGAGTGCGTGTTTTTTCTTTATCCCCGTCTTACTTCAAGTTGCCTGGGTGTTGGCTGCGTTCGCTCACCCTGCGGGCCAGCGCAGGCGCTGTTCAAATCGGCCAATGACCGATTAGTCACTCGCTTGCCGCCTACAAGCAACTCGAATTATTTTGGGTATTTAATTTACTGCCTTGTCATTAGGCGCTTTGAACAATGCTTTCATGTCGTCAGACAGGTCAAAGTCCATGGTCATATTTTTTGGTGGAATCGGCTGTTTGAACCATTTGTCGAACCACTTGGTGGCTTCACCCGAGGTCTGCGCCTGGGCTATGGTGTCATCCATCAGCTTTTTGAATTCACCGTCGTCTTTACGCAGCATACAGCCGTAGGCTTCACGGGATTGCGGCGTACCGAGGATCTCCCAGTTAGCCGGTTTTTTCGCCTTAGCACGTTCACCTGCCAGTAAAGCATCATCCATCATAAATGCCACAGCGCGGCCGGTTTCCAGGGTGCGGAAAGAGTCACCGTGATCTTTTGCACTGATGATACGCATGTCCATTTTTTTCTCGTCGTTCAGCTTGTTCAGCAGAATTTCCGAAGTGGTACCTGAAGTCACAACAACACTTTTGCCTTTCAGGTCTGCGAAGTCTTTAATCGCCCCACCTTTTTTCACCAGCAGGCGCGTACCCACGACGAAGATGCTGTCGGAGAAGCTGGCTTGTTTTTGGCGCTCAAGGTTATTGGTGGTTGAACCACATTCAAAATCGTAGGTGCCGTTCTGCAACAGAGGAATACGGTTCTGAGAGGTAATCGGCAGCATTTTCACTTGCAGGTCAGGCTTGTTCAGCTTTTTCTTAATGGCGTCAATAATTGCGTTGGAATAATCCTGAGAGTAACCCACAACTTTTTGCTGGTTGTCGTAGTAGGAGAACGGGACGGAGGATTCACGGTGGCCAACGACGATGACGCCGTTTTTAGCAATCTTTTCCAGGGTGGCTTGCTGTTGTGCATCGGTTGCTGCCTGTGGTTTTGCGTCCTCAGCATGAGCGATACCAGAGGCGAATCCTGCCAGTGCAAGGCAAAGCCCCAGTTTCCGTAATTTCATGTTCCAACTCCTTTGCAGTTGTGGCGCTAAAACCTACGCCGACGTGATGTGATGTGTGTATTTCCTGCTAGTTATCTGTTTTATTCAAAACGAAAACGGTGTCATTTCCCAATAACATAGCTGAATGTTAATAGGTTGATATGGAAAAGTTTCTTTTTTGCGATGCACCCCGCACCAATTAAGTGCGATTTTTTCAGCAATGCTTCGCTCGGGTGCAATAGCTGCGCCATATTGGTGCGCGAACGATTTCGTAGCGACTTGGTATCGTGCTGACACACGTTTCACGGAAATATTTTGCAATCATCGTGCCAATGGCGGTTTTTTAACAGAAATGCAGCATAAGCTGTTGGGAATGGCGGTGTGAAAATGTAGGGGCGAGGCATGCCTCGCCCGGAGGACGTTATGAACGGCGTGAACGCCAGGTGCAGATTACGCCAGCAAGGGCAAACAGCAGTGAGACAGCCCAGATACCCCAGTTGCCGATTCGGGCATAAGGTGTCAGCCCGGTCGTCGGTATGACTTTGGCTTCCAGTACTTCAGCTTTGAACTGCGGAATCATCTGTGCAATCTCACCATCAGCATTGACCACTGCCGTTACACCGTTATTGGTGCTGCGCAGCAGTGGGCGGCCAAGCTCCAGTGCGCGCATGCGCGCCATTTGCAGATGCTGCCACGGACCAATGGAGTGACCGAACCAGGCATCGTTCGAGATCGTCAGCAGGAAGTGGGTATCCGGCCTGAAGTTATCACGAACCTGCTGGCCCAGGACGATTTCGTAGCAGATGGCTGCCGTCAGGTTATAACCAGCAACCTGAAGCTGCGGTTGTACGTAGTCCCCACGGCTGAAGGACGACATCGGCAGGTCGAAGAACGGAGCCAGTGGACGCAGCAGGGCTTCCAGTGGGACGAACTCGCCAAAAGGCACCAGATGGTTCTTCTGATAGCGGTTCTTGCTGAAATAGTTGTACGGCTGCGGCCCTCCCAACACGATGATGGAGTTGTAATCGTGGTAGCGATTGCTTTCGAGACGTGAATCAACAATGCCGGTCACCAGACTGCTGCCCCCCGCACGCAGTTGTTCATCAACGGCTTTCAGGAATGGCTGCTGGCGTGTTTCCAGATCGGGAATAGCCGATTCCGGCCAGATAATGATCGGCGCTTTTCCGACAAACGGGCGACTGAGTGCGGTATAGGTTTTCAGCGTATTCACCAACTGATCCGGATCCCACTTCATCGATTGTTCAATATTGCCCTGCACAAGCGCCACATCCACGGCCTTCTCTGGCAAGGGCTGGTACCAGCTGATCTGACGCAATGGCCAGGGCAGCAGCAGTAACGCCAGGGCGGTGACGCCAGCAGCCAGGCGGCGTTTCAGTAAAGCGTACACAGCAATGCCGGCGATAATCATCAACAGGAAGGTGATGCCTTCCACGCCCAGTAAGGGTGCCAGGCCTTTCAGCGGACCATTAATCTGGCTGTAGCCAAACTGCAACCACGGGAAACCGGTCAGTACCCAGCCACGCAGGAACTCCGTAATTTGCCACAGCACCGGAGCCACCAGCGTCAGGCGCAGCAGCGTGGTTTTCGGGCTCAGGCGGTTGAGCAGGGTGGCAAACAACATGGTGTAGAGCGACAACCAGGCAGCCAGCAGGATCACAAGGAACACATTGACCGGGCCAGGCATGCCGCCGAAGGTGGCAATGCTGACATAAACCCAGTTAATGCCGCTGCCGAACAGGCCCATGCCCCAGACAAAACCGATGGCGCTGGCCTGACGCGTGGTGCGGTCTAACGTCAGGGCCTGTAAGCCAATCAGTGAAACCAGTGCAGCAGGCCAGAAATCATAGGGGGAGAAAGAAAGGGTGCCAATGGCACCCGTTATAAGCGCTAAAAGCAGGCGAACCCGCTGGCGCTGGCAGAATGAAGCAATTGCCATAAGTCGGTTACTCTTCCAGAGTCGGTTGCGGCGAATTTTCCGGGATTTTGACATGGACCTGAATAATACGGCGGCTGTCTGCCATCGCGACTTTAAACTGGTAGCCATCGATCTCAATGCTTTCACCGCGTGCTGGCAGGTGGCCAAAGCCCTGCATCACCAGGCCGCCGATGGTATCTACCTCTTCATCGCTGAAGTGGGTGTTAAAGACTTCGTTGAAATCTTCGATCGGCGTCAGGGCGCGAATGGTGTAAGTGTGGCGACTGAGCTGACGAATATCGCGATCTTCTTCATCGTCATACTCATCTTCAATTTCACCGACGATCAGCTCAAGGATGTCCTCGATAGTCACCAGGCCGGAGACGCCACCAAATTCGTCAATCACGATAGCCATATGATAACGCTGTGAACGGAACTCTTTTAGCATCCGGTCGACGCGCTTACTTTCCGGTACCACTACCGCTGTGCGCAGTACCTTTTCCATACTGAACGGCTCAGACTCACTGCTCATAAATGGCAGCAGGTCTTTGGCCATCAGGATGCCTTCAACATGGTCCTTGTCTTCGCTGATCACCGGGAAGCGCGAGTGGGCGGATTCAATAATCACCGCCAGGCACTCTTCCAGCGTCTGATTACGCTTGAGTGTGACCATCTGAGAGCGGGGGATCATGATGTCGCGTACACGCTGTTCGGCGATATCCATCACACCTTCCAGCATGTCCCTGGTATCCGGGTCGATCAGGTCATTCTGTTCAGAATCACGGATCAACTCCAGCAGGTCATCGCGGTTTTTCGGCTCACCGTGGAACAATTGGTTGAGAATCAGCGTAAAAAATCCCTTTTTGGTACTGGGACTGTCATTGTTTTGTGAATGGTCATCGCTCATGGCGTTTTTGAGTTTGTCTCTCTATCAATAAAATCGGCTGCCCCAGGTGGGGCAGGCGTGATGGCCTGTACAAGTCTTTCATCGGAAGCCGCAGTGGCCTTCGTTTTCAGGCTATACAAGCCAGGTACTTATTCTTTCTCCGAAATGTACGGATCGGGATAGCCAAGAGCAAGCATTATCTCGGTCTCCAGCGATTCCATCTCTTCGGCTTCGTCATCTTCGATGTGATCATAACCCAACAGATGCAGGCTACCGTGGATCACCATGTGCGCCCAGTGGGCCGCAAGCGTTTTTTCCTGCTCGGCGGCTTCCTGTTCCACCACCTGGCGACAGATAATCAAATCACCCAGTAGCGGCAGCTCAATGCCCGGAGGGGCTTCAAACGGGAACGACAGCACGTTGGTCGGTTTGTCTTTGGCGCGATAGGTGTGGTTTAACTCACGGCTTTCCGCTTCATCAACCACTCGGATAGTGACTTCGCTCTCTGGCTGGAACTGCGGCAGTACCGCCTCCAGCCAGCGTTGAAAATCGGCTTCAGCCGGCAGTCCCTGCTCGCTTTCACAAGCGAGTTGCAGGTCCAGAATAACATTACTCATTTGTTCTCCTGTGAAGCCTGCTGGGCAGCCAGAGCTTCACGTTTACGTTCTTCTGCCTGGGCATCGCGTCGTTTTTGATCGGCAGCTTCCCAGGCTTCATAGGCAACGACAATGCGCGCAACAACAGGATGGCGCACCACGTCTTCACTGTGGAAGAAGTTAAAACTCAGTTCATCCACATCGGACAGCACCTCGATGGCATGGCGCAGGCCGGATTTCAGGTTACGTGGCAGGTCAATCTGCGTCACATCACCGGTGATCACCGCTTTCGAGTTAAATCCAATACGCGTCAGGAACATCTTCATCTGTTCGATGGTGGTGTTCTGGCTTTCATCCAGAATGATGAACGCATCGTTCAGGGTACGGCCGCGCATATAGGCCAGTGGCGCCACTTCAATCACGTTACGCTCGATCAGCTTCTCAACGCGTTCAAAGCCCAGCATCTCGAACAGGGCGTCGTACAGTGGACGCAGATACGGGTCCACCTTCTGGCTGAGGTCCCCCGGCAGGAAGCCAAGCTTTTCACCGGCCTCAACCGCAGGGCGGGTCAGCATAATACGACGGATCTCCTGACGCTCCAGGGCATCAACGGCGGCCGCGACCGCCAGATACGTCTTACCGGTTCCCGCAGGGCCAATGCCAAACGTCACATCATGGTCGAGAATGTTGGCGACATACTGCGCCTGGTTTGGTGTACGCGGTTTTATCACGCCGCGTTTGGTTTTAATATGAATCGCTTTGCCGAAATCGGGCACGCTGTCGGCGGTCTGTTCAAGCACGCCGCTCTCTTTAATCGCCAGGTGAATCTGTTCCGGGTCGATATCCGGGATATGGCCACGCACAGGGGCGGTATCCACATAAAGATGACGCAGAATATCTACGCCGGCATGAACGCTCAGCGCGCGTCCCACCAGCTTAAAGGCGTTTTCACGGCGGTTGATCTCAATACCCAGTCGGCGTTCCAGCTGTTTGATATTGTCATCAAACGGGCCGCACAGGCTCAGTAGACGTGCGTTATCAATGGGTTCCAGCGTTACTTCACGTGTTTCAATATTCAAACTAATCCTTTGGGTCACACAGGGCCAGGTTGAGAAATGGATGACTGTCCGGCTTCAGCGCCATAAACGAAGTATTTATGGCAGCATGCAAAGCTGCAAGTGTCCGGTTGGATATTTGGGCGCGTCTTTCAGAAAGCAAGTGTAACGCAATGAAATCATACGGCGAACCCGGAAGGCTCGCCGTATGATTGAGGCATCAAGGTTGGAAGGTGCTGACGCCCAGCTCGTTCTCTTTGCGCGTGCGTGCAATGACGGAGGCGGGGGTTTCGATGCTGCGCAGGTCCATTTGATCTTCACCACGGACAAAAATGCCGCGCAGTGAGTTGGCATAGACATCGACGATGTCTACATCAACGAATTTGCCAATGTGCTCGGGTGTGCCTTCGAAATTCACCACGCGATTGCAGGCCGTTCGGCCGGACAGTTCCATCACATTTTTACGCGAGGTACCTTCAACGAGAATGCGCTGCACCGTGCCAAGCATACGGCGGCTCCAGGCCATCACCTGCTGGTTAAGGCGATCTTGCAAAATATAGAGGCGCTGTTTTTTCTCATCGTCGGAGACATCATCCGGCAGGTCGGCAGCCGGTGTTCCCGGACGGGCTGAGTAGATAAAGCTGTAGCTGGTATCGAAGTTGATTTCACCCACCAGCTTCATGGTCTGCTCGAAGTCGGCCTGCGTTTCGCCAGGAAAACCGATGATAAAGTCAGAACTGATTTGGATATCCGGGCGGGCAGCAACCAGCTTGCGGATGATCGCCTTGTATTCCAGCGCCGTATGCGCACGTTTCATCAGCGTCAGGATGCGGTCTGCCCCGCTTTGTACCGGCAGATGCAGGAAGCTCACCAGCTCTGGCGTGTCGCGGTAAACATCAATGATATCGTCGGTAAATTCGATGGGGTGGCTGGTGGTGAAGCGGATGCGGTCAATACCATCAATGGCGGCCACCAGACGCAGCAGCTCGGCGAATGAGCAGATGCCGCCGTCGAAGGTCTCACCGCGATATGCATTGACGTTCTGACCCAGCAGGTTCACTTCACGCACGCCCTGTGCGGCCAGTTGGGCGATCTCGAACAAGATATCATCCGAAGGGCGGCTGACTTCCTCACCGCGCGTATAAGGCACCACACAGAAGGTGCAGTATTTGTTGCAGCCTTCCATGATCGAGACAAACGCGGTTGGACCATCAGCACGCGGCTCGGGCATGCGGTCAAATTTTTCGATTTCCGGGAAGCTGACATCCACGACCGGGCTTTTCGTGCCACGCACCGTGTTAATCATCTCCGGCAAACGATGCAGAGTCTGTGGGCCAAAAACAATATCCACGCAGCTGGCACGCTGGCGCAGTTGATCGCCTTCCTGTGATGCCACACAGCCGCCAACGCCGATAATGACATCGGGATTTGACTCCTTCAGTTTTCTCCATCGGCCAAGCAAAGCGAAAACTTTTTCCTGGGCCTTTTCACGAATCGAACAGGTGTTGAGCAGCAAGACATCGGCATCTTCTGCCGCATCGGTCAGGGTATAACCGTGAGTGCTGTTTAACAGGTCTGCCATTTTGGATGAGTCATACTCATTCATCTGACAGCCCCAGGTTTTGATATGCAGTTTTTTTGTCATCGACTTGCCATTTGTCATGCAGAAAGGAGTGCGGGGCGCGTATTGTAGTGCTTCGCTGCCAGTGAGGCCGGTGTTCTGAATGTCACAGAAAAATCCGGTACACTTACGAACGATCAGGATAACAGAATTCTGCCGGTGAGGTGTAGTTGCACAGCACGCGTGATACGGCCGGAGAAGGAAAAAAAATGACGGAAAAAAAGCATAAAGTGGATGTGGCCATCGTCGGTGGCGGCATGGTGGGGGCCGCGCTGGCAAGTGGGCTGGCGCAGCAGGGTTTTCAGGTGGCGGTGCTGGAACAGGCTCCCCCGGCAGCGTTTGATGCAGCCAGCCACCCTGACGTGCGGATCTCGGCCATTGGTGTGGCCTCTGTCGCGTTACTGAAGCAATTGAGCGTCTGGCCTGCGGTGCTCGGTATGCGCTGCGTACCTTATCGTAAGCTGGAGACCTGGGAGTGGCAGACCGCGCATGTCGGGTTCGATGCAGAGTCACTCGGCTTACCTGAGCTTGGCTACATGGTTGAAAACAGCGTATTGCAACGTGCGCTGTGGCAGCGTTTGCAACAACAGGATGTAGCGCTGTTATGCCCGGCCCGCCTGCGCGATTTACAGCAGGTTAACGGTGGCTGGCAATTGGCGCTGGAAAGCGGTGAAACAATAACGGCCAGGCTGGTGGTCGGGGCCGACGGTGCCAATTCGCAGGTGCGCCAGTTAGCGGGAATTGGCATTCACGGCTGGAACTATGCTCAGTCCTGCATGCTAATCAGCGTGCGCTGCGAGCAGGATGCCGGGGATACCACCTGGCAGCAGTTTACCCCAGAAGGACCGCGTGCCTTCCTGCCGCTGTTTGATCGCTGGGCTTCACTGGTGTGGTACGACAGCCCGGCCCGCATTCGCCAGCTTCAGGCGATGACGATGCCGCAGCTACAAAAAGAGATTCAGGCGCACTTCCCGGCACGTCTTGGCCAGGTTACGCCGTTTGCGGCCGGGTCATTCCCGTTGGTCCGTCGCCATGCCACGCGCTATGTACTCCCCGGCCTGGCGCTGGTGGGCGATGCTGCGCACACCATCAATCCGCTGGCCGGGCAGGGGGTAAACCTCGGTTATCGTGATGTGGATGCATTAATCACTGTCTTGAGTGAGTCGCGTCAGCGGGCAGAGGATTGGGCATCGACGGCGGTGTTACAGCGCTACCAGCGTAAACGCCAGAAAGATAACCTGCTGATGCAAAGTGGCATGGACCTGTTCTATTTCGCCTTCAGTAATCAGTCTGCGCCGCTTAAAGTGGTGCGCAATCTTGGGCTGATAGTGGCACAGCATTCTGGCGTGTTAAAACGGCAGGCGCTGAAATACGCATTGGGATTGTAGGATTGCGGGTTGACCGAAACTGAAGGTCAACCCCTACGCGATCGCAGGTCTGGATTTTCTACAGACGTAAAAAAGCCCGCTTTCGCAGGCTTTTTTACTTTATGGCTGGGGTGCAGGGATTCGAACCCCGGAATGCTGGTATCAGAAACCAGTGCCTTACCGCTTGGCGACACCCCAATTTTTTATGCGACTGGCAAGCCATGCGTCTTTTTTTTGCGACTCGTACTACCAGCCGTCTTTGTATGGCTGGGGTGCAGGGATTCGAACCCCGGAATGCTGGTATCAGAAACCAGTGCCTTACCGCTTGGCGACACCCCAATAAAATTGGTGGCTACTACGGGAATCGAACCTGTGACCCCAGCATTATGAGTGCTGTGCTCTAACCAGCTGAGCTAAGTAGCCTAATTTTACTGCGTTACTACACTAACATACTTCTAAGAAAATGGCTGGGGTACCTGGATTCGAACCAGGGAATGCCGGTATCAAAAACCGGTGCCTTACCGCTTGGCGATACCCCATCCGTGCAAACCGCTTAGGGAAATGGTGCGGGAGGCGAGACTTGAACTCGCACACCTTGCGGCGCCAGAACCTAAATCTGGTGCGTCTACCAATTTCGCCACTCCCGCGCAAAAAAAAAGATGGTGGCTACTACGGGAATCGAATAACCAGCTGAGCTAAGTAGCCTTCTTTTTTCGCGTAACCTTCTGCGGCGTTGCGGGGCGCATTATGCGGAGTTGGCCTAAAAGCGTCAACAAGTTTTTTCCCGTTTTTTGTCACAATCGTGTTGTTTGACTGCCTTGTGAGCAGGGTGACGATAAAATCAACGAATTCTGATGCTAACAGACGCAACGGCTAAATAAAAACGGGCCACAAGGGCCCGTTAGAGATGAGTAACCAGAGCGTATTAGTAAGCGGACTGGTGCACACCTACGGCGCGACCTGACG
This sequence comes from Erwinia sp. AnSW2-5, assembly GCF_045107195.1. Lineage (NCBI taxonomy): Bacteria > Pseudomonadati > Pseudomonadota > Gammaproteobacteria > Enterobacterales > Erwiniaceae > Erwinia > Erwinia sp. AnSW2-5. The sequence goes on from NZ_JBJGXA010000002.1 coordinate 50,820, forward strand.
GATCGTCCATGTTTTTGAACGCTTCATCCCATTCTATTGCCTTAGCGGACGAACAGGCCACTGACGGGCCGCCAGGGACGCATTCTGCCGCACTTGGCAGAGGGAACAGCTCTTCAAAGATTTCACGGTACAGATACGCTTCTTTAGAGGTCGGCGTGTTGTATGCGAAACGGAAGTGGGCGGTTTGCAACTGCTGATCGCTGATCTGCTCTGCAGCCACTTCTTTCAGGGTATCAATCCAGCTATAGCCGACACCATCAGAGAACTGCTCTTTCTGACGCCATGCGACGCTAGCTGGCAGGTAAGATTCAAAGCACTCACGCAGGATGTGTTTTTCCATTTTACCGTTGCTGCCACACATTTTGTCCTGTGGGTTGATGCGCATTGCTACATCCAGGAATTTTTTATCCAGGAACGGGACACGCGCTTCCACGCCCCAGGCTGACATCGCCTTGTTAGCGCGAGCACAGTCAAACATATGCAGTGCATGCAGTTTACGCACGTTCTCTTCGTGGAATTCACGGGCATTTGGCGCTTTATGGAAGTACAGGTAGCCGCCGAACACTTCGTCAGCGCCTTCACCGGACAGCACCATCTTAATACCCATTGCCTTGATTTTGCGTGACATCAGGTACATCGGCGTAGACGCGCGGATGGTGGTCACATCATAGGTTTCAATGTGGTAAATCACATCGCGAATTGCATCCAGACCTTCCTGCACGGTGAAATGAATTTCGTGGTGCACGGTGCCCAGATGTTCTGCCACGGCTTTAGCCGCAGTCAGGTCCGGCGATCCTTCCAGGCCAACGGCAAAGGAGTGCAGCTGTGGCCACCAGGCTTCGCTCTTATCCTGATCTTCTACGCGCTTCGCTGCAAAACGTTTGGTTACGGCAGAGATAATAGAAGAATCCAGACCACCGGACAGCAGCACGCCATAAGGCACATCTGACATCAGGTGGCTTTTCACTGACTCTTCCAGTGCATTTTTCAACGCTGCGGCATCAGTGACGTTTTCTTCTACTGCGGCATAGTCAAACCAGTCACGCTGCCAGTAGCGGCGGATCTCACCATCGGTGCTGGACAGATAGCTTCCCGGCGGGAATTCTTTAATGCTGCGGCACACCGGCACCAGTGCTTTCATTTCAGAAGCTACATACAGGTTACCGTGCTCGTCGTTGCCCATATACAGCGGGATAATCCCGATATGGTCGCGGCCGATCAGATAGGTGTTTTTCACGCTGTCATACAGGATGAAAGCGAACATGCCTTGCAGGTCGTCAAGGAAATCGATGCCTTTTTCCTGATACAGCGCGAGGATCACTTCACAGTCGGACTCGGTCTGGAACTCATAGCGATCGCTCAGTTCAGCACGCAGCGCCTGATGGTTGTAGATTTCACCATTCACCGCAAGTACATGGGTATGAGCTGCGTTGTACAGCGGCTGTGCGCCGTTGTTAACGTCAACAATCGACAGACGTTCATGAACGAGAATTGCTTTGTCATCGGCATAAACACCAGACCAGTCCGGGCCACGGTGACGCATCAGACGTGAAAGCTCCAGGGCTTTCTTGCGCAGTTCAACTGGATCGCTTTTCAGATCGAGTACACCAAAAATAGAACACATAAACAGCTCCCTAACGACTTACCTTGCGGTGATGATATTGGTTTAAAGCGACTATATCGCATGATGTATAAGAAAATGCGCTAACCAGTGAGGTGATGCAAGTATTTTAGTCATTAGGTGAAAAATAGCCTGTTGACCAGGAGGTATTCTTAGCGGATATGCAATTTAAACGAGGTTTTATTGATGAATCGATAATGAATGACTAAAAGCGAACAAGAAATGCACATAAAGGGAATGAAATGCCCGGCGAACCGGGCAGAGGACTAAATAATGTCGATATCGGCAACGGAAGGGTAGATCCACGTGGGGCGGAACGGCATCGCATCCACGTCACTGAGGGTGGATACCCCCGACAGGACCAGAATGGTTTCCAGCCCGGCCTGGAAGCCAGCAAGAATATCAGTGCGCAGATTATCACCCACGATCACCGTCTCTTCTGAGTGCGCCTGCATTTTGTTCAGTGCAGCACGCATAATCCACGGGCTGGGTTTCCCTACGTAGAAGGGCTGGCGTCCCGAAATTTTTTCGATACCGGCACAGAGCGCACCGCAGGCCGGTGAGAAACCGTGACCATGGCTGTCCGGGTTAGTCGCGATGAATCGTGCGCCATTGGCTACGAAGAAGGCGGCCTTATGCATCATGTCCCAGTTAAACGAACGGGTTTCTCCGACGATCACGAAGTCAGGATTGATATCGGTAATCGTAAATCCAGCTTTATACAGCTCATGGATTAGTGCGCCTTCTCCGACTACATACGCTTTCTTCCCTTCCTGACGTTTGAGAAAGTCGGCGGTGGCCATTGCCGAGGTATAAAACACGCTGTCCGGCAGTTCAATGCCAGCAGAGGCAAAACGATTCGACAGGTCCATCGCGGTTTGGGAAGGGTAGTTTGTTAACACCACCAGCGGCATATTATTGCCCACGATGCGCTGTAAAAACTCACGCGCACCGGGGACGGCGGTGTTGTCGTGCATCAGCACGCCGTCGATATCACAGATTACGTTCTTTATCGTCATGCGATCAGAGTCCATCATTCAATTAACCTTCCAGCAGGCGCTGAAGCAGAATTCCGTTGAGCATGGCGCGTTTTACCAGAGCAAAAGCGCCAATCGCCGATCGGTGGTCGATCTCCGAGCGTACAACGGGCAGATTTTTACGGAAGGCTTTTAGTGCCTGAGTATTAATGCAGCCTTCAATTGCCGGAAGCAGCACTTTATCTGCTTCGGTAATTTCACCTGCAATGACGATTTTTTGTGGATTGAACAGATTGATGGCGATGGCGACCGCTTTTCCGAGGTGGCGGCCAACATGTTCGATCACTTCCGTTGCCAGCGCATCCCCCCGATTAGCGGCACGGCAGATAAGTTGAATCTGACAATCATCAAGGGTAAGGCTGCTTGGATATCCCTGCGTGAGCAGATGGCGCACGCGATGCTCAATGGCGCTGTTGGCGGCGATGGTTTCAAGGCAGCCAAAGTTGCCGCAGTGGCAACGCTCTCCTAACGGGTCCACCTGGATGTGCCCCAGCTCACCCACGTTGCCGTTGCTGCCGAGGAAAATCTGACCGTTAGCAATAATCCCGGCCCCCGTTCCCCGATGGACACGCACCAAAATGGAGTCCGCGCAGTCGCGTGATGCGCCAAAATAGTGCTCTGCCAGGGCCAGGCTACGGATGTCATGGCCGACAAAGCTGGTGACACTGAACCGTTTTTCCAGGCTGGCAACCAGCGGCCAGTGGCTGACGCTGATGTGAGGCATATAGCGAATAATGCCGTTTTTGGGGTCGACCAGGCCAGGCAGAATAACGGAGATGGCAATCAGCTCGCGCAGTTTGCGCTGATGCAGTTCGCTAAAGCCGGCAATGGCCTTAAATAGCGCATTTTCGAGGGTTTCCTGCGTGCGTTCGGGCAGTGGATAGTGCTCTTCCGCCAGCGATTTTCCACTTAAATCAAACAGGGTGACGGTGGCATCGTTGCGGCCAAGGCGCACGCCAATGGTATTAAATCCGCGGGTTTCCGTAATGATAGAAATCGCCCGGCGGCCCCCAGTGGAGGCCTGCTGGTCAACTTCTTTGATCAGACCACGCTCAATGAGCTGACGCGTGATCTTGGTGACACTGGCGGGAGCGAGCTGACTGTGCTCGGCAATCTGGATTCGTGAGATAGGGCCCTGCTGATCGATGAGCCGGTAAACGGCTGCGCCATTAAGTTGTTTAACAAGATCAACATTTCCAATTTGAGCCTGGCCACCAGTGGTCATTAAATATCTACTCGCTTAAGACCTCGTTACCATTAACGATGGTCCGGGTGATTTTGTAATCGCGGGTGAACACCGTCAGATTGGCCACTTTCCCGGCTTCAATTGACCCTAAATGCGTGTCTACCCCCATTGCGCGGGCCGGATAAAGTGTTGCCATACGCAGCGCCTCGTCAAGGGAGATGCCCACGTGTTCGACGCTGTTTGCTACAGCTTCGATCATAGTTAGCGCAGATCCACTCAGCGTGCCGTTCTCGTCAACACACAGCCCGTTGCGATAGTATATTGTTTTACCAGCAAAAATGAACCGATCAATAGAAGCACCTGCTGGCGCAGTCGCATCGGTAACCAGGATCAGTTTGTCGGCTTTGATTCGTTTAGCATTACGAATGTTAGCGTAATGGACATGTAAACCGTCGGCGATGATACCGCACCAGACATCGGGTGAATCAAACAGCGCACCGATTAATCCAGGCTCGCGGCCGCTGGTGGTCGGCATGGCGTTATATAAATGCGTGGCAAACGAGACTCCTGCATCAATCCCGACCAGCGCTTCGTCGTAAGTGCCGTGGGAATGACCCGCAGAGATGATAATTCCGGCATCACGCAGTTTGCGAATAACCGCAGCGTCCACTCTTTCTGGCGCGAGGGTGATTTTACTGATGACATCGGCGTTGGCACACAGGAAATCGACCAGCGCGGTATCGGGTGCGCGGATGAGATCAGGATTGTGAGTGCCTTTCTTCAGCGGGTTGAGCCAGGGCCCTTCAAGATGCAGGCCCAGCGCCTGGTTGCTGTTCTGCGCCAGCCAGGCACGCATCACTTCCACGGCGCGTTTCATCAGCTCATCGGTGCTGGTGATCAGCGTCGGTAGAAAACTGGTGCAGCCTGACTTCTCATTGGCTTTCTGCATGATTTGCAGGGTTTCTACGCTGATCGCTGAAATATCATCGTTAAACTGCACGCCACCGCAGCCATTCAGCTGCAGATCAATAAAGCCAGGGGCAATAATCGCACCGCCGACCTGACGAGTTTCAATGCCTGCGGGCAGATCCTCCAGCGGGCAGATACGTTCGATCAGGCCATTGGCAATCACTACCGCATGCTGATCGAGGATTTTATGGCCTGTATAGATGCGGCCCTGGGTTAACGCGTACATAGTTGTTCTCCTGACTTTCCTGATATTTCTTTTCCTGCCGGCAGGGCGATAACCCGCCGGCAAAAACCGGTCTGAAATGACGACAGCGACCAGGGATGATCACAGATCTTTAATATTTCCAGCTTCCATCTCGCGGAAATACTTCACGGTTTTCATCTTCAGCTCCATCGTGGACGGTTCGTCGCATACCACAACGGCTTTTGCGTGCAGCTGCAAACAACTGATAGTCCACATATGATTCACGTTGCCTTCTACTGCAGCTTGCAGCGCCTGAGCTTTCAGATGGCCGGTGACCAGAATCATCACTTCTTCTGCATCCAGCAACGTGCCCACACCTACCGTCAGCGCATATTTTGGCACCTGGTCGACATCGCCACCAAAGAAGCGTGAGTTGGCGATACGGGTATCGTGAGTCAGCGTTTTAATACGGGTACGCGACGCCAGAGAGGAGGCGGGTTCGTTAAAGGCGATATGTCCATCATTGCCTACGCCACCCATGAACAGGTGAATTCTGCCGTAAGCACGGATTTTTTCCTCATACTGGCGACATTCTGCGTCAATATCCGGTGCATTACCATTGAGAAGATTGATGTTTTCGCTTGAAATATCAACATGATCAAAAAAGTTACGATACATAAAGCTATGATAGCTTTCCGGGTGCTCTTTCGGCAGGCCGACATATTCGTCCATATTGAACGTCACAACATGCTTGAAGCTGACCTGGCCCGCTTTATGCATATCAATAAGATGTTTATAGGCTTCCAGCGGTGTACCGCCGGTGGGCAAGCCCAGGACAAATGGACGTTCGGCAGTAGGATTGAACGCGTTGATACGATTAACAATATGGCGTGCCGCCCATTTTCCGACCTGGGCTGGTGTTGCCAGAGGAATCAGTCTCATGTTGCACCTCGTTTATAAGCAGAGTTAGGTATAATTTTAAAACGGTGCTCTGTCGTTGTTCTGGTAAGCGTAACGCGATTACCATTTTGCAACAGAGGGATTTATCCGTTTTGATTTTTCGAATCATAAAATAAGTTTGTGCTGTTGACCAGTCACATGCTAAGAATAATGCGTTTTTAGGTGATTTTAATCACATAAATGACGGTTTAATTTGCGAAGCGAATTAATTTTTTTTTACACTTCGTTTCGTGGTGTGTAGTGTCGAGCTGACTGAAAAAGCCGTGAAAAAAAACAGACGGTTTTTGCCGCCTTAACGGGTCTCATAGGGGGAAGTGGTGAATATTTTAGGATTCTTTCAAAGATTAGGGCGGTCGTTACAGCTGCCAATCGCAGTACTGCCTGTTGCCGCACTGATGCTGCGCTTCGGCCAGCCTGATTTACTCAATATGCCGTTCATTGCACAGGGCGGCGGGGCAATTTTTGACAACCTTGCACTGATTTTTGCTATTGGTGTGGCGTCGACCTGGTCTAAAGACAACGCCGGTGCTGCCGCGCTGGCCGGTGCGGTGGGTTACTTTATTTTGACCAAGGCGATGGTGACCATCAATCCAACGGTCAATATGGGTGTGCTGGCGGGGATTATTACGGGCCTGATTGCCGGTATGACCTACAACCGCTGGGCTGACATCAAACTGCCTGACTTCCTGAGCTTCTTTGGCGGTAAACGCTTCGTACCTATCGCGACGGGCTTCTTCTGTCTGGTGCTGGCGGCGGTGTTTGGCTATATCTGGCCTCCGGTTCAGGCAGCCATTCACTCCGGTGGTGAGTGGATCGTGTCTGAGGGCGCTTTCGGTGCGGGCATCTTCGGTTTCGTTAACCGTCTGTTGATCCCAACCGGTTTGCATCAGGTGCTGAATACCATCGCCTGGTTCCAGATTGGTGAGTTCACCAATGCGGCTGGTGCGGTGTTCCACGGTGATATCAACCGCTTTTATGCGGGTGACGGCACGGCGGGGATGTTTATGTCCGGGTTCTTCCCGATCATGATGTTCGGTCTGCCGGGTGCTGCACTGGCGATGTACCTCGCTGCACCGAAAGCGCGCCGTCCAATGGTTGGCGGTATGCTGCTTTCTGTTGCGGTGACCGCGTTCCTGACCGGAGTGACCGAGCCGCTGGAATTCCTGTTTATGTTCCTGGCGCCGATGCTGTATCTGATCCACGCCTTGCTGACAGGCATCAGTCTGTTTGTGGCGACATCGCTGGGCATTCATGCCGGGTTCTCTTTCTCTGCGGGCGCCATCGACTATGCGTTAATGTATAAACTGCCTGCGGCCAGCCAGAACGTGTGGTTGCTGCTGGTGATGGGGCTGGTGGCCTTTGTGGTCTACTTCGTGCTGTTCAGCGCAGTGATCCGCATGCTGAATCTGAAAACGCCGGGCCGCGAAGATGAAGGCGACATGGTGGTGACAGATGAAGCGAACAGCAATACCGAAGAGGGCTTAGCTGACCTGTCCCGCCAGTATATTGGTGCGATTGGCGGCTCTGATAACCTTAAGGTTATTGATGCCTGTATTACTCGCCTGCGTCTGTCCGTAAAAGATGCATCGCTGGTGAATGATGCACAGTGTAAACGCCTGGGTGCCTCCGGCGTGGTGAAACTGAACAAGCAGACCATTCAGGTGATTGTGGGCGCGAAAGCGGAATCTATCGCTGAAGAGATGAAAAAACAGATCGCCAAAGGCCCGGTTGCTGCTGCTGGCGTAAGCGCGGCTCCTGTGGCGCCAGTCGCCGCACCTCAGGCGATACCGAATACCGCCAAAGGGATCATCGGTACGCTGGTTGCTCCGGTTAGCGGTACGGTTGTTGCGATTGAACAGGTGCCTGATGAAGCCTTCGCCAGCAAAGCTGTGGGTGACGGCCTGGCCATCTTGCCAACGGGCAGCACCGTTGTTGCACCGGCTTCCGGTACCCTGGTGAAAATCTTCAATACCAACCATGCATTCTGTCTTGAAACCGAAAACGGCGTCGAAATTGTGGTGCATATGGGGCTGGATACAGTTGCCCTGGAAGGGAAAGGCTTTACGCGTCTGGCTGAAGAAGGTTCAACCGTGGCTGCGGGCCAGCCCGTGCTGGAAATGGACCTTGTCTTCCTGAATGCGAATGCGCGTTCGATGATTAGCCCGGTGGTCATCAGCAATATTGATGATTTTGCGGGAATAACGTTACTGGCGGGTGAAACCGTGGTAGCGGGTGAGACCCGAATCGTTGAAATTAATGGCTAACACCGTCGACTAATGCGACTGTGACAGGGCGGGAAGTGATTCCCGCCCTTTTTTTATGTGATTACCGCAACAAACGGTTGTTTCCCCTCTCTGCTTTGTGGATCATACTCCGTTATTTCATAGCTAATTTAAGCCATGCACTATTGAGGAAATTGAGATGAGTGAGGCTGAAGCCCGCCCAACTAACTTTATTCGTCAGATCATCGACGAAGATCTGGCGAACGGCAAGCACAGCTCAGTGCATACCCGCTTCCCGCCTGAGCCGAATGGCTATCTGCATATTGGTCATGCGAAATCGATTTGCCTGAACTTTGGCATCGCGCAAGATTATCAGGGCCAGTGCAACCTGCGCTTCGATGACACCAACCCGGTGAAAGAAGATCTGGAGTTTGTTGAGTCAATCAAGCGCGATGTGCAATGGCTTGGTTTCGCCTGGAGCGGAGAAGTACGCTACTCATCTGATTATTTTGAACAGCTGCATAACTATGCTGTTGAGCTGATCACCAAAGGACTGGCTTACGTTGACGAACTGTCGCCTGAGCAGATCCGTGAATACCGTGGCAGCCTGACGTCAGCAGGGAAAAACAGCCCGTACCGCGATCGCAGTGTGGAAGAGAACCTCGAACTGTTCGCCAAAATGCGTGCCGGTGGTTTTGCCGAAGGCACCGCCTGCCTGCGCGCTAAAATCGATATGGCTTCCAACTTTATCGTGCTGCGCGATCCGGTTATTTACCGCATTAAATTTGCTGAGCATCATCAGACCGGTAACGCCTGGTGCATCTATCCGATGTACGACTTCACCCACTGCATCTCGGATGCGCTGGAAGGCATTACTCACTCCCTGTGTACGCTGGAGTTCCAGGACAACCGTCGTCTTTACGACTGGGTGCTGGATAACATCACCATTCCGGTGCATCCGCGTCAGTACGAATTCTCTCGTCTGAACCTCGAATACGCCATTATGTCCAAGCGTAAACTGAGCCAGCTGGTGTCTGAAAACGTGGTGGAAGGCTGGGACGATCCGCGCATGCTGACGGTTTCTGGTCTGCGCCGCCGGGGTTACAGCGCTGAGTCTATCCGCGAGTTCTGCCGCCGTATCGGCGTGACAAAACAGGACAATATCGTGGAGATGGCCGCGCTGGAATCCTGTATTCGTGACGACCTGAACGAAAATGCACCGCGCGCGATGGCGGTGATGGATCCGGTCAAAGTGGTGATTGAAAACCTGCCTGCGCATCATGACGAAATGATTAGCATGCCGAATCACCCGAACAAGCCGGAAATGGGCACACGTGAAGTGCCATTCAGCCGTGAGATCTATATCGATCGTGCCGATTTCCGTGAAGAAGCGAACAAGCAGTACAAGCGTCTGGTGCTGGGCAAAGAAGTCCGCCTGCGTAACGCCTATGTCATCAAAGCCGAGCGTGTGGCGAAAGATGACGAAGGCAACATCACCTGCCTGTTCTGCACCTGCGATGTGGATACGCTGAGCAAAGATCCGGCCGACGGCCGTAAAGTCAAAGGCGTGATCCACTGGGTATCGGCTGTTCATGCGCTGCCAGCGGAATTCCGCCTGTACGACCGCCTGTTCAGCGTGCCGAACCCGGCAGCGGCAGAAGACTTCCTCGCCAGCATCAACCCGGATTCGTTAGTGATCCGTCAGGGCTTTGTTGAGCCGGGTATGCAGCAGGCGGAAGCCTCAGCACCGTATCAGTTTGAGCGCGAAGGGTACTTCTGTGCCGACAGCGTTTACTCCAGCGCCAGTAAGCTGGTGTTTAACCGCACGGTCGGTCTGCGTGATACCTGGGCAAAAGTCGGCGAGTAATTGCCGGATAATGCCATCAATCGGAAAGGGCGATCATTCGCCCTTTTTTTATGCCTGAATGGGGCGTTTTTCCCCTTTTTCTAAGGAAAATCGATGTCAGCGTTAAGCCTGCGGGCGATAGACAGTGTCGTGGTATTACATCAGCTTATTGAAAAGGTGTTTCATGGGGACGGGAGCTTTGTCCCTGAGCTGCTGCGCCATTTTGAGCCTGATTTCGTCATGGTCACACCCGGCGGAAAAAGTCTGTCGATGGAAGAGGTCGCTGCGCTGTTTACCCGTCTGGTCGGCGGACGGCAGGGTGTTGCTATCACGATTGAACACTGCAAAGTCATCTCTCAGTTTGGCGAGGAAGTGGCGATCCAGTATCACGAGCTGCAACAGCAGGGGGATAATCATACCCACCGTATTTCGCTGGCGGTGATTGATTGTGGTTGCACGCCACCTCGCTGGCGCTATTTGCAGGAAACGATGGTGGTAAATTAATTACCGTACTAGTTCGCGAGTGTGATTCTGTGTAGACTATGCGGCATTCTTGCCGTTTAGCCAGTGGATTATCCCGGCATTTGGCATGTTATATACTGCATCCGCTAAGGGATATCATGGCTGTACCTGCTTCTGCTGTTCGTTTGCCTTCAACTCTCTGGGGCTCGTTGATTATCAGTGGCACCATTATTGGTGCCGGAATGTTCTCTTTGCCGGTGGTCATGTCCGGTGCCTGGTTTGTCTGGTCATCCGCGCTACTGATCGTGACCTGGTTCTGTATGCTGCTGTCCGGATTACTGTATCTGGAAGCCAGCCTGCATTATCCCGTTGGGGCGAGTTTTGATACCGTCACGCGCGATTTGCTTGGGCGTGGCTGGAACCTGATCAACGGTCTGTCAGTGGTCTTTGTGCTGGGGATCCTCACTTATGCGTATATTTCTGCCAGTGGCGCAATTATCCAGCACAGCCTCAATCAGTTAAATGTCGGTATATCGGCGCGGATGGCCGGGCTGCTCTTTACATTGGTGGTGGCGCTGTTTATCTGGCTGGGTACGGCGGTTGTCAGCCGGATGACGCTGATTTTTCTTGGCGCGAAAATCCTCACGTTTCTGATGATTTTCGGCGGCCTGCTGTGGCATGTTCAGCCAGCGGTTCTGCTCGACAGCCAGGGAGCCGATCGCGATTATCTGCGCTACCTCTGGATCGTGGTGCCGTTTTGTCTGGCCTCCTTTGGTTATCATGGCAATATTGCCGGATTGACGAGCTACTACCATAAAAATGCAGGGCGCGTGAGCCGCTGCCTGATTTACGGTACGCTGCTGGCGCTGGTGATTTACTTTATCTGGATTGTCGGCACGATGGGCAATATTCCCCGCAGCGAATTTAAAGCGATTGCTGCGCAGGGCGGGAATATTGACGTGCTGGTGGGGGCGTTATCCGGTGTACTGCACAATCGCTCTCTGAATCTGTTGCTGGATATCTTCTCTAACTTTGCCGTTGCCTGTTCATTCCTCGGTGTCAGTCTCGGCTTTTTTGATTACCTTGCCGATTTATTCAAACTGGATAATTCCTCGACCGGAAGACTGAAAACCACCTTGCTGACGTTTATTCTGCCGTTAACGGCCGCAATGATCTGGCCCAACGGTTTTCTGCTGGCGATCGGTTATGCTGGCCTGGCCGCGACACTTTGGGCTGTAGTCACGCCAGCGCTATTGGCATGGCAGTCACGTCGGCGCTTTTCCACCTCCACCTGGCGAGTCCGGGGTGGGATAGCACCGATTGTGTTGGTTCTGCTGTTTGGTGCATTGAATGCGGTGGTTTCATTGCTTTCCTATGTTGACTGGCTGCCGCTCTATACGAAATAGCGCTTTCGAAAAAGATGCATAAATACCATTGGAGGAAAACCGATAAATAGTTTTTTCTTCAATGGCAATGTGTGCAGTCGATCATATTTTTACATTCATGATCTCTTTTTAATTGATTATTCGCATTGCGAAAAATAGTATGAATGCGTGATGGTGGAGGGTGTTAATTAAATTAATGCCAAATAGGATATTTCCACCCAGTAAGAATAAGGAATATTCGATGCATTCTATTTTTTTTGTGAGAGGTGCGCGGTTTTTTTTACTGGCGTACCTGGTTCTGCTATCCACTTTTTTTTATTCCTCTCCCTCTGTTTCTGCTGGTTTTATTGCTGATTCCTCGCTGAATGGCAGCCTTTATTATTGGCAGCGGCAGCGTGATCGTAAAGATTTGCTTCCTGCCAGTGATAAGTACGGCCAGTATCAGCAGAACCTGCATCATTCTACCTTCAACGGCAGTCTGGATTTTTCTTCGGGATTTGCCGCTGATGTTATTGGGTTCGACTTCGCGATGTTCAGCGCGCTGGAAATGTCGAACAGCGGCCCTGCAGCGCCTAATGAAATCGGGTTTAGTGATTCAAAAACCCGTTGGGATGAACGCTGGAGCGGGGACCGTAACGGCAGCAGTATTTATCAGGCTGCAGTAAAAATTAAGCATGATGATATCTGGCTAAGAGCAGGGTATATACAACCCAGCGGGCAGACGCTGATGGCCCCACACTGGAGTTTTTTACCCGGAACATACCTCGGTGCCGAAAGTGGATATCATCATAATTTTGGCGATGCGGGGATATTGTCATTTTCCTATATGTGGAGTGACCGTTATAAAGCGCCCTGGTATGAAAATATGTATAACTTTCGTAAGGCGGATGGCTCCACAGGAATTCATTATTTGCATTCCCTGGGGTTGAAATATGACTTCACCAAAAAATTTGTTATTGAAGCAGCCTTTGGCCAGGCAGCAGAGTATATGGATCAATATTTTGCTAAAGCCTCTTATGCTTTTCCTGTGGCGGGTAATGATTTGCGTACCAGCTGGCAGTTGTATGGTGCTAAAGATAAAGAACATGGCGGTGCTGGCAATGTGAATGATGTTTACGAAGGGCTGGCCTGGCTTCAGGCGGTGACTCTGGGCTATACCACAGGGCCGTTTGATTTCCGTCTGGAAGGGACGTGGGTGAAAGCGAAGGGGAATCAGGGGTACTTCTTACAGCGTATGACGCCTGGATATGCTTCCTCAAATGGTCGTCTTGACGTCTGGTGGGATGCTCGCTCGGACTGGAATGCCAATGGAGAAAAAGCCCTGTTTGCCGGAGTGGTTTACGATCTTGCGCGCTGGCAGTTACCCGGATGGGGCGCAGGCGCATCTTATGCTTATGGCTGGGATGCGAAACCCAGCAGCCATCCCGCGTATAACCAGAGCACGCGTTTGAAAGAGTCGGCATGGAACCTTGATTTACTTTATACAATTCAAGGTGGTGCGGCGAAAGGAACGTTGTTCAAGCTGCACTACACCCAGTATGACAATCACAGCAATATTCCCAGCTACGGTGGCGGTTACAACAATATTTTTCAGGACGAAAAAGACGTTAAATTTATCATCATTGCGCCTTTTACCCTGTTTTGATCGTGCAAAACGAACAGGAGAATGGATATGAACCCAGGGATAACGCTGTTCTTTGCGCTACTGCTTTGCGGTTGCGTATCTCAGGTGCCAGGCGCTAATACGCCCAGGCGTGAAGCTATAAAGGCGCTCGATTATGAGCGCTGCCTGGATGCAGAAAAGATGGGTGGCGGCGAGGGAGTTCATGACCACTGCGGTCAATTGCGGCAGGAAATCCAGCACGCCAATCAATAAGCGACTAAGGAAGGATGCATCATGAATTATAGAAAAATTAGCCAGTTATCCCTGGCGGTAATCACTCTTCTGGGGAGCAGTGTTGCACCTGCAAGCCAAAAGCTGGTGGACCAAATTAGCCAATTCGGCGTTCGTTATCAGGTGACTGATAATCAGGCTGCACTTCATGGCGTGGACTGTGCAGCATTGGGTGCTGACTGGGCCTCCTGCAACCGTGCCACCATTACGCTCACCAATAATGGCCCAGCGATTACCAGTAAAAACTGGGCTATCTATATGAGTAATGTCCATAAAACCCTGGCCATTGAGAGCGATCAGTTCCGCACGGTACATATTGTTGGTGATCTGACCCGACTGGAACCGACGGAAAAATTTACAGGTATTGCAGCCGGTGCCTCGGTGACCATCCCCATCATCAATGAGTACTGGCAGTTGTTTATCACCGACGTAATGCCGCGCTGGTATGTGACATCGGGTGACGCCAATCCAAAAATTATTCAGGTGACAGATACCGAAGACCTTTCGCGCTTTGTGGCACCTTTTGGTGAGCAGTGGAAGCGGACTGCTACGGATAAAAACATTCTGATGCAGGCCAACAGTCGTTATGAAAAAAATAGTGATGTTGAACAGCTTACCGCTAACGCGCTACGCGGCCAGATTGTCCCGACCCCGCTTAATGTTGAGATAGCACAAGAGGATGCCGATCTCAGTCAGGGCGTCAGACTTGATCTGGCCAGTTTACCGGCACAACGCGCAGAGGCGGTGCAGCAGCGCTTATCACTGTTGGGTGTTCGCCTTAATGAAGCGGGTTACCCCATTAGCACACGAATTGATCCCGCAGCATTGAAAGGCATTCCTGCTATATCAGGTGCCTATTATCTGAATATCACTAAAGAAAAGGCTGAGGTAACGGGCTACGATGCCCAGGGTGTTTTCTACGGTCTGCAATCCATTATGTCGCTGCTACCTGGTGACGGGAGCAACCGTATTGCGACCTTAAAAGCGGAAGATGCGCCACGCTTCTCCTATCGCGGCATTTTCCTTGATGTGGGCCGAAATTTTCATAGTAAAACCGCAATTTTGCGGATGCTTGATCAGATGGCTGCCTGGAAAATTAATGTCTTCCACTTCCATCTTACGGATGACGAAGGCTGGCGTATTGAGATCCCTGGCCTGCCGGAGCTTACCGACGTGGGAAGCCAACGTTGCCACGATCTGAAAGAACAACGTTGTCTGTTACCGCAGCTTGGGTCTGGACCGTTCAATGATAATAACGGGAGCGGCTACTTCAGTCGTCAGGACTATATCGACATCGTGAAATATGCGGAAGCACGCGGTATTCAGGTTCTGCCAGAAGTGGACATGCCTGCTCATGCTCGCGCGGCAGTGGTTGCTATGGAGGCTCGCTACCAGCGTCTGATGAAAGCAGGACGAGCAAAAGAAGCCTCAGAATATCGGCTGGTCGATCCGGGGGATAACTCGAATACCACCTCAGTACAACTTTACGACCGGACGAGTTATTTGAACCCGTGTCTGGATTCATCACTGCGCTTTGCGAATAAGATTATCAGCGAAGTCAGATTGATGCACCGTGATGCCGGGCAGCCGCTGCGCAGCTGGCACTTCGGTGGAGACGAGGCTAAAAATATTCGTCTTGGCGCAGGCTATACCGATATTAAACATCCTGAAACGGGTAAGGGTCAGCTCGATCTTAGTCGTGAGGATCGGCCATGGGCGAAATCCCATGCTTGTCAGGCGATGATCGCATCAGGGAAGGTGAGCGATCTGGAGCATCTTCCAAGCTATTTTGCTTTGAAGGTCAGCAAATTAGTCAAAGATCAGGGTATTGACCGCATGCAGGCCTGGCAGGATGGTTTAAAAAATGCCCAGGATGCCCGTGCCTTTGCCACACCTGAAGTTGCAGTCAATTTCTGGGATACGCTGTACTGGGGCGGTTTTGACACGGTGAATGACTGGGCAAACAAAGGCTATCAGGTGATTGTTTCCAATCCCGATTATGCCTATTTGGATTTTCCCTACGAGGTGAACCCCCTCGAGCGAGGGTATTACTGGGGAACACGTTTTAGCGATGAGCGTAAAATGTTCAGCTTTGCGCCGGATAATTTGCCGCAAAATGCAGAAACGTCGGTGGATCGCGACGGCCAATTCTTCAACGCGAAATCCGATAAACCCTGGCCTGGGGCCGCAGGCATGTCTGCTCAGTTGTGGAGTGAGACAGTACGAACCGATGACAATATGGAATATATGATCTATCCACGGATGTTCTCTGCAGCGGAACGCGCCTGGCACCGTGCATCCTGGGAGCAGGATTATCAGGCAGGTAAGGAGTACCGTGGTGGTGAAACGCAGTTCGTTGACCAGAAGGCGTTGCGCCAGGACTGGCAGCGATTCGCGAATATTCTCGGTCAGCGAGAGTTGGAAAAATTGGATAAACACGGGGTTCACTACCGTTTGCCGGTTCCCGGCGCTCGTATCGTGGGCGATAAACTTGAAGCGAATACGGCCTTCCCTGGTGTAGCGATGCAGTTCAGTACGGATGGTGGAAAGCGTTGGCAGCATTACGACAGCCAGAATCCACCCATCATAGAAGGTGATGTGCAGGTCCGTGCGGTCAGTGCGGATGGGCAGCGTTTTAGCCGGGAGGCGTCGCTATAACGCAGGCATAAAAAAACCGGTGGCCAAGCCACCGGTTTTTACACTGAACAGTGCAGATTACTTGTCGTGCAGAGTCTCGTCTTCACGACAGTCACCCAGAGCACAATGGCCATAAAGATACAGGCTATGGTTGCTCAGTTTGATACCGTGACGCGTGGCGATTTCACGCTGACGTTCCTCAATGTATTCGTCTCTAAACTCAATAACTTTACCGCAGTCCAGGCAGATCAGGTGATCGTGATGGTGCTGCTGGGTCAGTTCGAAAACGGATTTACCGCCTTCAAAGTTATGGCGGGTAACGATCCCCGCATCATCAAATTGATTCAGCACACGGTACACCGTGGCCAGACCAATTTCTTCGCCCATGTCAATCAGGCGTTTGTACAAGTCTTCCGCACTGACATGATGGCCCTCTGGTTCCTGAAGCACTTCCAGAATTTTCAGTCGGGGAAGCGTGACTTTCAGGCCGGCCTTCTTTAATGCGGTGTTATTGTCAGTCATGCGGATATTGTCCTGTTACTTTGCTAGTCACTTAGTGGCTGAAAAGCCCTGAACATCGGTCGACGCTAAAAGATGAATGCGTCTCAGTATAGAACTGATACTCCGAAATGGAAACCATAAGGGGTGCCTGAAACCGCGAGGAATGTAAGGATAAGTGTCGTTACATCCAGGGAAGCGCGCGCCCGAATTAGGTTGGGTTAACATTTCAATCTGCATCATCTTACCCTTCTTTGGGCGACTCACGTCCTCAAAGAATGGGGCAGGTGTTGAGTAAGCGGGTAACCGATGGGGTTATTGTACAGTTTTGTAGATGAAAGTTACAAACATGTATCTATTACTTCTATAGGAAAAACCACTTGCTTGATGTGAGATAGCTCCCACATCAAGCGGTAATGGTTATGCTTCGATGATATCTTTCAGCTGAAGTTCATCAGAAATTTGTTTTACCCACTTTTCAACGCGCTCGTTGGTGAGTTCTGGCTGGCGATCTTCATCAATGGCCAGGCCAAGGAAGTGGTTATCATCTGCCATGCCTTTTGAGGCTTCGAAATTGTAACCTTCACTAGGCCAGTGGCCTACAAGCACTGCGCCATTCGGCTCAATGATGTCGCGGATGGTGCCCATTGCATCGCAGAAATACTCGGAATAATCTTCCTGATCGCCACAACCAAACAGCGCAACCAGCTTACCGTTGAAGTCGATTTCTTCCAGCGTCGGGAAGAAATCATCCCAGTCACACTGGGCTTCACCGTAGTACCAGGTTGGGATGCCAAGCAGCAGAATATCAAAGGCTTCAAGGTCTTCTTTGCTGCTTTTAGCAATATCACGAACTTCTGCAACATCTTTCCCCAGTTGCTTCTGGATCATTTTTGCAATGTTTTCGGTATTGCCTGTATCGCTACCAAAGAAAATGCCGACGAGTGCCATGAGTTTAATAACCTCTTGAATCTTAATGATATGGTGACTGCTGATTTTTTCGCAGATATCGCTAATGATAACAGACCGTCGTGAGCGGATAAATGAGTAATGCTGCCGGTTTTGTCGCTGAGTGCTAAGGTCCTGAAACCATCAGGACGGATGACGTTGCAACTGCTCCAGCAGCATTTCTTCGATCAGTTCGCTGCGGCTTATATTGCGCTCGAAAGCCAACTGATTCAGGACATCAACCGCGTCGCTGTTCATTTTTAGTTCGACACGCTTCAGGCCGCGTACTTTATCGCGCTTGAGCTGATTGCGTTTGTTGATACGCAACTGCTCATCACGCGTCAGCGGATTAGTCTTGGGTCGTCCCGGACGTCGTTCATCTGCAAACAGATCGATCGTTGTGCGGTCCGTGTTCTCTTTTGCCATAGGAATCGTAATACTGAAAGGCTGGATTGCTGATGAATAGGGCCGTTATGCCGTCTGATAATCAGCAGCGGCAAAATTTTAGCGCGCCATCATACCCCAGCGAAAATGGTTTTCACAGCGCTAAAAAACGTCGGATTGCACGTAATACTGCATCGGGTTTCTCAGCATGTACCCAATGCCCTGCGCCGGTGATGACATGGGCACGCGCCTGTGGAAACTGGGTTAACAGGGCATCTCGGTACGCGTCGGCCAGATAGGGAGAACGCTCCCCGCGAATGAACAGCACAGGATGTGACCAGGGGGCCAACGGCTGCCAGCCAATAATATTTTCATAACATGCCAGCAGCACCGGAACGTTGAAACGCCAACCCCCCTCGTGAAACGACTTGAGAAGAAACTGGATCACACCTTCTTCGCTGATCATCTGGCGCATCAGGGCTGTGGCTTCGCTGCGCGTGGTGATACCGGCCTCGGTAACCGCATTCAGTGCGGCAAAAATATCGTCGTGATGACGCGTGGTGTAGGCCACAGGCGCGATATCAATCACCACGATCTCCGCGATGCGATCGGGTGCCAGTGCGGTCATTGCCATAGCGATCTTTCCACCCATCGAGTGCCCGATCACCGTGAAACGATCGACCTGCATAGCGTCAAGTGTGCCCAGGACATCCTGAGCCATTAACGCATAATCCATCTGTTGCGCACGCGGAGACAAGCCGTGGTTGCGGACATCGAGTTGAATCAAACGGCGATCGTCTTTTAATCCCCGGGCCAGTACGCCGAGGTTGTCCAGGCTACCAAACAGACCGTGGATCAATACCAGTGGAAGCCCGTCAGTGGCGGATTGTTCAGATTGCAGGCGAAAATTCAAATTCATAGAGAAAGTTCTTACAGTTGGCACCAAGGCTTAGGGTATCATGGATCCCACAATTTCTGCCGCTGGTGCGAATGGCGGGTATGATCTTTTTGCGGCATATTCCGACTTTTGCCCTGAAACGGGTCTGGCGCTACACCCTGGCGGGATTTAACTTTATAATCCTGATGTTAGAACTGGATCGGCTCAACGTCATGATGGTTGCGTGGATGATTGTCCGCGAACGACCGGTTCTGATACTAGCAACAACCGTACTGGATAAAGATGAAAACGATAGAAGTCGACGAAGAGCTATACCGTTATATTGCCAGCCACACTCAGCATATTGGTGAAAGCGCATCCGATATTTTGCGTCGCATGCTGAAGTTCACTGCGGGTCAAACCGCGCCTGTGGCGGCAAATGCTTCTGCTGCTGTTGCAGCCAAAGAACCTGCTACGGCAGGTATTCAATCTGCATCCCGACCGCAGGATCGTGTTCGTGCGGTACGTGAGCTGTTGCTTTCGGATGAGTACGCAGAGCAGAAGCGTGCAGTGAATCGCTTTATGCTGATTTTATCGACTTTATACAGTCTGGATGCCAAAGCGTTTGGTGCAGCGACTGAGTCTCTGCAAGGTCGTACGCGGGTTTACTTCGCGGGCAACCAGCAAACATTGGTAGAGAATGGCACCCATACCAAGCCGCAGCACATTCCGGGCACACCGTATTGGGTGATCACCAACACAAATACTGACCGTAAGCGCAGCATGGTGGAACACATTATGTTGTCGATGCAGTTCCCGGTGGAGCTGACAGAGAAAGTTTGCGGTACCCTCTAACTGAAGCGTCAGGGAGAAGCGCCAATGGCCAATCACCCCCGTGCCGGGCAACCCGCCCAGCAGAGCGATTTGATTAACGTTGCACAATTAACATCTCAATATTATGTCCTGCAGCCTGAACTGGGTAACGCAGAGCATGCGGTGAAATTTGGCACTTCCGGCCATCGCGGTAGCGCGGGCCGTCATAGCTTCAACGAGACGCACATTCTGGCCATCGCACAGGCGATTGCGGAAGAACGCAAAAAGAACGGTGTAACCGGTCCTTGTTTCGTCGGTAAAGATACGCACGCGTTGTCTGAACCGGCCATCATCTCGGTACTGGAAGTGCTTACTGCTAACGGTGTTGATGTGATCGTTCAGCAGGACAATGGCTATACGCCAACCCCTGCGATCTCCAATGCGATTCTCGAACACAATAAAACCGGTGGTGCTCAGGCTGATGGTATTGTCATCACGCCTTCACACAATCCACCGGAAGATGGCGGCATTAAGTACAACCCACCAAACGGTGGCCCGGCCGATACCAACGTCACGAAAGTGGTGGAAGACCGCGCTAACGCTCTGATCAAAGACAGCCTGAAAGAAGTGAAACGTATTACGCTGGATCAAGCCTGGGCCAGTGGTCACTTGACGGAAAAAGATCTGATCCAACCTTATATCGAAGGTCTGGCGCAGATTGTTGATATTCCGGCGATCCAGAAAGCAGGTCTGAAGATTGGCGTTGATCCGCTGGGCGGTTCGGGAATTGCCTACTGGCAGCGTATTGCGGAGTTCTACAATCTTGATCTGACCATCGTTAACGATGCTGTCGATCAGACTTTCCGCTTTATGCACCTCGACCACGATGGTGTGATCCGTATGGACTGCTCATCTGAGTCGGCGATGGCGGGTTTGCTGGCGTTACGTGACAAGTTCGACCTGGCGTTTGCCAACGATCCTGATTACGACCGCCACGGCATCGTCACGCCTGCGGGACTGATGAATCCAAACCACTACCTGGCTGTGGCGATCCAGTATCTGTTCCAGCACCGTCCGCAGTGGGGCAAAGATGTCGCCGTCGGTAAAACGCTGGTCTCCAGCGCGATGATTGACCGCGTGGTCGACGATCTGGGCCGCAAGCTGGTAGAAGTGCCGGTCGGTTTCAAATGGTTTGTTGATGGTCTGTTTGATGGCAGCTTCGGCTTTGGTGGCGAAGAGAGTGCTGGGGCTTCGTTCCTGCGCTTCGACGGCACGCCGTGGTCAACGGATAAAGACGGGATCATCATGTGTCTGCTGGCCGCAGAGATTACTGCGGTAACGGGTAAGAACCCGCAGCAGCACTATGACGAACTGGCACAGCGCTTTGGCGCACCGAGCTACAACCGTATTCAGGCGCCTGCGACTTCCGCACAGAAAGCCGCGCTGTCAAAACTGTCCCCGGAAATGGTCAGTGCGGATACCCTGGCGGGTGATCCGATTACGGCACGTCTGACGGCAGCACCGGGTAACGGTGCCTCTATCGGCGGGTTGAAAGTGATGACCAAAAACGGCTGGTTTGCTGCGCGTCCATCCGGTACGGAAGATGCTTATAAAATCTATTGCGAAAGCTTCCTCGGTGCTGAACACCGCGAGAAGATTGAGAAAGAAGCCGTAGAAATTGTGAGTGCTGTACTGAAGAACGCCTGAGGAATCAGGCTGTGAAGAGAAGGGCTCACGCAGTGAGCCCTTTTTTTATGGCATAAAGCGATAACCCACACCCGTTTCGGTCAGCAGATGTAGGGGCCTGGCGGGGTCCAGCTCCAGCTTGTGGCGCAGATGGCCCATATAAATGCGCAGATAGTGGTTGTGCTCAACCGCATTCGGTCCCCACACCTGGGTTAACAGCTGCCGCTGAGTCATCACTTTACCTGGATGGTTGAGCAGGCTGACCAGCAGGCGGAATTCTATCGGCGTCAGGTGAAGATCTTCATCGTTACGCATCACCCTACGGGCGGCAATATCCACACTCACACTACCAAAGCTGACCAGCGCGACAGGGCTGTCATTACCCGGTTGTGGACGGTGACGCAAGGCAACACGGACCCTCGCCAGCAGTTCTCCCACACCAAAAGGCTTGCTGAGGAAGTCATCAGCACCGGCATCAAGCGCAGCGATTTTGTCCTGCTCATCACTGCGGGCTGACAGCACAATCACTGGCATGCTGCTCCACTGGCGCACTTCACGGATAAACTGTGAACCGTCTCCGTCCGGCAATCCGAGGTCGAGTATCACCAGTTCAGGTTTACGTGTAGCGGCTTCGATTAACCCGCGAGTCAGGGTGTCGGCATCGACAACACGAAAACCTTCTCCTTCCAGCGCAACGCGCAGAAAGCGGCGGATCTCTTTTTCATCTTCAACAATCAGAATGGTGGGCACAGAACCTCAGCAGATAACCGCAGCGAAAAACGGGGACAGGATAATTTAGCAAAAAGAGAAGCAGCCGTCTTTGATTGTGCCGATTTCTCTGCGTTTGTTAAAAAATGGATCTTATAGCAAGCATTGATATGTGAATATTTAACGAAAGTGTAACCTTCTTTCAGTTTTCATGCGGGGGGTGGTTTTTTTTTCGACAAAAGTGGTCGGATCAGTAGCAAAATTACATCATAAGGCGTACTATTTTGTTCAGATTACACACAGCCACTTTTACCCATTTCAGGAGGACGTATGAGTCTTTATCATAACTATTCATCCACTCGGATTTTCATGCGTCGTACTGCGGTGCTGGTTATCGGCATTGCTGCGCTGCCAGTGATGTTGTTCCGCGCCGATCGCGCCCGTTTTTACAGTTATCTGCATCGCGTCTGGGTCAAAACCAGCGATCAGCCGGTCTGGCTGGCACAGGCTGAAGCGGCGGGTTGCGATTTTTATTAAATAAAACGCCGCAAGGGTTAATGCCAGCCCCAGGCTATTTTGGCTCAAATATCAATGATCCCGCCGTTTGGCGGGATTTTTTTTGCCTGTTGCTCTGTGTTTTACGCTACACTCAAATCTGTACAGGAAATTTGAGGTTGTATAATTATGGGCGATAAAATTCCAGTTGGTATTAGTGCCTGTTTGTTAGGTGAGAAGGTGCGTTTTGATGGCGGCCACAAACGCAATGAATTCGCGGTAGAACACCTGGCTCCCTTTTTACGCTTCGAACCCGTGTGCCCGGAAATGGCCATCGGCTTGCCGACACCAAGGCCTGCGCTGCGCCTGACTGAGGCTGGGGAAGGTGAGGTGTCACTCTGCTTTAGCAACGGCCAGGATGCACCGGTGACCGACAAGATGGCCGCCTTTTCACAGGAAAAAATCAGCCATCTGCACCATCTCTGTGGCTACATTGTCTGTGCAAAATCTCCCAGCTGTGGCATGGAGCGGGTGCGTATCTACCAGCCCGACAATAATAACAACCGTAAATCTGGCACCGGCATATTTACCCGTGAACTGATGACGCAGATGCCCTGGCTTCCCGTAGAAGAAGACGGGCGGCTGCATGATCCGCTGTTGCGTGAAAATTTCGTTGCACGGGTCTATGCCTTGCATGAGTTCAACCAGTTATGGCGTAGTGGGTTGACCCGCGCCAAACTGATGGCATTTCATACGCGCTACAAGCTGTTACTGCTGGCGCACTCCCAGCCTGCATATCGTGAAATCGGGCCTTTTGTCGCGAAGATGGATCAGTGGGCATCGCTGGACGATTTTGCACTTGAGTACCGGCAGCGGCTGATGGACCTGATGAAGCAGGTCGCCTCCCGCAGCAATCACACCAACGTGCTGATGCATGTACAGGGCTATTTCCGCCGTGAGCTGACATCGGCCCAGCGTCAGGAGCTGGCCGGGCTGATTGACCATTATCGTCAGGGGATCCAGCCGCTGCTGGCACCTATTACCTTACTGAAACACTATATGGCGGAATTCCCGCATCCGTGGCTGGCCGGGCAGCGCTATTTCGCGCCGTATCCGGAATCTCTGCGTCTGCGTTACGGGCATTAATCTCAGGGAGCATTATGACAACTCATCTGGTCTGGCTGCGCAATGACCTGCGTATTAATGATAACTACGCACTCCATGCCGCCTGCCGTTCAGCGGATGCCAGGGTGATAGCGTTGTTTATCGCGACCCCCGGGCAATGGGCGCAGCACCACATGGCACCGAAACAGGCGGAGTTCATCTGGCAGAGCCTGCTCGATGTTCAGCAGTCGCTGGCCAAAAAAGGCATTCCCTTGCACCTCGCTGAGTGTGACGATTTCACGGCCTCAGTGGCGTTGTTGCAGGAATTTTGCAAAGAGCAACGTGTCGACCGTCTGTTCTACAACTATCAGTATGAAGTGAACGAGCGCCAGCGTGATGCAGCGGTAGAACGGACATTGTTTGATCAAAAGGTCATGGTGCAGGGGTTTGACGACAGCCTGCTGCTGCCACCCGGCAGCGTGCTGACCGGTAATCGCGAGATGTACAAAGTGTTTACGCCGTTCAGCCGGGCGTTTGTGAAGCGATTGCATGAGGGATTACCCGAATGTCTGCCTGCTCCTGATGTGAGAGAGGGCGGGGCGATTGCAACCAACGATAGTCCCTTCAAGGCATTCGATTACCCGCGTGAAGAGGTGGACGCCCGCTTGTTTCCGGTGGGAGAGCAGGCGGCGATTGCGCGTCTGCGTGAGTTTTGCCAGCAGCCCGTGACGCAGTACCCGGAGCTGCGTGATTTACCGGCCCGCGATGGCACCAGCCGTCTGTCGGTGTATCTGGCCACCGGGGTACTGTCTCCTCGTCAGTGCCTGCACCGGTTGCTGAAACAGCATCCGCGCGGTCTGGAGGATCCGCAGGTGTTTGTCTGGCTGAATGAATTAATCTGGCGTGAGTTCTATCGTCATCTTCTGGTTGCCTGGCCGTCATTGTGTCGGCATCAGCCATTCACCCGCTGGACCCGAGGCGTTAAATGGCGCGACGATGAGCGGGGGCTGCTGGCATGGCAACAGGGAAAAACCGGCTATCCCATTGTCGATGCAGCAATGCGCCAGCTCAACAGCCTTGGCTGGATGCATAATCGCTTACGCATGATTACCGCCAGCTTTCTGGTGAAAGATCTGCTGATCGACTGGCGTGAAGGTGAGCGTTATTTCATGTCGCAGCTGCTCGATGGTGATTTGGCGGCGAATAACGGTGGCTGGCAGTGGGCGGCCTCAACAGGGACGGATGCGGCCCCCTATTTTCGCATCTTTAACCCGACTACCCAGGGCGAGCGCTTTGATAAAACGGGGGAGTTTATTCGTCACTGGTTGCCGGAGTTGCGTGCGGTGCCGGAAAAATATATCCATCAGCCGCATGAGTGGGCAAAGAAAAATCAGCAAAGTCTCGATTATCCGCTGCCGATCGTGGAACATAAACACGCGCGCCAGCAAACGCTGGATGCTTTTGAAGCAGCACGAAAACAGACGGACTGATTATGCTAAATACTGAGCTAGAACAACTGGTTAACCAGTTACTTAACAGCGCGGATTACAAAGACTATGCCCCGAACGGGTTGCAGGTTGAGGGCCGCAGCGAGATTAAAAAAGTGATTACCGGTGTCACCGCCTGTCAGGCGCTGCTCGATGAAGCGGTGCGTCTGGAGGCCGATGCTGTGCTGGTGCATCACGGCTATTTCTGGAAAAGCGAAGCGCCAGCCATCAGAGGAATGAAACGGCAGCGCCTGAAAACTCTGCTGGCGAACGATATTAACCTGTTTGGCTGGCATCTGCCGCTGGACGGTCACCCTTCAATCGGCAACAACGCTCAGCTTGCCCGGCTGTTTGGCATTGATGTGAAAGGCGAAATTGCACTGCTGCTGCCCTGGGGGGAGTTGGCTGAGCCGGTCAGTGGTGAGCAGTTTGCCGGGCGTATTGCTACGGCTCTGGGGCGTGAGCCACTGCACTGTGGCGACAATGCTCCTGCGCTTATCCGCCGCGTTGCCTGGTGCAGCGGTGGCGGTCAGGGCTATATCGATCAGGCTGCTGCGTTTGGCGTTGATGCTTTTATCAGCGGTGAAGCGTCTGAACAGACGATCCATAGCGCGCGTGAGCAGGGCCTGCATTTCTTTGCTGCGGGCCACCATGCTACCGAGCGTGACGGCATTAAAGCGCTGGGGGAGTGGCTGGCAAACGAGCACGGCCTGGACGTGACCTTTATCGACATTCATAACCCTGTCTGAGCCCTTCCGATCGTTCAGCGTGTTCTGATGGAACGCGCTGAAGGTTGACTCCGTTACAACAATTCCGCATAACTGTCTGTCATATCTGCAATTAACCCTGCTCATCCGCTGACTGGCCGCGCCATTTTGCCATTGGAGTGAGTGGTTTTTTCCCTTTTCTTATTTTCAGGAGGCGCCTTTTGCAACGAGCACGTTGTTATCTGTTAGGCGAACGCGCAGTCGTACTGGAGCTGGAACCGCCAGTATCACTCGCCAGCCAGCAACGCATTTGGGGCCTGACGCAGCGATTGCAGGATCGACCGGAAGTGATCGAAGTGGTGCCGGGCATGAACAACATCACCGTGATGCTCAGCGATCCACAGCAGACCGCGCTGGATGCGATCGAGTGGTTACAGCAGTGGTGGGAAGCCAGCGAATCGCTGGAGCTGGAATCACGTTTGATGGAAATCCCGGTGGTCTATGGCGGTGATTCAGGTCCGGATCTTGACGAGGTGGCCCGCCATAGCGGCATGAGAGCCTCTGAGGTGGTGGCCTGCCATGCCTCGGTGGACTACGTGGTCTATTTTATCGGTTTTCAACCCGGGTTCCCGTACCTCGGTGGTCTGGATGAGCGGCTGCATACGCCGCGACGTGCTGAGCCACGCGTACAGGTTCCCGCTGGATCGGTCGGGATCGGCGGCAGCCAGACCGGGGTTTATCCGCTGGCAGCACCGGGCGGATGGCAGCTGATTGGCCACACTAAAACGGCCCTGTTTACCCCGGATACGCACCCTCCGGTGTTGCTGCGTCCCGGCGACCGCGTGCGCTTTGTGCCGCAAAAGGAGGGGGTATGTTAAAGATTATTCGTGCCGGAATGAGCACCAGCATTCAGGATAGCGGCCGTGTTGGCTGGCGAAAATATGGCATCAGCCTGGGGGGCGTACTGGACTCTCCGGCGATGCAAACCGCCAATATGCTGGTGGGCAATGCCCGCGACAGTGCGGTACTGGAAATCACCCTGGGTCAGTTTTGTGCCGAATTCCAGCGCGATGGCTGGATAGCGCTGGCAGGTGCAGGCTGTCATGCCGAACTGGATGGCAAATCCGTCTGGACCGGCTGGCGCACCGAGGTGAAGAAAGGGCAGCGTTTAACCCTGAGTTTGCCGCTGCGTGGGATGCGTAGCTATCTGGCTGTCAGCGGCGGTTACCGTGTTGACGAGAGGCTGGGATCGGACAGTACCGATTTGAAAGCCGGTTTCGGCGGTTTTGCCGGACGTAAGCTGGAAGACGGTGACATCTTGCCTCTGGGCGAACCGACTCGCCAGTTCCACCAGCCTGCGGGGGTGCGTCAGTTGCTGTGGGGGAATCGGGTGCGTGCCATGCCAGGCCCGGAATATCATGAGTTCAGTGAAGACAGCCAGGAAGCATTCTGGCGCAGCGCCTGGCGGCTTAATCCACAGAGTAATCGTATGGGATATCGTTTGCAGGGGCGGAAATTACAGCGTAATGCCACTCGCGATCTCCTCTCTCACGGCCTGGTGCCTGGCGTGGTGCAGGTGCCACCGAATGGACAACCCATTGTGCTGATGGCCGATGCCCAAACCACCGGGGGATATCCGCGTATTGCCTGCGTAATCGAAGCCGATCTTTATCATCTGGCGCAGCTGCGCCTGGGTGAACCGATTCACTTTGTTCACTGCACGTTAGAAGAAGCGCTGCGCGCCAAAAATGAGCAGCAGCGTTCACTGGATCACATGGCCTGGGGGTTAGCCAATGAACGTCGATCTTAATGCCGATCTGGGGGAAGGGGCGGGTTGTGACCGCGAGCTGTTGCAGCTGGTCTCTTCAGCCAATATTGCCTGTGGTTTCCATGCGGGTGACGCGCAAACGATGTTGCAGTCTGTACGCTGGGCACGTGAGTTTGGCGTCGCCATTGGTGCGCATCCCAGCTTCCCTGACCGTGAAAACTTCGGTCGTACCGCTATGCAACTTCCTGCGGAAACCGTTTATGCGCAGGTGGTGTACCAGGTTGGCGCGCTGAAAGCGCTGACGGAAAGTGAAGGGGGCAGGCTGGTTCACGTTAAACCTCACGGGATGCTTTACAACCAGGCGGCCTGCGACCCGCAGCTGGCGGATGCGATTGCCGCAGCGGTTAAAGCCGTAGACCCGGCGCTAATACTGGTTGGCCTTGCCAGCAGCGAGTTGATTCGCGCGGGTGTTCACCACGGATTAATTACCCGGCAGGAAGTGTTTGCCGACCGTGGTTATCAAACGGATGGCTCACTGGTTCCGCGTGGCCAACCTGGTGCGCTGGTGGACAGTAACGAACAGGCGATTACCCAGACGTTGGCGATGATTCAACAGGGGCAGGTTCAAAGCCTGAGCGGCGAGTGGGTGAAGGTTAAGGCTGACACGGTGTGCCTGCACGGTGATGGCGCGCATGCACTCGATTTTGCCCGACAGCTGCGGCAGGCATTCAGCCAGCAGCACATTGCGGTGACCAGCCGTTAATACCGATTTTTTATGATACGCCCTGACCGTTGTTGGGGCGTTTTTTTCTGCTTCAGGAGTCAATATGGACGCTGTTGTCAATCTCTGGCCCCTTGCGGGGATCGCTGCCATCGTGGTGGGTTTTCTTTTACGCTTCAACCCGGTGATTGTGGTGGTGGTTGCCGGGCTGATCACCGGTCTGGCTGCACAAATGCCGGTCGCCGATATTCTGGAAAAACTGGGTGCCGGGTTCCTCAATACCCGTAATTTGCCGTTTATTCTGTTACTTCCGTTGGCGATTATCGGTTTACTGGAGCGTAACGGATTGAAAGAACGTGCCCAGGCATGGATTGCGCGCATTCGTAGCGCCACGGCGGGCAGGTTGATGATTGTGTATCTGTTGGCACGCGAGATCACCGCTGCTCTGGGGCTGACCAGCCTCGGCGGGCATCCTCAAATGGTGCGTCCGCTGCTGGCACCCATGGCGGAAGGTGCCGCTGAGAGCCGTTATGGGGAACTGCCTCCGGCGGTGCGCTACCGGCTCCGGGCAATGGCTGCCGCCACCGATAATGTCGGGCTGTTCTTTGGTGAGGATATTTTTGTCGCCTTTGGCGCCATTATCTTTATGCATAACTTTATGCAGGAGTCCGCGGGGATCCAGACCGAACCGCTGCATATTGCTCTTTGGGGGATCCCTACCGCGTTGTGTGCATTTTTAATTCACGCGGTGCGCCTGCATCGTCTTGATAAAACGCTGGCGAACGAGCTGAGCCAGTTGAATGCCACTGCGCTGCAACAGAAGGGGGGACGCTGATGTTCCAGCAAAATTATCTGTACTGGCTGGCGGGCACCATTCTGCTGGTGGTTGCGCTGATGTCGTGGCGGGATAAAACCAATCCTCGCCGACTGACGACCGGGCTGTTTTGGGCATTGTATGGTCTGGTGTTCTTTGTGGGGGAATGGGCCACGGATCTGGTGGGGGCGCGTACGCTGCATATCTCTATTGGCGTGGGCGTTGTCGTGATGGCACTGATTGCCGGGTTGGGCGGCGTTAAGCTCGGCAGTTACTCGCAGCGGACCCCGGAACAGCGTATTGAACGGGCAGAGCGCCTGGGGAATCGTCTATTCCTGCCTGCACTGATCATCCCGGTGGTCACGGTGATTGGGGTACTGGCGTTCAACAATATTCCCGGTTTGCAACAGGCAGTCTTCGGGGCCGGGAATCATGCCACTCTGGTTACGCTATTCTCGATGTCGATTGGCTGCCTGCTGGCATGGTTGCTGGCGCTGAGGATGACGCGGGAATCCCCGGCACAGTCCTTACAGGAGGCACGTCGTCTGCTGGACTCGATTGGCTGGGCATTTATCCTGCCGCAGATTCTGGCAACGTTAGGGCTGCTGTTCACCAGCGCGGGCGTGGGAACGGCGATTTCTCATCTGACCGAAAGCTATCTGGCCGTAGACAACCGCTTTATCGCCGTCGTGTTGTATGCGGGCGGCATGGCGCTGCTGACCATGGTGATGGGTAATGCTTTTGCGGCCTTCCCCATCGTGACGGCAGGTATCGGCATTCCGATCCTGGTACTGCAACATCATGGTAATCCGGCGGTGATGGCGGCAATCGGTATGTTCTGTGGTTACTGTGGCACGCTGATGACACCAATGGCTGCCAACTTCAATATTGTGCCTGCTAGACTGCTGGAGCTGCCAGACCGCAATGCGGTGATCAAGGCCCAGGTCCCGACCGGTGTGCTACTGTTGATTACCAACATATTCCTGCTGTATTTCCTGATGTTTTTGTGAGGAACGATGAAAACGGTACTGATTACGGGCATTGAGCCCTTTGATGGCGAGCTGTTGAACCCCTCCTGGGAGGCGGTAAATCAGCTTAGCGATCGCTTGATTGGCAACACCAAAGTTGTCGCCCGGCAACTACCCTGTGTGTTTGGTGCAGCGGTTGATGAGATAACGCGTCTGATTGATGAGCTGAAACCGGAATTGGTGATTGCGGTTGGGCAGGCGGGGGGGCGGGCTGATATCAGCATTGAGCGCGTAGCGATCAATGTGATCGATGCACGCATTCCTGATAATGCCGGTGTGCAGCCGGTCGATGAACCTATCGAACCGCAGGGACCTGCAGCCTATTTTTCCACGCTGCCAGTGAAAGCGATGGTGGCGGGTATCCGTGAAGCGGGGATCCCCGTCTCGGTATCGCAGACCGCCGGAACCTATGTCTGTAACGCCATCATGTATGGTTTGCTGCACCATCTGCGGCGGCGCAAAACGCGTGGTGGGTTTATCCATATCCCGTACCTGCCTGAGCAGGCCGTCAAGCATCCCGGCGTGCCGAGTATGTCGCAGGCTTCAGTCGTGCTGGCGCTGGAAATGGCGATCAGTATCGCCCTGACGGTGGAAGACGATATTCGCCTTGAAGGCGGCGCAACCCATTAATTCAGAGTGAGGATCTATGCCTGAGGGCCCGGAAATCCGCCGTGCAGCGGATCAACTGGAAAAGGCACTACAAGGCAAGGTGCTGACCGATGTCTGGTTTTCCTACCCGGAGCTGCAAACGTATCAGCAGGCGCTGATCGGTGAGCGAGTTGTCTCGATTGAAACGCGTGGAAAAGCGCTGTTGACCCATTTTTCCAATGGGCTGACGTTGTACAGCCATAACCAGCTGTACGGTGTCTGGCGGGTAGTGAAAACCGGAAGTGTGCCTGAGGGAAAACGCATCCTGCGCGTGCGTCTGGCGGCGGCGGATAAAACGCTGCTGCTGTTCAGCGCGTCCGAGATTGAGCTGCTGGATGCTGAAGGCGTCGCCCGTCATCCGTTCCTGTTAAAGATCGGGCCGGACGTGCTGGATATGTCGTTGACGGAAGAGACGGTGCGCGAGCGCCTGTTATCGCCGCGTTTTCGCCGCCGTCAGTTTAGCGGCCTGCTGCTGGACCAGGCTTTCCTGGCCGGGCTGGGTAATTATCTGCGCGTGGAAATACTCTGGCAGGCGCAACTGGCTGCACACCATAAAGCCGAGTCGTTAAATGAGGCTCAGTGTGATGCGCTGGTCACCGCTTTACTGGCGGTGCCGCGTCTCTCTTATCAGACGCGCGGGCAGGCGGATGAAAAGCATCATCATGGCGCACTGTTTCGTTTTAAGGTGTTTCACCGGGCAGGGAAGGCGTGTGAGCGCTGTGGCGGGACGATTGAGCGCACGATGCTGTCATCGCGGCCATTTTACTGGTGCGCCGGATGCCAGAAATAGAAATGGCCGGGACAAGCCCGGCCATTTTTTCGCGTATAACGATTACTTTTTAATGTTTGACGCGAAATCACGCTGGTCGTAACCAGTATACAACTGGCGTGGACGGGCGATTTTTACGCCATCGTCATGCATCTCTTTCCAGTGTGCAATCCAGCCCACGGTACGTGCCATCGCAAAGATCACCGTAAACATGGAAGACGGAATGCCCATCGCTTTCAGAATGATGCCTGAATAGAAGTCGACGTTTGGATAGAGTTTACGCTCAATGAAGTACGGGTCGTTCAGCGCAATGTGTTCCAGCTCCATCGCGACTTCGAGCAGGTCATCTTTCATGCCCAGCTCTTTCAACACTTCATGGCAGGTTTCACGCATTACGGTGGCACGCGGATCGTAGTTCTTGTAAACGCGGTGGCCGAAGCCCATCAGACGGAACGAATCGTTTTTGTCTTTCGCGCGGCGCAGGAACTCAGGAATATGTTCAACGGTGCTGATCTCTTCCAGCATGCGCAAACAGGCTTCGTTAGCACCGCCGTGGGCCGGTCCCCAAAGGGAGGCGATACCTGCAGCGATACAGGCAAACGGGTTGGCACCAGACGAACCGGCGGTACGCACAGTGGAGGTTGATGCGTTCTGCTCATGGTCAGCGTGCAGGATCAGAATACGGTCCATAGCGCGTTCCAGCACCGGGTTCACCACATACTCTTCACACGGCGTGGAGAACATCATATGCAGGAAGTTACCGGCATAGGACAAGTCGTTGCGCGGATAAGCAAACGGCTGACCGATAGAATATTTGTAGCACATGGCCGCCATGGTTGGCATTTTGGACAGCAGACGGAACGCCGCGATCTCGCGATGGCGCTCAATGTTGACGTCCATGGCATCATGATAAAATGCCGCCAGCGCACCGGTGACACCACACATTACAGCCATTGGATGTGAGTCACGGCGGAAGCCACGGAACAGATGGTGAATCTGCTCATGCAGCATCGTATGGCGCGTTACGGTGAGTTTGAATTCTTCAAACTCTTTCTCTGTTGGCGCTTCGCCATTCAGCAGGATGTAGCAGACTTCCAGGTAATTAGAGTGCAACGCTAACTGGTCAATCGGGAAACCACGGTGCAGCAGGATGCCTTCATCACCGTCGATGTAGGTGATTTTAGATTCGCAGGATGCAGTAGAAGTAAAGCCGGGGTCAAAGGTGAAATACCCTTTGGAACCCAGATTCCGGACATCGATTTCTTCCTGACCCAATGTACCTTTCAGTACATCGAGCACGATAGGATCTTCGCCATCCAGGGTTAGTGTTGCTTTTTTATCAGCCATTTACAGTCTCCTTAGCGCCGTATTTTAGGGATCTTTATCACCAGGAAAGTCATATTCCCCAGCCTTGTGTCTGGCGCAGAAGGTCATCATCTCTGTGGCATCTTTTTGCGTGCAGGGTACAGAGTGACGGGCGCGTACTGGCCGGGATGACATATTACTGATGCGTACATGGTTGTATAAAGATCCGGTCTGGTAATGACTTACGTTATCGTCAAAACCTGATGCTTTATGGGTAATCCCAACCAATGTTACATAACTTGTGCTTAGGGGAAAGTGTATCCCCATAACTTTTGTGCATCATAGAACTTTTATTCGTCCGTTTGTAACAAGAATGTTGAACTTTTGTCAAATCAGATAATTAAAATTGTATCAATTATGAAAATCGTGAGGGTGATCACTGTTCCGCTGAAATGTTCCCAAAGAGTTTGTAGGGGAATTGTAATGAGAATGTGATCCACCTATACTGCCGCCAGGTCTCCGGATTTACCCTGCAGTAGGAGCCACCCAGCGTTTCATACGCGTCGTTTTTGACACTGGACGTTGTAGTTTTGGTGCCTGGCGCGAATGGTCAACTTAGATAACGCTGTCTGACCCCCCTTCAGGACCGGAGGAAGCAAAATAAGAAAAGCTGTGTGGGCAAAACCGTGAAAAAACAAAGACCTGTCAACTTGGATCTCACAACGATCCGGTTTCCCTTAACCGCAATTGCGTCCATTCTCCACCGCGTGTCCGGCGTGATCACCTTTGTGGCGATCGGGATTCTGCTCTGGTTACTGGGTCTGTCTCTCTCTTCTCCCGAAGGCTTCCTCCAGGCATCTGCCGTCATGGACAGCTTTATTGCCAAATTCATCATGTGGGGCATCTTAACCGCACTGGCGTACCATATCGCTGGTGGCATTCGCCATATGATGATGGACTTTGGTTTCCTGGGTGAAACCTTAGAAACGGGTAAGTTTTCCGCGCAAATTGCATTCGGTATCACTGTCGTGCTCTCAATCCTGGCTGGAGTCCTCGTATGGTAAGCAATGCTTCTGCACTGGGTCGCAACGGCATCCATGACTGGCTGCTGCTGCGTGCTGCCGCCATGGTTATGACCCTCTATGTGCTGTATATCCTCGGCTTTATCGTGATGTCAGGGACCCTGACCTATGACATCTGGCGTGGCTTTTTTGCCTCAAACTTCACGAAAGTCTTCACCCTTCTGACGCTGTTCTCCATTCTGGTGCATGGCTGGATTGGGATGTGGCAGGTACTGACTGACTACATTAAACCACTGGCGCTGCGCATGATGCTGCAGCTGGTGATTGTGGTAGCCCTGTTGGTGTATGCAATTTATGGAACTGTTGTTGTGTGGGGTGCGTGATGAGTTTGCCAGTCAGAGAATTTGATGCCGTGGTTATCGGCGCAGGCGGTGCAGGTATGCGCGCTGCCTTACAGATTTCCCAATCGGGCCAGACCTGTGCCCTGTTGTCCAAAGTTTTCCCAACCCGTTCCCATACCGTGTCTGCGCAAGGCGGTATTACCGTGGCGCTGGGTAATACCCACGAAGACAACTGGGAATGGCACATGTATGACACGGTCAAAGGTTCCGACTATATCGGTGACCAGGACGCGATTGAATATATGTGTAAAACCGGCCCGGATGCAGTGACCGAACTGGAACATATGGGCCTGCCATTCTCCCGTCTGGATGATGGCCGTATTTATCAGCGTCCGTTTGGTGGCCAGTCGAAGAATTTCGGTGGCGAGCAGGCCGCACGAACGGCAGCAGCGGCTGACCGTACCGGGCACGCGTTGTTGCATACGCTGTATCAGCAGAACCTGAAGAATAAAACCACCATCTTCTCCGAATGGTATGCGTTGGACCTGGTGAAAAACGCCGATGGTGCCATTGTCGGCTGTACTGCGCTGAACATTGAAGATGGTGAAGTTGTGTATTTCAAAGCACGTGCCACCGTGCTGGCGACCGGCGGCGCCGGTCGTATCTACCAGTCAACCACGAACGCCCATATCTGTACCGGTGACGGCGTGGGTATGGCATTGCGTGCCGGTGTACCGGTGCAGGATATGGAAATGTGGCAGTTCCACCCGACCGGTATTGCGGGGGCGGGCGTGCTGGTGACTGAAGGTTGCCGTGGTGAAGGCGGATATCTGCTGAATAAACACGGCGAACGCTTTATGGAGCGTTATGCTCCAAATGCGAAAGACCTGGCGGGTCGTGACGTGGTGGCGCGTTCTATTATGATCGAAATCCGTGAGGGCCGTGGCTGTGACGGTCCTTGGGGTCCGCACGCTAAGCTGAAACTGGATCACTTGGGTAAAGATGTGCTGGAAGCACGTTTGCCGGGGATCCTTGAGCTGTCGCGAACCTTTGCTCACGTGGACCCGGTGAAAGAACCGATCCCAGTGATCCCAACCTGCCACTATATGATGGGGGGGATTCCGACGCGAGTGAGCGGTCAGGCACTGACGGTGAACGAGAAGGGTGAAGATATTCTGGTTCCGGGCCTGTTTGCGGTAGGCGAAATTGCCTGCGTGTCTGTCCACGGTGCTAACCGCCTGGGCGGCAACTCGTTGCTTGACCTGGTGGTGTTTGGCCGTGCTGCGGGTGTGCATTTGCAGGAATCCATTGCCGAGCAGGGTGAACTGCGCGATGCGACGGAAGCAGAAATTGATGCTTCTCTGGCCCGACTGAACCGCTGGAACAATAACGTCACGGGTGAAGACCCGGCAGACCTGCGTAAAGCGTTGCAGGCGTGTATGCAGAATAACTTCTCGGTCTTCCGTGAAGGTGATGCGATGGCGCGTGGTCTGGAAGAGTTGAAAGTGCTACGTGAGCGTCTGAAAAATGCCCGACTGGATGACCGATCTCCGGACTTCAATACTCAGCGTGTTGAGTGCCTGGAGCTGGATAACCTGATGGAGACGGCTTACGCCACGGCGGTATCAGCCAACTATCGTACGGAAAGCCGTGGGGCACACAGCCGCTTCGACTATCCTGATCGTGACGATGCAAACTGGTTATGTCACAGCGTGTATCTGCCGCTGACTGAAAGCATGACGCGCCGTGAGGTGAACATGCAGCCGAAACTGCGTGCGGCCTTCCCGCCGAAAGCACGTACATACTAGTTTGCGGAGATAACACCATGAGACTCGAATTTTCCATCTATCGTTACAACCCGGAAGTCGATGATGCTCCGCGTATGCAGGAATACACGCTGGAGTCTGAAGACGGCCGTGACATGATGTTGCTGGACGCGTTGATGCGTCTGAAAGAGAAAGACCCGACGTTAGCATTTCGCCGCTCATGCCGTGAAGGGGTGTGTGGCTCCGACGGTCTCAATATGAACGGTAAAAACGGTCTTGCCTGCATTACCCCCGTTTCTGCGTTGGGTAATGGTAAACAGAAAATTGTGATCCGCCCGCTGCCCGGTTTACCGGTGATCCGCGATTTGGTGGTGGACATGGGGCAATTCTATGCCCAGTATGAGAAGATTAAGCCTTACCTGTTGAATAATGGGCAAAAACCACCAGCAAGGGAACATCTTCAGAAGCCGGAGCAGCGTGAAAAACTGGATGGTCTGTACGAATGTATTCTTTGCGCCTGTTGCTCCACTTCATGCCCGTCATTCTGGTGGAACCCGGACAAATTTATTGGTCCGGCAGGGTTGCTGGCGGCATACCGCTTCCTGATTGATAGTCGTGACACCGAAACGGATGCACGTCTTGATAATCTGAACGATGCTTTCAGTGTATTCCGCTGTCACAGTATCATGAACTGTGTGAGCGTATGCCCGAAAGGGCTGAACCCAACGCGTGCCATCGGCCATATTAAGTCGATGCTGTTGCAGCGGGGCGCTTAACAGTAACGTACCGGGAGCCTGCGGGTTCCCGGCGTTTTACCAGGTCATCTTTGTAAGGTGTTTTCGGCAGAGCGATGTTGCTGGAAACCCTTTGCAAAGGTTCCCTTACGGGCCGGTCGCTCGTATCGAAGAACCGTACCACGGTAAGCCGTTAACGCGGCGCGGGACTTGCAAAGGTTCCATTAAACAACCACGGCGAAAAAAAAAGCACAAATATGCTTAAGGGATCACAATGCAGAACAGCGCGATGAAACCCTGGCTAGACTCCTCCTGGCTGGCCGGCGCGAACCAGTCCTACATAGAGCAGCTCTATGAGGACTTTTTAACCGATCCTGACTCTGTCGATGTGGCCTGGAAGTCTCTTTTCCAGCAGCTTCCTGGAACTGGGGTTAGACCTGAGCAATTTCACTCCACCACCCGCGAGTATTTCCGCCGTCTGGCGAAAGATGCTTCGCGCTACACCGCCTCCGTCAGTGACCCTGAAACCAATGCCAAGCAGGTTAAGGTATTGCAGCTGATCAACGCCTTCCGTTTCCGCGGACATCAGCAAGCAAACCTTGACCCGTTAGGCCTGTGGAAGCAGGAAGCTGTACCCGATCTCGACCCGGCCTACCATGGCCTGAGCGAAGCCGATTTTCAGGAGAGCTTCAATGTCGGTTCCTTTGCCATTGGCAAAGAGACGCTGAAGCTGGCGGATTTGTTTGCAGCGCTGCAACAAACTTATTGCGGTTCGATCGGTGCAGAATATATGCACATTACCAACACTGAAGAAAAACGCTGGATCCAACAGCGTCTGGAATCGGTGGTGGGGCGGGCTTCTTACTCTGTTGAAGAGAAGAAAGGCTTCCTCAAGCAGTTGACCGCAGCAGAAGGTCTGGAGCGCTATCTGGGAGCAAAATTCCCGGGTGCGAAGCGCTTCTCACTGGAAGGCGGTGATGCGCTGGTGCCGATGCTGAATGAGATGATTCGTCATGCCGGTAAGAGCGGTACGCGCGAAGTGGTGCTGGGTATGGCACACCGCGGCCGTCTGAACGTGCTGATCAACGTCCTGGGCAAAAAGCCACAGGACCTGTTCGACGAATTCTCCGGTAAGCATAAAGAACATCTCGGCACGGGTGACGTGAAGTACCATATGGGCTTCTCATCAGATGTGGAAACAGAAGGCGGCATGGTTCACCTGGCGCTGGCGTTTAACCCGTCACACCTTGAGATTGTCAGCCCGGTAGTGATGGGATCGGTACGTGCCCGTCTTGACCGCCTTGATGAACCTGCCAGCAATAAAGTCTTACCTATCACCATTCACGGTGATGCTGCCGTTATTGGTCAGGGCGTGGTGCAGGAAACCCTGAACATGTCGCAGGCCC
This sequence comes from Erwinia sp. AnSW2-5, assembly GCF_045107195.1. NCBI lineage: Bacteria > Pseudomonadati > Pseudomonadota > Gammaproteobacteria > Enterobacterales > Erwiniaceae > Erwinia > Erwinia sp. AnSW2-5. The sequence goes on from NZ_JBJGXA010000002.1 coordinate 89,252, forward strand.
GGGGTTACGAAGTGGGCGGTACCGTGCGTATCGTGATCAACAACCAGATTGGTTTCACCACTTCCAACCCGAAAGATGCCCGTTCAACCCAGTACTGTACTGATATCGGTAAAATGGTGCTGGCCCCGATCTTCCACGTCAATGCGGATGACCCGGAAGCGGTTGCTTTTGTTACCCGCCTTGCGTTGGATTTCCGTAACACCTTTAAACGCGATGTGTTTATTGACCTGGTCTGTTATCGCCGTCATGGCCATAACGAAGCTGATGAGCCAAGTGCCACGCAGCCTGTGATGTATCAGAAGATCAAGAAACACCCGACGCCGCGTAAACTCTATGCTGACAAGCTGGAAGCCGAAAAGGTCGCCAGCCTGGAAGATGCCACGGAAATGGTCAACCTGTACCGTGATGCACTGGATGCCGGTGAATGCGTGGTGCCGGAATGGCGTCCAATGAGCCTGCACTCTTTCACCTGGTCACCGTATCTGAACCACGACTGGGATGAAGGCTACCCGGAATCTATCGAACTGAAACGTTTGCAGGCACTGGCAAAACGCATTAGCACGGTACCGGAATCTGTCGAAATGCAGTCCCGTGTGGCGAAGATTTACAACGATCGCGCTGAAATGGCGGCCGGTAATAAACCGTTCGACTGGGGCGCAGCAGAAAACCTTGCTTATGCCACGCTGGTGGATGAAGGCATCCCATGCCGTCTGTCCGGTGAGGATATGGGGCGTGGCACGTTCTTCCACCGTCATGCGGTTATCCATAACCAGGCGAATGGTTCGACCTACACGCCGTTACAGCATGTACATAACGGGCAGGGCATCTTCAAAGTATGGGACTCCGTGCTGTCTGAAGAAGCCGTGCTGGCGTTTGAATATGGCTACGCCACCGCAGAACCACGCACCCTGACCATCTGGGAAGCGCAGTTCGGTGACTTCGCGAACGGTGCGCAGGTCGTGATTGACCAGTTCATCAGCTCCGGCGAGCAGAAATGGGGCCGTATGTGTGGCCTGGTGATGCTTCTGCCACATGGCTATGAAGGTCAGGGCCCTGAGCACTCCTCAGCGCGTTTGGAGCGTTATCTGCAACTGTGTGCAGAGCAGAACATGCAGGTTTGCGTGCCGTCAACGCCAGCGCAGGTTTACCATATGCTGCGTCGTCAGGCGCTGCGCGGTATGCGTCGTCCGCTGGTAGTGATGTCACCGAAGTCACTGTTACGTCATCCACAGGCGGTATCTTCTCTGGAAGAATTGGCCAGCGGTGCGTTCTTGCCTGCCATTGGGGAAATCGACGATCTCGACCCTAAAGGCGTCAAACGTGTCGTGCTGTGTTCCGGTAAGGTGTATTACGACCTGCTGGATAAACGTCGTAAGAATGAGCAAACCGACGTGGCTATCGTGCGTATTGAGCAGCTTTATCCGTTCCCACACAAAGCGGTGCAGGATGTGTTGCAGCAATACTCTCATGTGCATGATTTTGTCTGGTGTCAGGAAGAGCCACTGAACCAGGGCGCATGGTATTGCAGCCAGCATCACTTCCGCGAAGTCGTACCGTTTGGGGCTTCATTACGTTATGCCGGTCGTCCTGCATCTGCATCACCGGCAGTTGGCTACATGTCCGTTCACCAGAAGCAGCAGCAAGATCTGGTTAATGACGCGCTGAACGTTGAATAATTAAGGAAAAAGAATGAGTAGCGTAGATATCGTTGTTCCTGACCTGCCTGAATCCGTGGCAGATGCCACCGTGGCGACCTGGCACAAAAAACCGGGCGACAGCGTCAAACGTGACGAAGTGCTGGTAGAAATTGAAACAGACAAAGTGATTCTGGAAGTCCCTGCATCTGCAGATGGTGTCCTGGAAGCTATCCTCGAAGATGAAGGCGCAACTGTGGTTTCTCGCCAGGCGCTGGGTCGCCTGAAAGAAGGCAACAGCGGCGGCAAAGAAACCTCGGCTAAAGCCGAAGCCAAAGAGTCGACGCCTGCGCAGCGCGCAACGGCCTCGCTTGAAGAAGAGAGCAATGATGCCCTCAGCCCGGCAATTCGCCGTCTGATTGCAGAGCACAGCCTTGACGCAGCCGCCATCAAAGGCAGCGGTGTTGGCGGACGTATCACCCGTGAAGATGTGGAAAAGCATCTGGCGAAAGCCCCGGCGAAGAGCGCGGAGCCAAAAGCAGCCGCTGCTGCACCGGCCGCTTCCCTGGGCAACCGCAGTGAAAAACGTGTGCCAATGACGCGTCTGCGTAAACGTGTGGCTGAACGCCTGCTGGAAGCGAAAAACAGCACGGCGATGCTGACCACGTTTAACGAAGTCAACATGCAGCCCATTATGGCCCTGCGTAAGCAGTACGGTGATGCCTTCGAAAAACGCCACGGTGTGCGTCTGGGCTTTATGTCCTTCTACATCAAGGCTGTTGTCGAAGCGCTCAAACGCTACCCGGAAGTGAATGCGTCCATCGATGGCGAAGAAGTGGTGTATCACAACTACTTCGACGTCAGCATTGCGGTTTCCACGCCACGCGGCCTGGTGACTCCGGTGCTAAAAGATGTGGATGCATTAAGCATGGCCGACATTGAGAAGAAAATTAAAGAGCTGGCGGTGAAAGGGCGCGACGGTAAGCTGACCGTTGACGAACTGACCGGCGGTAACTTCACCATTACTAACGGTGGTGTTTTCGGATCCCTGATGTCTACCCCGATCATCAACCCGCCGCAGAGCGCGATCCTGGGTATGCATGCCATTAAAGATCGCCCAATGGCGGTGAATGGTCAGGTTGTTATCCAGCCAATGATGTATCTGGCACTGTCTTACGATCACCGTCTGATTGATGGCCGCGAATCTGTGGGCTATCTGGTGGCGATCAAAGAACTGCTGGAAGATCCGGCGCGTCTGCTGCTGGATGTCTAAACCCCTGGGGTGTGGCAGCTTACCGCCGCACCCAACCCTATGTGTAGCCGCTTCTCGCGGCTAAATCTTTTCAGACCTGAATGGATAGAACATCATGAACTTACACGAATATCAGGCAAAACAGTTGTTTGCACGGTATGGCTTACCGGCACCAACGGGTTATGCCTGCACCACGCCACGTGAAGCAGAAGAAGCCGCCTCTAAAATTGGTGCCGGCCCGTGGGTAGTGAAATGTCAGGTTCATGCCGGTGGCCGCGGTAAAGCGGGCGGTGTGAAAGTGGTTAACAGTAAAGAAGAAATCCGCGCTTTCGCTGAAAACTGGTTGGGCAAGCGTCTGGTGACCTACCAGACTGACGCACATGGCCAGCCGGTTAATCAGATCCTGGTTGAATCTGCGACCGATATCGACCAGGAACTTTACCTGGGCGCCGTGGTGGATCGTGGCACCCGTCGCGTCGTATTTATGGCGTCGACTGAAGGCGGCGTGGAAATTGAAAAAGTGGCGGAAGAAACCCCGCACCTGATTCACAAAATGGCGCTGGACCCGCTGACCGGGCCACAGCCCTATCAGGGCCGTGAGCTGGCGTTCAAACTGGGTCTGACCGGTAAGCAGGTTGGTCAGTTCACCAAGATCTTTATGGGCCTGGCGACACTGTTCCTGGAGCGTGATCTGGCGCTGGTTGAGATCAACCCGCTGGTGATCACCAAGCAGGGCGATCTGGTTTGCCTGGACGGTAAACTGACTGCCGACGGCAATGCCTTGTTCCGCCAGCCAGAACTGCGCGAAATGCGTGACCCAAGCCAGGAAGACTCCCGCGAAGCACATGCAGCGCAGTGGGAACTGAACTATGTGGCGCTGGAAGGTAACATCGGTTGTATGGTCAACGGTGCTGGTCTGGCGATGGGAACTATGGACATCGTGAAACTGAGCGGTGGCCAGCCAGCAAACTTCCTCGACGTTGGCGGCGGCGCGACCAAAGAGCGCGTGACCGAAGCCTTCAAAATCATCCTGTCTGATGACGCAGTGAAAGCGGTCTTCGTCAACATCTTCGGCGGTATTGTCCGTTGTGACCTGATTGCTGACGGCATCATTGGTGCAGTAGAAGAAGTGGGCGTTAACGTACCGGTTGTTGTGCGTCTGGAAGGGAACAATGCCGAGCTGGGTGCTAAGAAACTGGCAGACAGCGGCCTGAATATTATTGCAGCAACCAGCCTGAGCGATGCGGCACACCGTGTTGTTGCCGCAGCGGAGGGTAAATAATGTCTATTCTGATTGATAAAAACACCAAAGTTATCTGCCAGGGCTTCACCGGTGGCCAGGGGACTTTCCACTCCGAGCAGGCGTTAGCCTATGGAACTCAGCTGGTTGGCGGTGTTACGCCAGGTAAAGGCGGTACTGAGCACCTGGGTCTGCCCGTGTTTAACACCGTGCGTGAAGCGGTAGAGGCAACAGGCGCGACAGCATCCGTAATTTACGTTCCGGCTCCGTTCTGCAAAGACGGTATCCTGGAAGCGATTGAAGCGGGCATTAAGCTGATCATCACCATCACTGAAGGCATCCCAACGCTGGATATGCTGACGGTGAAAGTGAAGCTGGATGAAGCCGGTGTGCGCATGATCGGTCCAAACTGCCCGGGTGTGATCACCCCCGGTGCCTGTAAGATCGGCATCATGCCTGGCCATATTCACCAGCCAGGCCGCATCGGTATCGTTTCACGTTCCGGTACGCTGACCTATGAAGCCGTGAAGCAGACGACAGATATTGGTTACGGCCAGTCTACCTGTGTCGGTATCGGCGGTGACCCGATCCCCGGCTCTAACTTCATCGACATCCTGAAGCTGTTCCAGGATGACCCGCAGACAGAAGCCATCGTGATGATCGGTGAAATCGGCGGGAGCGCAGAAGAAGAAGCAGCTGCGTTTATCAAAGAGTACGTGACCAAGCCGGTTGTGGGTTACATCGCCGGTGTGACCGCGCCGAAAGGCAAACGTATGGGGCACGCAGGGGCCATCATTGCAGGCGGTAAAGGTACAGCGGACGAGAAGTTTGCTGCACTGGAAGCAGCCGGTGTGAAAACCGTGCGCAGCCTGGCTGACATCGGTGAAGCGGTGAAAGCGGTACTGCCGCAGTAATTTTCGTCAGATTATAGATACTGAGGCCGCCTTCGGGTGGCCTTTTTCATTTCCGTCCTTCTCACTTTTTACAGCCTGAACATTAGCGTTTAATTATTCTTAAATGATGAAAAAATTATTTAACGTTAAATTGCTACCTCTTTGCTTTCATATTTTAACCTTCCGCCCGATAACGCACACAAGCTGTTAACAAATAGCCCTGGCTACCACGATATGTAAGATCTGAATCTTATTTTAGATCAATAAAATCAGACTTATTTATTGGGTATATTACTGGAGTGTTTTCGCGTTTTTAGTTTAAATTGCGTTGCATCAATTTAGGGTTGTTTCTCCTGTTTGGGTGAAAATTGATACAACCTGCTAAAAATAATACGGTCATCACAAAACCACTTTAAACCTGTGTGTATAAAGGCGTATCATAATGTCCGTAGGGTTCTTATGGATCTTCCAGGGCTGTTAGCAGCCTTTTTGGTCAAAGGATTGAGGCTCTTCCTTGTGCCTCAGTGACCATTCCACGGGATTACGTGTTTAATTATTTATTGGGATATCTCCAGATAATTCCGAGTAATTTACTCGGGTATTCTTCTGCCGGAACCCACTTGCGGAGCAAGGAGTCAAAATGTTTGATATTGTCGAACTGTCGCGATTACAGTTTGCTTTGACTGCTATGTACCATTTTCTGTTTGTGCCATTAACGCTGGGTATGGCGTTTTTACTGGCCATTATGGAAACGGTATATGTACTGTCGGGTAAACAAATCTACAAAGATATGACCAAGTTCTGGGGAAAATTATTTGGTATTAACTTTGCCCTGGGTGTTGCAACTGGGCTCACCATGGAGTTTCAGTTCGGCACAAACTGGTCTTATTACTCGCACTATGTGGGTGATATCTTCGGTGCCCCACTGGCCATTGAAGGTTTGATGGCGTTCTTCCTTGAGTCAACCTTTGTCGGGCTGTTCTTCTTCGGCTGGGATCGTCTGGGGAAAGTGCAGCACATGGCAGTCACCTGGCTGGTGGCATTGGGCTCTAACCTCTCCGCACTGTGGATTCTGGTGGCAAACGGCTGGATGCAGAATCCAGTGGCTTCCGAGTTTAACTTCGAAACCATGCGCATGGAGATGGTCAGCTTCTCCGAGCTGGTGTTGAACCCGGTAGCGCAGGTTAAATTCGTGCATACCGTTGCAGCAGGCTACACCTGCGGCGCGATGTTTATTCTCGGTATCAGCGCATATTACCTGCTGCGTGGTCGTGACGTTGCATTTGCCAAGCGTTCATTCGCTATTGCGGCCAGCTTCGGCATGGCGGCTATCCTGTCGGTCATCGTACTGGGTGACGAATCGGGTTATGAAATGGGTGATGTGCAGAAAACCAAACTTGCCGCGATTGAAGCCGAGTGGGAAACGCAGCCAGCACCCGCAGCGTTTACGCTGTTTGGTATTCCAGACCAGCAAGCACAGCAGAATAAATATGCTATCCAGATCCCCTGGGCGCTGGGCCTGATCGCTACCCGCTCTGTCGACAAAAAGGTCACCGGCCTGAAAGAGCTGATGGAGCAGCATGAAGTGCGCATCCGTAACGGGATGAAAGCCTACGAGCTGCTGCAAGAGTTGCGTACCGGCAATCAGGATCCTGCTGTCAGAACCGCGTTTAACGCAGCGAAACAGGATCTCGGTTATGGCTTATTGCTGAAACGCTATACCGATAAGGTGACGGATGCCAGCGAAGCGCAGATTCAGAAAGCCACAAAAGACTCGATCCCGAGCGTTGCCCCGCTGTACTTCTCCTTCCGTATCATGGTCGCCAGTGGCGTGCTGATGTTACTGATTATCGGGCTGTCATTCTGGAGCGTTATTCGTAATCGCATTGGTAAATGCCCACTTCTGCTGAAATGCGCGCTTTATGGGATTCCGCTGCCGTGGATTGCTATCGAATCAGGTTGGTTTGTGGCGGAATACGGCCGTCAGCCTTGGGCGATTGGTGAAGTTCTGCCAACCGCTGTGGCGAACTCATCATTGACCGTCGGCGACCTGCTGTTCTCTATGGGGCTGATTTGTGGCCTGTATACCCTGTTCCTGGTGGCTGAAATGTACCTGATGTTCAAGTTCGCCCGCCTGGGTCCAAGCAGCCTGAAGACCGGACGCTATCACTATGAACAGTCCAGCATCGCCTCGCAGCCGGCACGCTAAGACAGGAGTCCACAAATGTTAACTTATGAACTAATGCGTTTTATCTGGTGGCTGCTGATTGGCATCCTGTGTATCGGCTTTGCGATCACTGACGGTTTCGACATGGGGGTAGGGGTGCTATCGCGCATCCTTGGCCGTAACGATACCGAACGCCGCGTGATGATCAACAGCATTGCCCCGCACTGGGATGGTAACCAGGTCTGGCTGATCACCGCTGGTGGTGCGTTATTTGCTGCCTGGCCGACCGTCTATGCTGCCGCTTTCTCGGGTTTCTATGTGGCGATGATTCTGGTGCTGGCTTCTTTATTCTTCCGTCCGGTAGGCTTTGATTACCGCTCGAAAATTGAAGATCCGCGCTGGCGGGGTATGTGGGACTGGGCGATCTTTATCGGTAGCTTCGTTCCACCGCTGGTCATTGGTGTGGCGTTTGGCAACCTGTTACAGGGTGTGCCGTTCCATATCGATACCGATCTGCGCCTGTTCTATACCGGTAATTTCTTCCAGTTACTGAATCCGTTTGGTCTGTTGGCCGGTATCGTCAGCCTGATGATGTTCCTGACTCAGGGGGCGACCTATCTGCAAATGCGTACTGTGGGTGAGCTGCACTTGCGTGCTCGTGTCACGGCGCAGATCACGGCTCTGGTGATGATGGTCGGCTTCGTACTGGCCGGTGTCTGGGTGGTGTACGGCATTGATGGTTACGTGGTGACGTCGGCACTGGATCATAACGGTGCATCGAACCCGCTGGTGAAAGAAGTCAGCCGTCAGGCTGGAGCCTGGATGGTGAACTTCAATAATGCGCCGATTCTCTGGGCGATCCCGGCGCTGGGTGTCGTTCTGCCGCTACTGACCATCCTGTGTTCACGACTGGAAAAAGGCGCATGGGCGTTCATCTTCTCTTCCCTGACAATGGCCTGCGTTATTCTGACTGCCGGTGTGGCAATGTTCCCGTTTGTTATGCCATCAAGCACGGTGCCAAACGTCAGTCTGACAATGTGGGATGCTACGTCGACATTACTGACGCTAAAAGTGATGACAGTGGCAGCGGTGATCTTCGTGCCGCTAATCCTGGCTTATACAACCTGGTGTTACTACAAAATGTTCGGTCGCGTGACCAAAGAACACATTGAAAGTAACAGCAATTCTCTCTACTAAGGAAGGAGTGTCATCATGTGGTATTTTGCCTGGATCCTTGGCACGCTGCTGGCCTGTGCCTTCGGTATTATTACGGCGCTGGCGCTGGAACAAGCTGAAGCAGGCGCTGCGAGTAAAGAGAAACTGTAATGGGGGAGGGCATCGCTCGTCTCTATCAACTGATGGATAAGGGCCCGTTGAGGGCTCTTTCCCTGGTGGCTGCGTTGGTGCTGGCAGGGTGCATGTTCTGGAACCCATCGCGCTTTGCCGCGAACAGCAGTGAGCTGGCTATCTGGCAGGGACTGTTGCTGATGTGGGCGGTCTGCACTGGCGTGATTCACGGCGTGGGTTTCCGCCCGCGTCGTCTACGCTGGCGCGGATTTTTCTCGCCACTTCCTGCACTGTTGATTGCGTTGAGTGGTGTCGGTTTCTTCTTCCTCTGATCGCACAAAGGGGCGGATTTATCTGCCCCTCTGTTTTTCTCTTCTTCTTCTCGCCCCAAAGAATGTCTCTGAAGCTTCGTTTAGCTACGTTTATGTCAGTATTTGTCTAACAAATGTGCTGAATTTAGTGAAGTTGTTACGCTGGCATAATTATTTTCGTCAGCCTCTGGCAACCCATTCCCAATAGGTTAGCTCTTGCGTATAGTAGCAACGTTTTCCTGTACCAACGTTAGCATTACCGGGATGTAGAGTGAGTACAACGCTGTTTCGATGGCCGGTGCGTGTCTATTACGAAGATACTGATGCCGGTGGTGTGGTTTACCACGCCAGCTATGTCGCTTTTTATGAACGAGCGCGAACTGAGATGCTGCGCCAGCGCCATTTCAATCAACAGGTTCTGCTGGAACAGCAGGTGGCCTTTGTCGTGCGTCGTATCACGGTTGATTACCTTGCAGCTGCACGTCTCGACGATATGCTCGAGGTGCAATGCGAGGTCATTGGCATGACCAGAACGACCATGACATTTGCACAACGCATCGTTAATGCAGAAGGCCGTGTGCTCAATGAAGCAGAGGTCCTGATCGCCTGCATCAATCCACATCTAATGAAGCCGATAGCGCTTCCCAAGTCTATTGTCGCGGAGTTCAAGCAGTGACTGACATGAACATTCTTGATTTGTTCCTGAAGGCGAGCCTTCTGGTCAAACTTATCATGTTGATATTGATCGGATTTTCTATCGCCTCCTGGGCTGTAATCATTCAGCGGACCCGTATTTTGAATGCGGCCACACGTGATGCAGATGCCTTCGAAGATAAGTTTTGGTCCGGTATCGAACTGTCTCGTCTCTATCAGGAAAGCCAGGCCCGTCGCGATGAGCTGGGCGGTTCTGAGCAGATTTTCTATGCGGGCTTTAAAGAGTTTGCCCGCCTGCATCGTGCCAACAACCATGCGCCGGAAGCGGTCGTGGAGGGGGCGACGCGTGCCATGCGTATTTCCATGAACCGTGAACTGGAAGCGCTGGAAAACCATATACCTTTCCTGGGTACCGTCGGTTCCATCAGCCCCTACATTGGTCTGTTTGGTACGGTATGGGGGATTATGCACGCCTTTATCGCGCTGGGTGCGGTGAAACAGGCCACCTTACAGATGGTGGCACCGGGTATTGCTGAAGCACTGATTGCGACTGCAATCGGTCTGTTTGCCGCCATCCCTGCCGTTATGGCTTACAACCGCCTGACGCAGCGTGTGAACAAACTTGAGCAGAACTACGACAACTTTATGGAAGAGTTCACGGCTATCCTGCATCGTCAGGCGTTCTCTAGCGACGTAAGCAAGTAAGTCGGAGGTTAGCATGGCCAGAAGGCGTGGTCGCGGTCGCCGCGACGTCAAGTCCGAGATCAATATTGTTCCGTTGCTGGACGTGCTGCTGGTGCTGTTGCTGATTTTCATGGCAACGGCGCCGATCATCACTCAAAGCGTGGAAGTCGATCTCCCGGACGCTACAGATTCTAAAACCGTCTCCAGCGATGATAATCCTCCTGTGATTGTTGAAGTCGCGGGTGTCGGGCAGTACAGCCTGGTGGTCGATCACGATCGGATGGAGCAGTTGCCAGCGGAACAAGTGGTGGCCGAAGCGCAGCGTCGCATTACGGCTAACCCGAAAACGGTGTTCCTGATTGGCGGGGCTAAAGAGGTTCCTTACGAGGAAATCATCAAGGCGCTGAACTTGCTGCATCAGGCAGGCGTGAAGTCTGTCGGATTAATGACGCAGCCGATTTAATTCATTCGAACCGTTTTTGGGAACCGAGAGTGTCGAAGGCAACCGAGCAAGACGAAAAGTTAAAACGAGCGATAACAATATCAGTCATCTTCCACATTATTCTGGTGGCCGTGCTGGTATGGAGTTCGTTTGACGAGAACATCGACGCCAGCGGCGGCGGTGGCGGTAGCGATATTGATGCAGTCATGGTCGATCCTGGCGCGGTCGTAGAACAGTACAATCGTCAGCAAAATCAGCAGAGCGACAGCAAACGTGCCGAGCAGCAGCGTCAGAAGCAGGCTAAGCAGCAGGCGGAAGAGTTGCAGCAGAAGCAGGCCGCTGAACAGCAACGACTGAAACAGATCGAGAAAGAACGACTGCAGGCGCAGGAAGACGCCAAACAGCAGGCGGCAGATACGGCCGCCGAGCAGAAGCAGGCTGCAGATGCGGCGAAGCAGGCACAGCAGGAGCAGAAACAGGCAGAAGCGGCGGCGGCAAAAGCCAAAGCCGATGCGAAAGCCCAGGCAGATGCCCAGGCCAAGTCTGCTGCGGATGCACAGAAAAAAGCCGCAGAAGAAGCCAAGAAAGCGGCAGCTGATGCGAAAAAAGAAGCCGAAGCGGAAGCAAAACAGGCTGCTGCTGAAGCCGCTAAAGTGAAAGCGGCAGCGGATGCAAAAGCCAAAGCTACCGCTGATGCGAAAGCCAAAGCCGCAGCCGATGCGAAAGCGGCCGCCGATGCGAAGGCTGCCGCTCAGGAAGCCAAAGAGCAGGCGGCCGCTGAGGCGAAAGAAAAAGCAGCAGAAGAAGCCAAAGAGAAAGCGGCGACCGCGGCGAAAGAAAAAGCCGAAGCGGCTGCAAAAGCGAAAGCAGACGCCGCAGCGAAAGCCAAAGCCGATGCCGCAGCCAAGAAGAAAGCCGCCGCTGAAGCCGCGAAAGAGTCGGGCGATGTCGGTAACTTACTGGGTGATCTGACCTCGGGTAAAAATGCGCCGAAGTCGGGTAATGCCGCCGGTGGTGGCGGTGCTGCCGGGCAGGGGACTCAGAAGAAATCGGGTGCATCGGGTGCTGCTATTGACAGCTACCTGGGACAGGTTAAAGGCGCGATTCAAAGTAAATTGTATAATGCGGATACGTTCGCAGGACAAACCTGCGATATCCGCATCAAACTGGCACCGGACGGACTGCTGATTTCAGCAACGACGGCCGGTGGTGATGCTGCGCTCTGTCAGGCCGCGTTAAGTGCTGCTCGCACTGCGAAAATTCCAAAACCGCCCACTCAGGATGTCTGGCAGGCGGTGAAAGAAGCGACAGTCGAGTTTAAACTGTAAGAATTCGGTCATAAGCGGCATGTTGAACTATGTTTTGCATGCCGTACTCTTAGGTTTCTTGATACAAGGCTAATTATCGTGGGTGCTATGCCCGGATAAGGGAGAAAGAATGAAGCAGGCATTTCGTGTAGCGCTGAGTTTTTTAATGCTGTTTGTCGCGGTTGCGCATGCAGAAGTTCGCATTGAAATTACTCAGGGTGTGAATTCCGCGCGTCCTATCGGTGTTGTGCCGTTTAAATGGGATGGCCCGGGTGCAGCGCCGGAAGATATCGGCGGTATCGTTGCTGCTGACTTGCGTAACAGCGGTAAATTCAATCCAATCGATCGTTCACGTTTACCACAGCAGCCAACCACTGCTGCAGAAGTGCAGCCCGCTGCATGGAGCGCGCTGGGTATTGATGCCGTTGTCGTAGGCCAGGTTCAGCCAGGTGCTGACGGCAGCTATACCGTTTCCTACCAGTTGGTCGATACCTCGGCTAACCCAGGTGCTGTGCTGGCGCAGAATCAGTTCAAAGTGACAAAACAGTGGTTACGTTATGCGGCGCATACGGCCAGTGATGAAAGCTTTGAAAAACTGACCAGCATCAAAGGGGCATTCCGTACCCGTATTGCTTACGTGGTGCAGACCAACGGCGGTCAGTTCCCGTATGAACTGCGCGTGTCTGATTACGATGGCTACAACCAGTTTGTTGTGCATCGTTCACCCGAACCACTGATGTCACCAGCCTGGTCTCCAGATGGCAGCAAAGTGGCTTACGTGACCTTTGAAAGCGGTAAGTCTGCGCTGGTTATCCAGACGCTGGCTAATGGCGCGATCAGGCAGGTTGCTTCGTTCCCACGTCACAACGGTGCGCCAGCCTTCTCCCCAGATGGCAGCAAACTGGCATTTGCGTTATCGAAAACAGGTAGCCTGAATCTGTACGTGATGGACATTGGTTCTGGTCAGATTCGTCAGATCACTGATGGTCGTTATAACAGCACCGAACCGACCTGGTTCCCGGATAGCCAGAGCCTGGCTTACACCTCCGATCAGGCAGGTCGTCCACAAATTTATAAAATCAGCGCAAGCGGCGGTACAGCACAACGTATCACCTGGGAAGGTTCTCAGAACCAGGACTCAGACGTCAGCTCTGATGGCAAATCAATGGTGATGGTCAGCACCAATAGCGGTGCTCAACATATCGCCCGACAAGATCTGGTAACGGGAGCCGTTCAACAATTAACGGACACGTTCCTGGATGAGACGCCAAGTCTCGCACCTAACGGCACAATGGTAATCTACAGCTCTACTCAGGGTATGGGTTCCGTATTGCAGTTGGTTTCGACGGATGGGCGTTTCAAAGCGCGTCTTCCGGCAACTGATGGACAGGTCAAATTTCCTGCCTGGTCGCCGTATCTGTGATGCATGTGTAAATATGTATGGCAAACTATAATAGGAATTAAATAATGCAACTGAACAAAGTGCTGAAAGGCTTACTGCTGGCACTGCCAGTAATCGCAGTGGCTGCATGTAGCTCTCACAAGAACAACAACAACGACCAGACTAGCGGTCTTGGTGACGGTTCTAACAGCGGCATGAACAGCGGTAACATGTCTTCTGATGAGCAGGCACGTCTGCAGATGCAAGAACTGCAGAAAAACAACATCGTATACTTCGGTCTGGACAAGTATGACATCGCGTCTGACTTCGCTCAGATGCTGGATGCGCACGCTAACTTCCTGCGTAGCAACCCATCATACAAAGTGACTGTTGAAGGTCATGCGGATGAGCGCGGTACACCTGAATACAACATCGCCCTGGGCGAACGTCGTGCTTCAGCTGTTAAAATGTACCTGCAGGGTAAAGGCGTTTCTGCTGACCAGATCTCTATCGTTTCTTACGGTAAAGAAAAACCTGCAGTACTGGGTCACGACGAATCAGCTTATGCTAAAAACCGTCGTGCAGTACTGGTTTACTAAGAGAATCACATGATTAGTAGCTTCAGAACTCACCTGTTGAGTCTGTCGTTACTGGTTGGCGTAGCGGCCCCCTGGGCCGCTAATGCCCAGGCAACAATCAGTAACGTTGGCTCCGGCTCGGTTGAAGACCGTGTCACTACACTTGAGCGTATTTCTAATGCTCAGGCACAACTCCTCCAGCAACTTCAGCAGCAACTTTCCGAAACGCAAAATGATATTGACTCACTACGTGGTCAAATTCAGGAAAACAGCTATCAGCTGAATCAGGTTGTGGAACGTCAGAAAGGACTTTACCAGCAGATTGACAGTCTCAGCAGCGGTGGTGCAAACGCCGGTGCAGCGGCCGCGTCAGGTGCGGGTGCGGCAGCTGCCGATACGTCCTCTGATGGCAGCAATGCAGCGGCAGCAGCTCCTGCTGCCGCTGCTGCCCCGACCCAAACTGGGGACGCGAATACCGATTACAATGCGGCAGTGGCGCTGGTACTGGAGAAAAAACAGTACGATCAGGCTATCGCAGCATTTCAGTCCTTTGTGAAGAAATACCCGGATTCGACTTTCCAGCCTAATGCGAACTATTGGCTCGGTCAGCTGAATTACAACAAAGGTAAAAAAGATGACGCCGCGTTTTATTTTGCGACGGTTGTCAAAAATTACCCTAAATCACCGAAGAGCGCAGATGCGCTGTTGAAGGTTGGGGTGATCATGCAGGAAAAAGGCGATAAGGCGAAAGCCAAAGCGGTCTATCAGCAGGTGCTTAAACTGTATCCGAACAGTGAAGCCGCTAAACAGGCACAGAAGCGCGCTGCCGCACTTTAATTGGTGCGTTTTGGCTCTTTTTAGCCTGAATTATGGTCTTACCGCGTGAAACCTAAGCAGTTGAACAGCTTGTCCTTAAATAGTGGTTGCGCTGGAAATTCAAATCAGTAATATATGCCGCCGTTGCCGGGGGATATGTTAAGAGACGCCAGCAGCACAAAAGTGGGTCGTTAGCTCAGTTGGTAGAGCAGTTGACTTTTAATCAATTGGTCGCAGGTTCGAATCCTGCACGACCCACCACTATTAAGTTTTACGCGTAGATTTTAAACGGTGTAAGCCGTGCTTTGAAGTAACGATATGGGTGATTAGCTCAGTTGGTAGAGCATCTCCTTTACACGGAGGGGGTCGGCGGTTCGAGCCCGTCATCACCCACCATATCGGGTCGTTAGCTCAGTTGGTAGAGCAGTTGACTTTTAATCAATTGGTCGCAGGTTCGAATCCTGCACGACCCACCACTTCAAAGTAGTAAGCGGTGCAAACCGTGAAGGATGAGAACCGTAAAAGGTTCGAGTCGAGCGAAAGCGAGACAACGTTGCTTCAGCAACGGCCCGAAGGGCGAAGTCATCCTGCACGACCCACCACTTCAAAGTAGTAAGCAGTAACCAGTAAAGCATTACCGCATTGCGGGTCGTTAGCTCAGTTGGTAGAGCAGTTGACTTTTAATCAATTGGTCGCAGGTTCGAATCCTGCACGACCCACCATCTCAAAATAGTGAACGGTGTAAACCGTGAAGGATGAAAACCGTAAAAGGTTCGAGTCGAGCGAAAGCGAGACAACGTTGCTTCAGCAACGGCCCGAAGGGCGAAGTCATCCTGCACGACCCACCCTCTCAAATAAAAAGAGATAAGCAAGCGCAGCAGTTCTGATATGGGTGATTAGCTCAGTTGGTAGAGCACCTCCTTTACACGGAGGGGGTCGGCGGTTCGAGCCCGTCATCACCCACCATATCGGGTCGTTAGCTCAGTTGGTAGAGCAGTTGACTTTTAATCAATTGGTCGCAGGTTCGAATCCTGCACGACCCACCAATGTAAGAAGGCGCCCTAAAGGCGCCTTTTTGCTATCTGCGATTTGAGCCAGTGCGTTTGCTCTTTCGTAGGGGACGACCTTTTTCTCCGGTCGTCCCGTGCCGAAGCAGCAGCCGATCTATTTCAGCTTCCCGCCATGCCAGATATGCATCACCGCATAGCTCCGCCACGGACGCCATGCCTGTGAGCGATCCTCCGCTTGTTTAACGCTAAGACCACCGAGATTATTGCGTACGACAATATCGCCAGCCGGAAACGCATCAGGCCAGCGTAAAGCACGCATCGCGAGGTAATTCGCTGTCCAGTCACCAATCCCGGGCAGTGTTAACAGCTGCACTATCGTATCGTCGGGGTTGCTGGCGATATCCAGTTGCAGTTTCCCCTGCGCGCACTGCTCCGCCAGCGCCAGGATGCAGCGGGTGCGGGCACTGACAATCCCCAGGCGGGCGATCTCATCAATACTGCATTGCGCCACTCGGGCTGGCTGGGGGGAAAGGCGTGTCAGTTCAGCAAAGGGTGTGGTGATCTCTTCCCCCAGCGCCGTAGCGAAGCGCCCGCCCAGCGTGGCAGCGGCTTTCACCGTAATCTGCTGGCCGAGAATCGCACGCACGGCCATCTCAAAACCGTCGAACGCACCGGGAACCCGTAATCCGGGATGCGCCAGCACCGAGTCGCGTAGCTGCGGGTCCTGCCCCAGATGCTGTGTAATCAGGTCAGGGCGGGCATTGAGGTCAAACAGATTTCTCAATCGGCGCAGCAGCACAGGCAAAACAGCATTCAGTGAATGCGTGAACTCAACCTGCAGCATATTTTTCTCTGTGCGCTGCGTCACTCTAATCCAGCCATTATGCGGCCCCAGACGCACGGTACGGGCATAACTACTATCATCCACACTCTCCACGCCCAGTAGCGCACGACGGCGCAGGAAGGCCAGCATCGCTTCCCAGTCATAAGGAGGGCGATAGCTCAGTTGCAGCGTTGAGGTGTCATTGCTGTCGATGCCGCCCTCTGCAATCTTCATGTTCTTACGTAAATGCGTAGGGGGCATACGATACTGGCTGCTGAATGCCGCGTTAAAACGCCGCAGGCTGGAGAATCCACTGGCAAAGGCAATTTGCGTGACGGGCAGGTGTGTTTCGCTCAACAACTGCTTTGCCAGCAGCAATCGCCGGGTCTGACGCAACTCCTGTGGCGAAACGCCCAGTTCTTTCTGCACAATACGGCGAAGCTGACGCAGGCTGAGATGAAAACAGGCAGCGATCTCTTCCAGGCTATCCACCTGCTCAATCATCCCTTCATCTATACGCTGCATCAGCCGCTCGGCAATGCGCTGACTGTTATCAACAGGTGCATGGCCGGGAGCCAGCTCAGGTCGGCAGCGCAGGCAGGGCCGGAAGGTGGCTTTTTCTGCCGCTTCAGCACTGTCAAAGAACAGGCAGTTCTCGGCGCGTGGTGCCTTTACCGGGCAAACCGGACGACAATAAATGCCGGTTGAGGTCACACCAACGTAGAATACGCCGTCAAAACGCGCATCGCGTGAGGTGAGGGCGCGGTAAGCTGAGTTTGGGTCAATCATCGTTATGTCCTGTCGCACAGAATTCACATCAGATTAGGCGTTTAGCACATCCGGTACTCGCCGTTTTCGGACACAACATTATTCTGTGCTGATGTCCGAAAACGGCCAGCGATGTGTCATCACCAGGGCATAATAGCGCGTACCCCAGACAGAGAAGGAGAGGGAAGATGGCTTTCTGGTATAAAATGATGCACTCCCCGGTAGGCGAGTTGAAACTGGTGGCGACCGAACAGGGACTCGCTGCCGTTCTGTGGGAAAATGATGATCCCAAACGTGTGCGCTTCAGGCCGCAGCTGGAAGATATACAGAACGCAACCCTGCTGGAAGCAGAACGACAGCTGCGCGAGTATTTTGCAGGCCATCGTCAGCAGTTTATCTTGACGCTGGATTTTATCGGCACGGAGTTTCAGAAGCAGGTCTGGGCGGCGCTGGTCACCATCCCCTTTGGTGAAACGCGCAGTTACGGGGAAATTGCCCAACAGATCGGCAATCCCACTGCTGTCCGCGCTGTGGGTGCGGCAAATGGCCGAAACCCGCTCTCCATTATTGCGCCTTGCCACCGGGTGATTGGGGCCAACGGTAAACTGACCGGATTTGCCGGTGGCCTGGAGACCAAAGCCTTTTTACTGCGCCTTGAAGGGGGACAGTTGTGGGCGGAAGAAGCCCTTTGATGATTGCCATCACATCCTGAGGCAAAAGTTAAAAATCCGGCGACACAGGTTCATTTTTCAGCTATCGTGTTTAGCATATAAAACAAACCAGCCGTAGAGTTGGCACCAGATGGGCCTTCTACGTTAATTCGGTTAAGTTGAAGAAACGAGAGTTGCCTTATGAGCCTGATGTTTGATCCCGAATCTGCCGTTTATCCCTTCCCGCCAAAACCGGCACGTTTATCTGTTGATGAAAAACAGTTTTACCGTGAAAAAATCAAACGCCTGCTGAAAGAGCGTGATGCGGTCATGGTCGCTCACTATTATACCGATCCGGAAATTCAGGCCCTGGCGGAAGAGACCGGCGGCTGCGTCTCCGATTCCCTGGAGATGGCGCGCTTTGGTAGCCAGCACTCCGCTTCCACTCTGCTGGTTGCCGGGGTGCGTTTTATGGGCGAAACGGCCAAGATCCTCAGCCCGGAAAAAACCATTCTGATGCCGACCCTGCAGGCCGAGTGTTCACTCGATCTCGGCTGCCCGATCGAGGAATTCAGCAAATTCTGTGATGCTCACCCTGACCGCACCGTGGTGGTGTACGCCAACACCTCGGCGGCAGTAAAAGCCCGTGCCGACTGGGTTGTCACCTCCAGTATTGCCGTGGAATTGATTGAGCATCTCGATAGCCTCGGAGAGAAAATCATCTGGGCACCCGATCGTCATCTTGGACAGTACGTGACGCGCAAAAGTGGCGCAGATGTCATCTGCTGGCAGGCGGCCTGCATCGTTCACGACGAGTTTAAAACGCAGGCACTGCAACGCATGAAGATGCTTTATCCGGATGCGGCGGTGCTGGTGCATCCCGAATCGCCGCAGGCGATCGTCGATCTGGCCGATGCCGTTGGCTCCACCAGTCAGCTGATCCATGCTGCGCAGACCATGCCGCACAAGCAGATGATCGTTGCCACCGATCGCGGTATTTTTTACAAAATGCAGCAGGCGTGCCCGGACAAAGAGTTGCTGGAAGCCCCAACGGCAGGCGAAGGTGCCACCTGTCGCAGCTGCGCTCACTGCCCGTGGATGGCGATGAACGGCCTGAAAGCGATTGCCGATGGTCTGGAGCAGGGCGGTAGCGAACATGAAATTTTTGTAGATGATGCGCTACGTGAAGCCGCATTGATCCCGCTGAATCGTATGCTAACCTTTGCCGCAGACCTTAAATTAAAAATTAAGGGTAACGCTTAATTTATAAAATCTCAGGACTCTCTAATATGGATTTTTTTAGCACCTCGAATATTCTGGTTCACATCCCTCTGGGGCAGGGCGGCTACGATCTGTCGTGGATCGAGGCGATCGGCACCCTTGCTGGCCTGCTGTGCATCTGGCTGGCCAGCCTTGAAAAGATCGCTAACTATGCGTTTGGCCTGATCAACGTCACCCTGTTTGCGGTGATCTTCTTCCAGATCCAGCTGTATGCCAGCCTGCTGCTGCAACTGTTCTTCTTTGTCGCCAATATTTACGGATGGTACGCCTGGAGCCGACAAACCAGTGATAATCAGCAGGCGCTGAAAATACGCTGGCTGCCGCTGCCTAAACTGCTCGGCTGGGGCGCTGCGATCGTCGTGGCGATTGCCCTGATGACGCGCTATATCGACCCGGTATTTGCTTTCCTGACGCAAACCGCCGTCTCGCTGATGCACAACCTGGGCCTGAACGTGGTAATGCCGCAGCTACAGCCGGATGCGTTCCCGTTCTGGGACTCCTGCATGATGGTGTTGTCGATTGCGGCGATGGTGCTGATGACACGTAAATACGTCGAGAACTGGCTGCTGTGGGTGATTATCAATGTGATCAGCGTGATGATTTTCGCTCGCCAGGGGGTTTATGCGATGGCGCTGGAATATGTCGTGCTGACATTAATCGCCCTCAACGGTTCGTGGCTGTGGATGAAAAGCGCCCGCCAGCGCGGATAGCTGAATTGGGGCGGACCTCCTGTTTCGGTCCGCCCTGGCCATCAACAATCAATGAGGGTGATGATGCGCGCCGCCGCCCTGGCTCTGCTGCAAATTACAGTCGCTGTGTTCACACTGCTGGTACTCCATCTGCACCGTCGCATGCGCAATGTGATAGTGCTGACGCAGATAATCATGAATGCTGTGCAGCAGGGCATCATGATCCCGCGGCGGGATCACCTGAACATGCAGCATAATCACCGGTTTCTCCCCCACCTGCCATAAATGCACATGATGCACGTGACGGACTTCAGGAATGCTGCGGACCAGCGCGCGTTGCAGTTTGTCTGTGTCAATATCCCGTGGCGCACCTTCCAGTAATTCGCGGCCGCTCTCTTTCATCAATGCCCAGCCGCTGCGCAATACCAGTAACGACACCAGAACCGACAAAATAGGGTCGATGGGCGTCCAGCCCGTTAGCATGATGATCAGCGCGGCAACAATGGCGCCGACTGAACCCAGCAGATCGCCAAGGACATGCAGTGCTGCGGCCCGCACATTCAGATTCTTCTCTTCACTGCCGCTGCGCAGCAGCCATAACGACAGCAGGTTCGCCAACAGCCCGCCGATAGCAATGATCAGCATCATGCCACCCGCAATCGGCTGTGGTTGCCAGAAACGAACCAGGGCTTCCCAGACAATCAGAACGGTAATGACCAGCAGAGCGATAGCATTCACAAAGGCGGCGAGCGTGGTTAAACGTAACAGGCCAAACGAGTGCTGCGCCGTGGGTTTACGCCGGGACAACTGGGTTGCCAGCAGCGCCAGCAGCAGCGCGGCAGCATCGGTGAGCATGTGCCCGGCATCGGCCAGCAGTGCCAGCGAGCCTGAGATCAGACCACCCGCGACTTCCGCCACCATAAAAATGGCTGTGACCGCAAAAGCGGCGAGCAAACGGGAGCGATTGGTGTCGGTTTCACCGTGGTTATGAGCCATAAGATTCCAGTTGAGTTAATAGCTTAGCGCTTAATGATATCAATAAAGTTAGCGCAGATTTAGGGGGCTGATGGTTTTGTGCCGCCTGAATGATCTGCTGGCAAAGCCGTTCACCTTCGCTATAACCCAGCAGCAGCCAGCTTCCTTTCATCCGATGAGCCGCTTTTTCCAGTGCAGGCCATGCCTCAGCGGAAGCGGCCTGGGTCATGGCTTCAACATCGCGCGCTAATGTATCACTCAGCGTCTGGCACAGACGCTGAAAATAGTGGGCATCATGATGGGCAAGCTGGTTCAGACGTTGGGCAATATCCGCGAACAAATCGGGCGCATCGGCCTGCAACAGTGCTGCGATATCCGCGAGAGATACGGGCTTGAGCAGCAGGTGGTCAGCAACCTGCTGCGCCTGCGGATGGTTGAGAATTTGTGCATCGGCGGAACAGAGCACAATGCGCGTGCGATGCGACTGATGACGTTCGCTGCGGCGCAGGATTTTTGCCAGCGTCAGGCCATCCGGGTGCGGCATGCTGAAGTCAATAAACAGCAAATCCCATTGTGCGTGTTTCGCGGCATCCAGCAGCGCGCGTCCGTCGCCGAAAGTGTCAGCCTGAATGCCGCAGTGAGCCAGCTGTTGCTGCATCACCAGCAGGTTGGTCGGATGGTCATCGATAATCGCCGCACGTAAATGGTGGGTCATGGGCGCGACAGGGCGCTCCTGCATCGCGGTATAGGCTGGCGGATTGATCACCTGCCACGGCAGCGTGACGCTGACGCAGGTGCCTTCGCCGGGTGCCGATTGCAGATCAATCGTTCCGCCCATGCGGCTGACAATCTCACGGCAGATAGATAATCCCAACCCGCTGCCCTGCACCGACAGTTGACGACCGGAAGGCGTCTGATACCAGGGTTCAAACAACCGCTGCTGCTCGGCCAGAGGAATGCCGCTGCCGGTATCAGTGACCCGCAGACAGAGCCGGGGCGGCTCCTCCAGGGCGGCAAGCGTCAGATTGATTTCGCCCTGCGGAGTAAACTTAATCGCATTTCCCATCAGGTTATTGGCAACCTGTTGCAGGCGCTCACCATCAATTAGCACCCAGGCGGGCAGCGTCGTTAATGCACTGACTTTCAGCTGCGGGCCATTACGACGAATAAGAGGAGGGTAAAAAACAGCCAAACGTTTCAGCCAGTTCTCCGGTTCCAGCGGGCGTGGCACCAGGCTGAAGCTGTTGTTCTCCACCCTGGCATGATCCTGAAGATCGTTGAGCAACGTCAGCAGGCTGGCAGCGCTGCTATAGATCAGCGATAAATTATGGCGCTGAGGTTGTTGCGCCAGCTCCAGTTCCAGCAGTCCCAGCACCGCCTGCATCGGCGTGCGCAGCTCGTGGCTGACGGTTGCCAGAAACTGGCTTTTCATCCGGTTTTCCCGTTGGGCCACTTCACGTTCCTGCTCCAGCCGTTGCCGCTGCTGACGTTCGCGGCGCTGATCAATATAGCGTCTCAGCAGCAGGATCAGCAGGAAGACAATGGCAAACAGCGCCGCCACCAGCACAAACAGCGATATTGGCCGCATGGCTCCCTGATGGCCGTCATCAAAACTTTCTGGTGTGCTGCTCCAGTTCTCGCGCAGCCGCTGCCAGCTCTCCGCCGGGATCTGTTGCAGACTGTTGTTCAGTAATGCGCGCAGCAGCGGCTGGTCAGGGGCAATGCCCAGGGTAATCGGCCAGGCGGTATCGCTGGCGGTAAACGCCAGTTGTAGCGTATTGATATAACGGCTCTGGATACGCCAGCGAGCCGACAGCACATTGTCCACCAGCGCATCAATCTGACCACTGGCCAGCGCGTCATACAGGCGGGTGGTGTCATCGAACACCTGAGGCACGCTGCCCGCAGGCAACAGACGGGATGCTATATCACCGCGCTTCACGCCAACCCGTTTGCCGCTAAGATCTGCCCAGCTGCTGATGCTCTGTTCCGACGGACGAACATAAACGCCCCACAACGCGCGCCAGACGGGCTGCGTATTATTCAGCATGGCATCATTGCCCGTCAGCGGTAACGTCAGTTGGATCAGGGCGCGGCCCTGCGCAACCAGCGTACCCGCCTGCTGTGCATTGCTGACCCAGTAGGGCTGAAAGCGCAATCCGGTGATCTGACCAATGCTGTTGAGCAGATCCACGCTGTAACCGGCAGGCTGACCGCTGGCATTGCGATAGCTCCACGGATAATCGTCACTGACGGCGGCGTAGATAATCATCGGATGTTGGGCAATCCAGCTACGTTCCATCGGGGTGAGGCGGGCGGTATTACTGTCCTGATAGCGCGGCAGTGCGCTGCTCCAGCGCCCCTGGATGCCGTTCACCACTTCCATCGGTAGCTGGCGTATCGCACTGTCCAGCTGCTGCGTCAGTGCCGGGCTGCGGGTCATTGCCCTGATCTGCAACACACCCGGATCCAGAGGGGAGGCCAGTTGGTAGATTTCACCCTGCTGTAACTGACCAAGCAGGAAGCCCGCGCTGGTTTCATCAGCGACCACATAATCACTGTGTTGATTCAGCAACCCTGATAGTGCCTGCACATCGCTGTCGACAATCTGCCAGCGATGCTGCTGGACAAAGGTGGGATTGACCCGCGCCAGCGTGTCACGGCTGACGCTGATGCGCGCCTCGCTGGAATTAAACATCACCGGACGCAGATTGTTACGATTACGATAGATACGCAGCGGACTGCTAAACCAGGGCTGCGTGGCGCTGATGCCGGGTGGCAAAGGGTGCTGAGGCACGCCGAACAACACGTCCACCTTCCCCTGCTGTAACGCATCCAGCATCTCTGGCAGATGGTTAAAGCCCTGCACGTTCATACTCAGAGCACTGGTCTGCTGCAAAGCCACCAGATAGTCGGCATTGATGCCGTAAAGATCGTTACCCACCACCATATTCCACGGCGAACTGCTGCCAACCAGCACGCCAACACGCAGGTTTTTGAGCGATTCTGACGCAGGCGAGGCCAGCGGCATCATTTCCTGCGGCAGGGCAATACTGCTGATCGGCCGCAGACTGGCGCTGGCGCTACTGACACACAGCAGCAGGATAATCAGCAGTTGTCTGGCGATCACTGGCGCGACTGCCACAGCTGCGCCAGCTCAACCACTGACTGTGCCCCGGTTTTATCCATAATATTCTTTTTATGGGTGCTGACCGTTTTGTTGCTGATATGCAGTTGCTCAGCGATGTGCAGGTTGGAGTGACCGCGTGCCAGCAGGGCAAGGATCTGCAACTCCTTAGCGGTGAGCGTTTCATGCAGCCTTTCATCCTGCTGCTGGGGAGGGAAGGCCCGTTGCCCCCCCAACACCGCCAGGACGGCTGACAACAGCTGACTTAACGGCTGGCGTTTTGCGACAAAACCCGATGCCCCGGCCGCTTCTGCCAGACGCGGCCAGACACGCTCTTCCTGCGCTGAGTAGATCACCACTGGCAGTGAGGGGGCGAGTCGTTTAATACGTTTGAGCAGTTGCAGGCCGTCGCTGTCAGGCAGACCAATATCGAGGATCACCAGGCTGACACGCTGACTGTCCAGTAACGCCAGTGCATCCTGCTGATTTTCAGCAGACAGCAAGGTCAGAGGAAAGGGGGCATGAACCAGTGCGGCTTCCAGCGCAACCTGCACCAGCGGATGATCGTCAATCAGCAGCAACGTGGCCATGGAAAATTCCGAAGTGAAACAGGGGATTCAGGATAGCTGAAGGGATGGCGGAAGAAAACGAGAAAGAAAAAAGGAGAGCATCGGCTCTCCTTTGATTAATCTGACGTTATGGCCAATTACTGGCTGGTACCATCAGTTTTGGTATCCGCACCATCACCGACCTTGGCGTTCATGTCGGGACATTTACCGTCTTTACACTGTGCGTTCTTATTCACTTCGTCCGCACTCATTCCTTTATGGTGCTTCATATCTTTGTGAGTGCCCGTGCCGTTAGTGTTAATTTTGCTGTTATTAACGTTATTTGGGGCAATTTTTTCATGAGAACCTGGGGCTACTGCACCGGCATCTGCGGCTGCATTCGCTGAACCATTGCCACTGTCGTCAGCCATAGCTGCTGCGCAGCCCAGGGTCATTGCCGCTGTCAGAAATACGATTGCAAACTTATTCATCATTATGCTCCGTTAATTATTGAATGTGACCTGACTCAATAACTCGATTCGGTGAGTTACGCGATTTCATTATCTTCAGAATAAAATCCTGTAGAAAGGTCAGGGTGGAATCGTAAGTGGTACAAATACGTTTAATGCAAGAGTTAACGATTAAAAGTGTAGTTCACGACAGAGATAAATCAAATCTAAGGGGGAATTAACCAACGTAATACGATTTACAGGGCTGGGGAGTCGCGATAAATTGGAAGAGATGCGCCTGGTGTGCAGTACGGCAATGAAATAACCTGGAAATATTATGAATTATCAGAACGATGACTTAAGAATCAAAGAGATAAAAGAACTTTTACCTCCGGTTGCGTTATTTGAAAAATTCCCTGCTACGGACAAAGCGGCCAGCACCGTTTCCCAGGCCCGTCAGGCAATTCATCATATTCTGAAAAAGCAGGATGACCGTCTGTTAGTGGTGATTGGTCCCTGCTCGATTCACGACACCGTGGCAGCCAAAGAGTACGCCACTCGCCTGCTAATGCTGCGTGAAGAACTGAGTGACTCGCTGGAAGTGGTGATGCGTGTCTATTTTGAAAAACCGCGCACCACGGTGGGCTGGAAAGGGCTGATCAACGATCCGCATATGGATGGCAGCTTCCAGATCAACGACGGCCTGCGCATCGCACGTCAGCTGCTGCTGGAAATCAATGACAGCGGCCTGCCAGCGGCGGGGGAGTTCCTCGATATGATCACCCCGCAGTATGTGGCCGACCTGATGAGCTGGGGCGCGATTGGCGCACGGACCACGGAGTCTCAGGTTCACCGTGAACTCTCTTCCGGTCTTTCCTGCCCGGTGGGGTTCAAAAATGGCACCGACGGCACCATCAAGGTCGCCATTGACGCCATCGGCGCAGCCAGTGCTCCTCACTGCTTCCTGTCGGTGACCAAATACGGTCATTCAGCGATTGTTGAGACTGGCGGCAATGAAGACTGTCACATTATTTTGCGTGGCGGCAAAGAGCCAAACTACAGCGCTCACCACGTCAGCGCCGTGAAAGTCGGGCTGGAAAAAGCCGGTCTGGATCCGCAAATTATGATCGACTTCAGCCATGCCAACAGCAGCAAGCAGTTTAAAAAGCAGCTGGAGGTTTCAACGGATGTGGCACAGCAGATTGCGGGTGGCGATCGCGCGATTATTGGTGTGATGATTGAAAGCCATCTGGTTGAAGGAAATCAGAGCCTGGAAAGCGGTGAACCGCTGGTCTACGGCAAAAGTGTTACCGATGCCTGTATTGGCTGGGAAGATACTGAAACCGTGCTGCGTCAGCTGGCAGATGCGGTGAAAACGCGTCGCGGCTAATTCGTACACGCGCATAAAAAACCCGCCAGATGGCGGGTTTTTTTATATCAGCGAACCATTTATTGCTAAATGATTACTTCGCTTTGCCCTGGTTTGCAACGGCAGCGGCTTTCGCAGCAATCTCGTCAGCATCACCCAGGTAGTAGTGTTTGACAGGCTTGAAGTTTTCATCGAACTCATACACCAACGGCACGCCAGTTGGGATGTTCAGTTCCAGGATCTCTTCTTCGCTCATGTTGTCCAGGTATTTCACCAGCGCACGCAGGGAGTTACCGTGGGCCGCGATGATCACTTTCTCGCCGCTTTTCATGCGTGGCAGAATAGATTCATTCCAGTAAGGCAGCACGCGATCGATGGTCAGCGCCAGGCTTTCAGTCGTTGGCAACTGTTCAGCGGTCAGTGACGCATAACGTGGGTCGTGGCCAGGGAAGCGCTCATCAGCACGATCCAGCTCTGGTGGGGTCACGGCAAAACCACGACGCCACTGCTTAACCTGCTCGTCGCCGTATTTGTTGGCGGTTTCAGCTTTATCCAGACCCTGCAGCGCACCGTAGTGACGCTCGTTCAGGCGCCAGGATTTCTCTACTGGCAACCACACCTGATCCACTTCATCCAGGATGTTCCACAGCGTGTGGATGGCACGTTTCAGCACAGAAGTGTAAGCGAAATCGAAGGTGAAGCCTTCTTTCTTCAGCAGCTGACCGGCCGCTTTCGCTTCCGTGCGGCCTTTGTCTGACAGATCAACGTCATACCAACCGGTGAAACGGTTTTCATTGTTCCACTGGCTTTCGCCGTGACGTACCAGAACCAGCTTAGTTACAGCCATAGCTTAACTCCTTAATAACTTTACGTTTCTATGATAATGGTGACCGGTAAACTGCCGGAGACGACAACGCGGCAATTTTAATGTGCATTACCATAGCTGAATTCTGCGCAGCGCGTAAGTCCATAACGCTCGCGATGCGCGATTTTCATGCGCTTTGTCAAACCACAGTCAGTTGATAACGCGTTATCGACTGATACGATTCACCCGGTTGCAGCCAGCAGTCTGGCTGAGGCCACTCAGGATGGTTAGGCGAGTCAGGTAAGAACTCGCTCTCCAGCGCAATACCCTGGAAAGCAGTATAGACGCCTTGCTCGCGAGCCGGAGTGCCTTCCAGATAATTCCCGCTATAAAGTTGTAATGCCGGGGCGCTGGTAAAGACGTTCAGTTTCAGCTTGCCGTCGGCAGACCACAACGTAGCAGCGGGCTGTGCCGCACTGTCATTGAGCAGATAAGCGTGATCGTAGCCTTTTACCGTCTGCTGATCGGCATCACTCAGGAAGTCCTGGGCGATCGATTTTGCCTGGCGGAAATCAAAACTGGTCCCTGCTACGGCTTTCAGCGGCGCATTGGGGATCCCTTCACTATCGACGGGCAGATAATGATCGGCATTCAGCTGCAGACGATGCTGACGCGCGTCGCCGTGTTCTGCATCCAGATTGAAATAAGCATGATTCGTCAGGTTAACCGGGCAGGCTTTATCCACGGTGGCGTCGTAATGAATCGACAGCATATTGTCGTCGTCCAGATGGTAGCGCAGCGACACCAGCAGCGTGCCAGGAAACCCCTGATCGCCATCGGGAGAGTCCAGGCGATATTCCACTTCGCTGTCGCTCTGGCAGACAATCTGCCAGCGACGATTGTGGAAGCCCTCCGGGCCTCCGTGCAACTGATGCGCACCCTGATTGGCCGTGAGTGCGATGCGCTGGCCGTCATGCTGCAACTGCGCCTGGGCAATGCGGTTGGCATAGCGGCCCACCGTTGCGCCCAGATAAGCGCTCTGTTGCAGATAGTCGGATGGCGTGGCACAGCCGAGCAGCGCCTCACGAACGTGACCATCGCCCATCGGTACGCGGGCAGAGAGCCAGGTGGCGCCCCAGTCCATAAACGTTGCGACCATCCCGTTGCTATTGCGCAGGGTGGTGATACGCCACGGTTGCCCATCAGGCGCGTGAGAGTTTGAGGTTAGCATACGCCCGCTCCTGGTGAGGCTTTGCAGACGTAGAAGGTCTCTTTAATGCCGGATGTTGCTTCGTACTGCTCTGCCACGGCGGCTTTGACTTCATCCACCAGATCAAACGGCATCAGGGCCACGATGCAGCCGCCGAAACCACCGCCGGTCATGCGCACACCGCCGCGATCGCCAAGCGTTGCTTTGACAATCTCAACCAGCTGGTCGATAGGCGGCACGGTGATTTCGAAGTCATCACGCATTGAGGCGTGCGACTCTGCCATTAGCACGGCCATGCGCGCCAGATCGCCGCGCGCCAGGACATCGGCGGCTTCAAGGGTCCGGGCGTTTTCAGTCAGAACATGGCGAACACGTTTTGCCACCAGCGGATCAAGCTGATCCTGCTGCGCGGTAAACTGGCTCAGTTCCACATCACGCAGCGAGGTTTCGCCAAAGAACTGCGCCCCAGCTTCACACTGCTGGCGGCGCGTGTTGTATTCGCTGCCCACCAGGCTACGGCGGAAGTTGGAGTTGATGATGACCACGGCGATATCGGATGGCATCGGTACCGGGCGCGTGCCCAGGGTACGGCAATCGAGCAGCATGGCGTGATCTTTCTCACCCAGCGCTGAGATCAACTGATCCATGATGCCGCAGTTACAGCCAACAAACTGATTCTCTGCTTCCTGGCCGTTTACCGCGATGGCGGCGCCGTCCAGAGGCAGTTCGTACAGATGACGGAACACGGTGCCGACCGCCACTTCCAGCGACGCCGATGAACTCAATCCGGCACCCTGCGGCACATTGCCGCTGATCACCATATCGACACCGCCAAAACCCGGTGCCCGCTTCAGCAGGTGTTTCACCACGCCGCGCACATAGTTAGACCACATCTGGTCCGGGTGGCTGACGATCGCCTCATCCAGCGAGAAGATATCCTGCTGATTGTCGTAGTCGGCGGCAATCACCCGCACCTGACGGTCGCTGCGTTTCGCACAGGCGATCACCGTCTGGTAGTCAATGGCGCAGGGCAGCACAAAACCGTCGTTGTAGTCGGTGTGTTCACCGATCAGATTAACGCGGCCTGGCGCCTGAAGCGTGTCGGTCGGTGCGTAGCCGAATGCGGTACTGAAAATCTGTTGGGTCGCGGTCTGTAAGCTCATGGTTATTCCGCCTCACGGAAATGAATATCGCTGACGGCGCGCAGACGTTCTGCTGCCTGCTCGGCTGTTAAGTCACGTTGGGTTTCAGCCAGCATTTCATAGCCGACCATAAATTTGCGTACCGTCGCTGAACGCAGCAGCGGTGGATAGAAATGAGCATGCAACTGCCAGTGGTCATTGGCATCGTCATTAAACGGTGCGCCATGCCAGCCCATGGAATAGGGGAAAGAGCACTGGAACAGATTGTCATAGCGGCTGGTGAGCTTTTTCAGCGCCAGCGCCAGATCGCTACGTTGTGCATCGCTCAGGTCGGGCAGACGTTTCACGTGGGCTTTCGGCAGTAGCAGCGTTTCGAACGGCCAGGCGGCCCACCACGGCACCACGGCCAGCCAGTGCTCGGTTTCCACCACGGTACGACTGCCATCGTTCAGCTCGCGCGTGGTGTAATCAACCAGCATCGGTGAGGCGTGTTTTGCAAAATACGCCCGTTGCAGATCATCTTCGCGTTTTGCTTCATTTGGCAGAAAACTGTTGGCCCAGATCTGTCCATGCGGGTGCGGGTTAGAGCAGCCCATCGCGGCGCCTTTGTTCTCGAACACCTGTACCCAGGGATACTGCTGGCCCAGATCGGCGGTTTGCTCCTGCCAGGTCTTCACCACATCGACCAGGCCTGCCAGCGTCAGCTCGGGCAGCGTTTTGCTGTGATCCGGTGAGAAGCAGATCACCCGGCTGGTCCCGCGTGCGCTCTCGCAGCGCATCAGGATATCGTCGCTTTCTGGCGCATCCGGGGTGTCTGTCATCAACGCCGCGAAGTCGTTAGTGAAAACGTACGTGCTGGTGTAATCGGGGTTTTTATCCCCGGTGACGCGGGTGTTTCCCGGGCAAAGGAAGCAGTCGGGATCGTGTGCAGGCAGTTTTTCCTGCGACGGTGTTTCCTGTGCGCCCTGCCATGGTCGTTTGGCACGGTGAGGGGAAACCAGAATCCACTGATCGGACAGCGGGTTATAACGGCGATGAGGGTGATCTACCGGATTAAATTTCTGCATGTTGAGTCCTGATAACCTGTTTTATGCATTTCTGAACTGCAAAGGAAAATAGCACAATGTTCGCGCTGAAAGCGTGATCAAGTCTGTATAAATGGAATCGTTTACACAAGTTGAATATTCCTAAGTATCAATAAAAATAGTGCGGACTTGGAGAATTATCAGGCGGGGTGGGATAAATAATGGTAGCGGTTACACCATGCGTGGGGGCGATCATTTTTTCCGATCGCCCCGAAAAGCCAGCGTTACAACGTTTCCTGCGTGTACCGATACCCCTCGCCATCGGCAACAAAACTCAACCGATGGGTAATACACTGCGGCGCATCTTCCGCGTGGTGCGAAACAAACAGCAGCTGAGTGCGACCTTCACCAATCAACACATCAATAAAGCGGCGTACCAGCAGGCGGTTGATCGGGTCCAGGCCTTGCAGCGGTTCATCCAGGATCAACAGCGCCGGATGTTTCACCAGCGCCCTGGCGATCAGTACCAGCCGCTGCTGGCCCCAGGAGAGATCGTGGAAAGGCGAATCCGCCACCGCGCCGCTCATGCCCAGCAGCGCCAGCCACTGTTTTGCCAGTGCCTGCTGCCGGTCGGAAACGGCCTGATAAATCCCGATGGAGTCAAAATAGCCGGAAATCACCACATTGCGCACGCTGCTGCTGACGCGATAATCGAGATGCAGGCTGCTGCTGACATAGCCAATATGCTGCTTGATATCCCAGATGGTTTCCCCGCTGCCACGACGGCGGCCAAACAGCGTCAGATCGTTGCTGTACCCCTGAGGATGATCGCCGGTGACCAGGCTGAGTAACGTCGATTTTCCGGCACCGTTAGGGCCGGTGATCTGCCAGTGCTGGCCGCGTTCCACCTGCCAGCTGAGACGGTGCAGGATGGGTCGATCGTTGTAAGACACCACGCCATCGCGCAGCGTGATCAACGGTGCGTCCTCTGCCAGTCGCGGGATCGCGCTGGCATCATCGGCTTCCGGCAGCATCATTCCCGCCAGCTGTTCACTGTGCGCCAGCTGTGCCACCAGCGCCTCCGCCAGAATGGCCTGGCGTTCCCCGGTGTGGGTCAGGGTACATTCCGCCAGCACGCCCACCCGATCGATAAAATCAGGGATATCATCAAAACGGTTAAGCACCAGCACCACGGTTAATCCCTGCTGTTGCAGGCCACCAAGGACATCGGCCAGGTTGGCGCGTGACGCCACATCTAAGCCGTCAAAGGGTTCATCGAGGATCAGCAGGTCGGGCTGCGCCATCAGCGCCTGGCAGAGCAGTGTTTTGCGGGTTTCCCCGGTCGAAAGGTACTTAAAACGGCGGGTTAGCAGGTGCTCAATACCAAACTGAGCGGCCAGTTGCTGGCAGCGAACGCTATCGCGTACCGCTTCCTGGATAATTTCACTGGCAGTGAGGCCGGTATCGTCTTCATCGGCACTCAGCAAATCAGTGTTATTACGCTGCCATTCATCGGCAACCAGTTTTTGTAACTGCTCCAGCGACAAACGGATGGGGCGCTGAAACTGGCTGGTCACGCTGCCTTTTGAGGGGGGCAGTTCACCGGAGAGGGCGCGTGCCAGTGAGGACTTGCCGCTGCCGTTAGCGCCGACAACCGCCCAGCTTTCACCGGCGGTCAGGGTCAGGTCATTCAGGTTAAGCACCCGGGTATCGTTCAGGCGGAAGATACCCTGGCGAATCTGCAATACTGGCATTCTCGTTTCCCTTTTCAATTCAGAGTAGCGTCGCGATGATGACGCGGTCGGCATTAAAACTGGCGGTCACAGTAGCGCCCGGTTCGATTTTTTGCTGCACAATATGTAGGTTATCCACGGTCGCGCACAGGGTTTCACCGCCCCCCACGGCAATCAGCACCTCGCTGTGGGTTTCTCCCTGCTCAATCTGGCTCACGCGTCCGGCCAGCTGATTATCAGCCTGTGTCGGAGCGCAAGTGACCTCAATCCACGGCGCTTTAATCAGCACCAGCACTTCTTTTCCGCTGATCAGTTGCAGGCGATTCGCACTCACTTCCGTCAGGGAGACCTGAATGTGTGTCTGCCCGTCGGCCAGTTGTACCGTCACGTACTGCTGCACCGGGCGGTCATCGCGGGTGATGATTGTGCCGAAAAGCTGATTGCGTGCGCTGGTTTGCAGTGAAAAGCGCGCAATGGCACCTAACAGACTGCCTGGCAGTGCGTCATCCTGTAAGACATCAAACGCTTTTTGCTGAATCTGCTCCAGCAGGGCGTAGAGCTGGAGCAGACGCTCGCCGTAGGCCGTCACCACCGCACCGCCGCCGCCTTTCCCACCGGTGGCGCGATCCACCAGCGTCCGGTCGGCCAGCTGGTTCATTTCATTAATGGCATCCCACGCGCTTTTATAGCTGATGCCCGCGAGCTTTGCACCCTGGCTGATCGAGCCACTCTCTTTCACCTGGCGCAGCAGTTCAATACGTCGCGGGTCGGCAAACAGCCGTTGTTGCAGTTTCAGGATCAGGGAAATATCGGCCTGCATAGGAACTCCGGAAGGGATCAACATAAAGGGTCTGGGTTGATTCTATCAGTGCGCGGCAAATAAAATGCGCACGAAGGCACAAAAGGTCAGTGCTTTCTTAACCGTGCCCGCTACAATGATTCTTTTGTCCCGTAAGATGAGGTTTCCATGCTCGAGTTATTAAAAGGCCTTGCCGTTGCCATTATCATGGTGCCAATCGTCATGGCGATTATCCTCGGTCTGATTTGGGGTCTGGGCGAAGTGTTCAACGTTATTTCCAAAATTGGTCACAAAGACCAGCCAGCGAAAAAGAGCCACACTACCCAGTAAATCTCTCCTGTTTTATGATCAGCGCCCGGCTTTGCCGGGCGTTGTCGTTTCTGTGCCGCTAAACTTCTCGTCTCGCATGCCGATAATAACGGTTACAGATCCCAGTACATCGTTATAGTATTCAGTACATAACGAAATCACTGGAGAGAAAACATGTCTGTAAAATGGAATCACTGGCTGGCAGCAGCGGCCGTCAGCCTGAGCGTTGGCGGTCATGCCATTGCGGCGGAAAACATTACCGTGTTTGCGGCGGCCTCACTGACCAATGCGCTGCAGGACATTGCCAGCGAGTATGAGAAGGGCACAGATGTGAAGATCGTGTCCTCCTTTGCCTCCTCCTCAACGCTGGCACGCCAGATTGAGCAGGGCGCACCGGCCGATCTTTTTATCTCTGCCGATCAGCAGTGGATGGATTACGCCAGCGAGAAGAAAACCATCGACAATGGCAGCCGTGTAACCCTGCTGGGCAACGATCTGGTGCTGGTGGCCCCGACGGCCAGCAAGCCACAGCCGGTGAACATCAGTAAAACCACCGACTGGAAAAGCCTGCTGAAAGGCCAGCGTCTGGCGGTCGGTGACCCGGACCATGTTCCTGCGGGCATTTACGCGAAAGAAGCGTTGCAGAACCTGGGCGTATGGGAGCAGCTTTCTCCAGCGATGGCGCGCAGCAACAGCGTGCGTGCGGCGCTGGCGCTGGTGGAACGTGATGAAACCCCCTACGGGATTGTTTACGGCTCTGACGCCATCGCCAGTAAGAAAGTGACGGTGGTGGGCATCTTCCCGAAAGAGAGCCATAAACCGGTTGAGTATCCGCTGGCGATCGTCACCGATCATAACAATGCCCGCGTGAAGGCGTTTTATGACTATCTGAAAGGGCCGGAAGCGGCGTTGGTGTTCAAAAAGTACGGGTTCGCACCGCTCTAGTTGCAGGTTAAAAGATAAATTAACCAAAATATTTTAAGCTGCAGCAAGGCGGCAAGTGAGTGAGTCCCCAGGAGCTGACTGAAGTCAGTGACTGGGGGGAGGGAGTGCAGCCAACACCGCTGCAGGTTAAAAGATAAAGGTTAAAACGATGTTTTTAAGTGATCCCGAATGGCAGGCCGTGGCGCTAAGTCTTAAAGTTTCTCTGGTCGCCGTCGCCTGTAGTTTGCCTTTCGGGATCCTGATGGCATGGCTACTGGTGCGCCGTCAGTTCCCAGGAAAAACCCTGCTCGACTGCATTATCCATCTGCCGCTGGTGCTGCCACCGGTGGTGGTCGGTTATTTACTGCTGCTGGGGTTCGGGCGTCGCGGTTTCATTGGCGAATATCTTTATGACTGGTTCGGCTTCAGCTTTGCTTTTAGCTGGCGCGGTGCCGCGCTGGCCTCTGCTGTGATTGCCTTTCCGCTGATGGTACGTGCTATCCGTCTGGCGCTGGAGGCCGTGGATACCAAACTCGAACAGGCGGCACGTACCCTCGGGGCCGGACGCTGGCGGGTCTTTTTCACCATCACCCTGCCGCTGACGCTGCCGGGGATTATTGCCGGTACGGTGCTGGGCTTTGCCCGATCGCTGGGTGAGTTTGGCGCCACTATCACTTTTGTTTCCAATATTCCGGGCGAAACCCGCACCCTGCCTTCGGCGATGTATACGCTGATTGAAACGCCGGGGGCCGAAGGGGCGACAGCACGCCTGTGCGTGATCGCTATCCTGCTGGCGCTGCTTTCCCTGCTCCTTTCCGAATGGCTGACCCGTTGGGGTCGTAAGCGTTTAGGTCTCTGATGCTGATCCTCGATTTTACTCAACAGCAGGGCGACCACACCCTGACCGTAAAGGCCAACTTGCCCGCCAGCGGCGTCACCGCCATCTTTGGCGTATCCGGTGCGGGAAAAACCTCACTGATTAATGCCATTGGCGGCCTGACCGTCCCTGATCAGGGCAGCATAACGCTGAACGATCGGGTACTGAGTGATACGGCCACCGGTATCTGGCTGCCGCCGGAGCAGCGACGTATTGGCTATGTCTTCCAGGATGCCCGCCTGTTCCCACATTATCGGGTGCGCGGCAATCTGGAATACGGCATGGCAAAAAGCATGCGGCCGCAGTTCGAT
Source organism: Erwinia sp. AnSW2-5 (assembly GCF_045107195.1). NCBI lineage: Bacteria > Pseudomonadati > Pseudomonadota > Gammaproteobacteria > Enterobacterales > Erwiniaceae > Erwinia > Erwinia sp. AnSW2-5. The sequence continues at coordinate 124,722 of NZ_JBJGXA010000002.1, forward strand.
GCGCTGGTCAAGCTGCTGGGCCTTGAATCCCTGCTCGATCGTTTTCCGTGGTCATTATCCGGCGGTGAAAAACAGCGCGTTGCCATTGGCCGCGCGTTGCTGACCGCCCCGGATATGCTGCTGATGGATGAACCTCTGGCGTCCCTCGACTTACCGCGGAAGCGTGAACTGCTGGCCTGGCTGCAAACGCTGGCGCGCCAGGTTTCGACACCCATCCTCTACGTCAGCCACAGCCTCGATGAACTGCTGCATCTGGCCGATAACGTGATGGTGCTTGATGAGGGGAAGGTCAAAGCCTTTGGTGTTCTGGAGAGAGTCTGGGCCAGCAGCGCCATGCGTCCGTGGCTGCCAAGAAGTGATCAGAGCAGCATTCTGCGCGTGCAGGTGCTGGAACAGCATCCGCATTATCAGATGACGGCGCTGTCGCTGGGCGATCAGCATATCTGGGTGAATCGGGTTGATTCTCCCGCAGGCACACCATTGCGTATCCGCATTCAGGCGGCAGATGTGTCGCTGGTGCTTAAGCCCCCGGTGAACAGCAGCATCCGCAACGTTATTCCGGCACAGGTGGCGGAACTGCTGGAGATTGATAATCAGGTGGAAGTGAAACTGCTGGTGGGGCAAAGCGAGCTGTGGGCGCGTATCACGCCCTGGGCTCGCGATGAACTGATGATAAAACCCAATATGTGGCTGTTTGCTCAAATCAAAAGCGTCTCAATCACCACCTGATTACAGCACTTCCTTATAGATAGTGTCGGCAATCCCGGTTTCCAGATTGGTGCCAATCACGCGTTTTGCCCGCGCTTTAATCGCCTCGTCGGCGTTGCCCATCGCCACGCCTAACCCCACGGTTTCCAGCATGCTGAGGTCGTTATAGTTATCGCCAAAGGCGATCACGTCGCTCATCTGGTAACCGTTGGCTTCCACCCACTGCGCCAGACGTCTGCCCTTGCTGTTGCCCGCTTTGGCGATATCCACCTGATCGTGCCATGACCATTCACAGGCCAGACCCATCTCGGCTTCCACTTTTTCAGCGAACTGTTGCAGCGCAGCGGTGTCTGCATGAGACAGGGCAAATTTCCAGATCGACTGCGCACTTCTTGCCGCATCTGCCAGGCTGTTGACCTGTAAGAATGTCGGACGCTGGGCTTCAGGCAGTGACAGACCCCAGTTAATGGTGCGCGTCACATGGCCGGTTTCTGTCTGGTACAGCATGGCATCATCGACGTAAAGCAGACCGTGGATCCCTGCTGCGTCGAGCATCTCGATCACACGCAGTGCTTGTTCTTTCGGCAACGGGTCACTTTCCAGGACTGTTTTTGCCTGATAATCATACAAATAAGTGCCATTACAGCAGATTGCAGGTGTATCCAGCGCCAGTGCCTGATAAAAAGGATGAATGGCCACATGATGGCGACCCGTCACGATCAGGATTTTTATGCCGGCCTGTTGCGCTTTTTTGAGCGCTTCCAGTGATTCTGGCAGGATGGTTTTGGAAGGGGTTAACAGCGTGCCGTCCAGATCGAGGGCGATGATGCGATAGCTCATAACAGTTCCCGTGGCTCAAAAGATGTCAATAAGTGTACACCCTGTGACATCAGTCACACACCGATTTCCCATTCAGAACAAGGAGCATTCATGAAACAAGTTGTTTATACCGCCAGCCCTGAGAGCCATCAGATCCACGCCTGGCAGCTGAATGATGACGGCGCACTGACGTTGTTACAGGTGGTTGATGCGCCAGGCCAGGTGCAGCCGATGGTTGTCAGCCCGGACAAAAAGTTTCTCTATGTGGGGGTGCGCCCGGACTTCCGTGTGGTTGCCTATCGCATTGATGCCGAAGGTAAACTGAAAGAAGCGGGCCATGCACCGCTGACAGGCAGCCCGACGCATATCTCTACCGACCGTCAGGGGCGCTTTATTTTCGTCGGTTCTTATAACGATGCTTTCGTCAGCGTCAGCCCGATTGGCGCTGATGGCCTGCCGGGTGCGCCAACACAGATCGTGAACGGTCTGGAAGGCTGCCATTCCGCCAATATCGATCTGACCAATCAGACGCTGTTTGTTCCGGCACTGAAGCAGGATCGTATCGCCTTGTTCAGCCTGTCTGACAGCGGCGAACTGACGCCACGTGCCCAGTCTGAGCTGAAAACCACCAAAGGGGCCGGTCCGCGTCATATGGTGTTCCACCCGAACCAGCGTTATGCCTACTGTGTGAATGAACTGGACAGCACGGTTGACGTCTGGGATATCAGTCAAGGTGAAGTGGAGAAAGTGCAGAGCCTGGATATGATGCCGGAAGGTTTCAGCGATACCCGCTGGGCGGCCGATATTCATATCACGCCGGATGGCCGTCATCTGTACAGTTGCGACCGCACCGCCAGCATTATTACCGCGTTCAGCATCAGCGCCGAGGGCGCCACCCTGACCGTTGAAGGCCATACGCCTACGGAAACGCAGCCACGTGGTTTCAATATCGACCACAGCGGCCAGTATCTGGTGGCGGCAGGGCAGAAATCGCACCATATTGAAGTGTATAAAATCACCGCTGACCGTGGCCTGTTACAACCGCTGGCACGCTATGCAGTAGGGCAGGGGCCAATGTGGGTGGTGGTTCACCAGCTGGATTAATCGCGTTAATTGCTCAGGCAGTTAATATCAAGGGTCGGCCATATTTGGCTGGCCCTTTTTTACTGACAAGAACGATATAACCTAACGTTTTAATCAAGATAATTTATTACCGCTTCACCTAACGGACTCTGATAAAAATAAATATAACCAAAATGACGCATTTATTTTCAATCGTATTTTTACTATTTATTAATAACTATGAGCTGTATTGCAGTTTTAGTTTTTATCATCCTATTGATTTGGAAACACTGACGGCGAGCGATAAATTACGTTGTCGCTAACAGGCATATCTCTGCTCTGGCACCGTATCAGTCCTGACAGGAAGTCAGCGTCAGGATGACTATTTTGTAAAAAAGGAGTGTTTTCAATGTCTGCATTATCTTTTCCCTGCATCATTTTTACTACTAAGAAGCGCATGGATGACTTCGGCGCTAAGGATATGTGCTGCGGTGATTTAAGCGCGGAACAGCTGAAAAAGGATTTTGGCCTTTCAACTGTCTCTGACAGGGTTGATTCCCTGGACGCTGGCACGAAAAAAGCACCAGCAAGTGCCCACTTATCCTGCATCCTCATCCACCTGGAAGGCGGAGTCTATTAGCAAACAAGAGTGCATTAATATTCTGTTTGATGAGTTCCGTGAGTGCGCGAAATTGTTCTCTTTTTACGGGCCGTATCGGGATAACATCATTGAGATGATCACCCATATGCAGCATAAAAAAGGTCTGGATTTTAGCAGTTCGAGGTTGGATTCGGCACTGAGGGAGCAGATATTGACTGATAATTCAGGGAAAAATAGTTCAAGGCTATTATTAAAGGAGGGTTTGAGTGTATATATTAATTGGGAAGATGGCTGCTATCCATTACAAGAAAAAGATAAACTCACCGCAGCTATTGGTAAAGGAATACTTCCAAAATTTGATCGCATTCAAGACAGATTTAACGGAATGGGAATTAGTGTGCATGATACTTGGGCCACCCAGATAAGTATTAAGTCACTAAGAATGGAAGGTGATCGTTTTCGCGCTGTTGTACATTATAAAATCCAGGACCATTTTGGGTTGGATAGCCAGGATATCCAAAACTGGAAATACAGGAATTTTAATTTATTCCGTATCTGGTTTGTCCTTCAGCGCTACAGTAAGTTTGCTTTTAAACCATTTATGACCAATATGGAAGCCACAATCGAGATTTTAGGTGAACGTGATGTTAAATAACCCTAAAAAAAGAAGGTTTATCCTGTTGGTGGCGATGGTTCTAGGTGGGTTTTTATTGTTTTTTTTATGTCGACCGATGAATGTAATTGCTGTGCACCAGATGAAATATTACACCATTATTTTAGTAAAAAATTATCCAATAACTGATATAGGTAAAATGGAATGGTGGATAAAAAACAAAAATGAAGTGCAGGAAAAATATAATATTCTTAGGCCAGAAAAAGATGGAAGCTATAATGTTATACTATGGGACTTTGGTGATGGTTATAAAGAAGAGGGTAAATATGATCGCTTATGCTTTGATGATATGACCTCGCCAAAAAACTGCGTAGATAAAAAATCTTTAGTTATAATTAGCTACAGTAAAAATAAAGAAACAAAATTCACTGTTGATGACGGAATTTATGTCCTTCAGGAAAATGGTCTGATCGTCAAAAGAAAGATGGATTGAATGGAACGTTATTAAAATTAGTAAAAAACAGGTATCCTGTTGGCAATGATCTTCACAAGAATTTTATTATGACTAACTGTGATAGGGCAAGATGATAATACTAAATGTTACTAATGGTATTTTTACTATTTATCAATAACCATGATCTGTATTGCAGTTTTAGTTTTTATCATCATATTGATTTGGAAACACTGATGGCGAGCGATAAATTACGTTGTCGCTAACAGGCATATCTCTGCTCTGGCACCGTATCAGTACTGACAGGAAGTCAGCGTCAGGATGACTATTTTGTAAAAAAGGAGTGTTTTCAATGTCTGCATTATCTTTTCCCTGCACCATTTTCACTACCAAAAACCGTATGGATGACTTCGGCGCTAAGGATATGTGCTGTGGTGATTTAAGCGCGGAGCAGTTAAAAAGAGATTTTCAATTGTCAGATGTTTCCTACCGGGTGGATCCCTTTACGCTGACGAGAAAAAATTACCTGCAAGTGCCCGCTTACCGTGCATCAGCCTGGAATATGAAGTCGATTAGTAAACAGGAATGCACCAATATACTCTTTGACGAGCTTCGTGATTACGCAAAAGCCTTCTCTTTTTATGGTCCGTATCGCGATAACATTATCGAGATGATCACCCATATGCAGCATAAAAAGGGGCTGGATTTTAGCAGCTCGAGGCTGGATACGGCACTGAGAGAGCAGATACTGACAGACCAATCAAGAGAAAGTAGTTCGTGGTTGTTATTACAAAAGGCGCTAACAAAAAATATTGACTGGGAAAATTATTACTATCCCTTGAAAAATAAAGGAAAACTCACTGAAGCTATTGGAAAAAGCAGACTTCCAAAATTTGATCGCATCCAGGATCGGTTTAATGGCATGGGGATTAGCGTGCATGATACCTGGGCCACAAAAATAAGTATTAAGTCGCTAAGGATAGAAGGTAATCGCTTTCGTGCCGTTGTACATTATAAAGTTCAGGACCATTTCGGATTGGATAACCAGGATATACAAAACTGGAAATTTAGGGAGATCAGATTATTTCGCATCTGGTTTGTGCTTCAGCGCTATAGTCAGTTCGCTTTTAAACCATTTATGACCAATATGGAAGCTACTATTGAGATTACAGGTGATCGTGATGTCAAAAAAACATAATAAAATCATTATTTTACTGGCAGTTATTGCTGGGTTTTTATTATGGCTGTTCTTCCGCCCAATGAAAATAATCGCCGTTCATCACATGGAATACTATAGCATTATTTTAGTCGAAGATTATCCCTTCACGGATAAAGGTAAAATCGAATGGTGGCTAAAAAATAAATCGATGCTGAAAGCTAAATATGCTGTTCCTCATCCTGAAGCAGATGGGAGTTATAACGTGATATTATGGGATTTCGATGAAGGGTATAAAGAGGACGATGGATATGACAGTCTATGTTTTGATGATATGAAGCCGCCACTAAACTGTGTAGATAAAAATGCACTGATGACAATCAGTCGCGATAAATATAGCGTTACAGATTTCACTGTTGATGATGGAGTTTACGTCCTTAAGAAAAATGGTCTGATCGTCAAAACAAAATCAGATTAAAAATGTGGTTAACGCTGACCAAAAAAAGAGTGCTTATCCTGCGGGTGATGGCCATCTGGCAGGCCTGCTAACGCCTGATTACCCCTCTTTAAACTGTCTGCCAAGCCAGTCGGAGAACATGATCATAGCCTCACTTTCAGGCCGGGACTGCAATCGTGTCAGCCAATAGCCGCCGAGGTTGATCTCCGAGGTAAAAGGGCGAACAATTTTCTCTGCCTGTAGCAGATGATCAAAAATCTTAACCGGTGCAAGCGCAATACCAGCCCCCAGCAAGGCGGCATCTATCATGGTGAGCGAGGAGTCAAATATCATCACCGGATGCAAGGGCGAGGGAGGGGATTCGTGAATGCTTTGCAACCAGTGACTCCATTCATCGCGACGAAAAGATCGCAACAGCGTAAATTTATGCACGTCAACCGGTTGCTTTAACTGGCGGGCAATCTCGGGATGGCAGAGCGGTGAGAATGGTGCATCGCAAATTAACGATGCACCGGTGCCGTGCCAGGCACCATTACCGAAGCGGATGGTGTAATCGTGACCTTCGGCTGCGGGGTCGACGCGATTATTGTGTGTGGATAGCTGTAACTCGATATGCGGATGGTGGCGGTTAAAATCATCCAGCCGCGGTAACAGCAAACCGATGGCAAATGAGCCAACGACCCCCACTTTTAATTTTTCGCGCACTTTACCCGCAGAAAAACGTTCCAGCGTATTGGCAATACGATCGAAAGAATCATTCAAAACGGGCAGCAAATTTTCGCCTGCAGTGGTCAGCATCAGACCGCGAGAAATACGGATAAATAACGGGCTGTTCAGTTGCTGCTCAAGCAATTTAACCTGCTGGCTAATGGCCGCATGGGTCACATTCAGTTCAATTGCTGCGTTAGTAAAACTTAGATGGCGGGCAGCGGCTTCAAACGCTCTTAACGCATTGAGGGGAATATAAGGACGTGCCACAAGCTCACCTGTAAGATTTTCTTTTATCAGGTGTAATAATTAACAGTTTGTTGCTGTTTGTCAAATTGGGCAAACTGCCGGTTAATTAACAACACGGAAGATTAAAAATAGTGAAATTACGTTTTCAAGCTTTAATGGTGGCTGTACTGGCAGCGGGATACTCATCAGGCGCATTTGCGGCTCCTGATGTGGAAAGTACCGTGAATCAGGCCATTAAGCCCCTTATGGAACAGCAGAATATTCCCGGTATGGCGGTAGCGGTTTTCGTTAAAGGCAAATCTTATTATTTTACCTGGGGTATGGCAGATAAAGAGCAACATCTCCCGGTGACTCAAGACACTCTTTTTGAACTGGGCTCGTTGAGTAAAACCTTCACAGGCGTGCTGGGTGGTGTGGCGGTAGCAAAAGGAGAGATTGCGCTTAACGATCGCGCCAGCAAATATTGGCCGGTACTTAACCTGCCGCAGTGGCGGGACATTACGCTACTGCAGCTGGCAACCTATACGGCAGGTGGCTTGCCTTTACAGGTTCCGGATGCCGTGACTGACGAAGAAGGGTTAATCAACTTCTATAAACAGTGGCAACCTCAGTGGGCCCCCGGAAAGATGCGGCAGTATGCGAATAGTAGTATCGGACTGTTTGGATTGTTGGCAGTAAAACCAGCGGGATTGTCGTTTGAGCAGGCCATGCAACAGCGCGTACTGACGCCGCTAAAACTCACCCACACATTTATCACCGTACCCGATAGCGCCAAAAGTGCTTATGCGTGGGGTTATAAAGATGGGAAACCGGTACATGTATCGCCAGGTATGCTTGATGCAGAATCCTACGGAGTGAAGTCGTCAATAAAAGATATGCAGCTCTGGATGCAGGCCAATATGAATCCGCAACAGATTGGGGATGCAACGTTACAGCAGGCATTGGGGCTGGCGCAGACGCGTTATTATCGTACCCATGCGTTATATCAGGGGCTTGGCTGGGAAATGCTGGACTGGCCTGAGCAGTCAGCACTGGCAATTCAGGGCGCTGATAGTCCAGTGGCTCTCGGGCCGCAGCAGGTACTGGATGCTCGGTCAGCGCTGCGGGTGAAGAAATCATGGGTACATAAAACGGGGGCAACGGGAGGTTTTGGAGCCTATGTGGCATTTATCCCGCAACAGCAGATCGGTATTGTTATGCTGGCAAATAAAAACTATCCCAACACCTTACGCGTAAAAGCCGCTATGCAAATAGTGAAAGCACTGGAGTAAAGGAGAGGAAGGGGTATTGCGCCTGAATGACAATATCCCTGCCTCTTAAGCGAAAATTACGAGTACATCGCCGTAATGGATGCACTGTCCAGTGAATGGAAATGCACGTTAAAACCGACCATCGCGCCGCTGGCATTCTCATCCACTTCCAGCGCTTCAACGTCAATGGCATGAACGGTGAAGATATAGCGGTGGGATTCGCCTTTTGGTGGTGCTGCGCCGCCGTAGCCCGCGCTGCCGAAATCCGTGCGCGTCTGCACTGAGCCTGTTGGCAGATCCACTTTGCCAGAACCTGCACCTTCTGGCAGTTCACGCGTGTCTGCTGGCAGGTTCGCTACCACCCAGTGCCACCAGCCAGAACCGGTAGGGGCATCAGGATCGTAACAGGTCACCACAAAACTTTTGGTCCCTGCGGGAACATCGTCCCAGGCCAGATGTGGCGACAGATTATCACCCTGGTAACCCATGGCATTCAGCACCTGACGTTCCGGCAACTTATCTCCGTCGTTAAAATTCTGGCTGTTTAATTTCATGTCATCCCCTAATCATTGGTGTAGTAACTTCAGCAGCTCTTCGGCTGCCGCTGCCGAAGAGGCTGGATTTTGTCCGGTGACCAGATGGCCATCGGTCAGTACATAAACACCCCAGTTATCAGTGTGTTCAAACTGACCGCCAAGCTTCTTCAGCTCGTCCTCGACCAGAAAAGGTACCACATTCGTCAGGCCAACGGCGGCTTCTTCGCTGTTGGTAAACCCGGTCACCCGTTTTCCGGCAACAATCGGTGTGCCGTCGGGTTTTTTGGTATGGCGCAGCACGCCCGGCGCATGGCAGACGGCACCCACCGGTTTGCCGTTGGCAAACAACGTTTCGATCAGCTGAATACTGTCGGCACTTTCGGCCAGATCCCACAGCGGGCCGTGCCCGCCAGGATAGAACACCCCGTCAAACTCGCTGGCGTCGATCGTATCCAGACGTTGCGTATGGGCCAGCGCCTGCTGCGCCTCCCGATCGCTGCGAAAACGTTCGGTGTCACGGGTCTGTGCATCCGGCTCATCGCTCACCGGGTCGAGCGGGGGTTGCCCGCCCAGCGGCGAAGCCAGCACCACGGTGATCCCGGCATCAAGGAACACATAATAAGGCGCGACAAACTCTTCCAGCCAGAAACCGGTTTTATGGCCGGTATCGCCCAGTTTATCGTGTGAGGTTAATACCATTAACAGTTTCATGACGGTTTATCTCCTGCCACACGTACCACCAGCTTGCCGAAGTTTTTCCCTTCCAGCATCCCGATAAACGCCTCAGGCGCATTATCCAGTCCGTCGATAATATCTTCACGGAACACCAGCCGCTCTTCAGCGACCCACTGGCTCATCTGGCGGAAGAACTCATCAAAGCGATGACCGTAATCCTGCGTGATGATAAAGCCTTCAACGCGCAGGCGTTTTTTCAGGATGGCGCCTTGCAGCAGCGGCAGGCGGTCCGGTCCGGCGTGCTGCCCGGTGCTGTTATAGTCGGCAATCAGGCCACAGACCGGAATGCGTCCTTTGGTGTTCATCAGCGGCAGCACGGCATCAAACACTTTGCCGCCAACGCTTTCGAAATAGACGTCAATGCCATCGGCACAATGGCGGCTCAGTTGTTGGGCCAGGTTGTCATCGCGGTGATCGAGGCAGCGATCAAAGCCCAGCACCTCTTCGGCGTAGCGGCATTTCTCCGCACCACCGGCAATACCCACTACGTGGCAGCCCTTCAGTTTGGCAATCTGGCCAACAAGGGACCCAACGGCACCCGTCGCAGCAGCCACCACCACCGTTTCCCCCGCCTGTGGATTACCGATATCCAGCAGCCCCATATAGGCGGTGAAGCCCGGCATTCCAAGCATTCCCAGCGCCCAGGACGGGTGCTTCAGCACCGGGCCGCTGAGTTTCACCAGCTCCTCGCCGTTGGAGAGGGCGAAGTCCTGCCAGCCGCTGTAGCTGAGCACCCAGTCTCCGGCGGAAAAATCCGCGTGCTCAGAACGCTCGACAATCGATACGGTTCCGCCACACATCACCTCATTAAGGGCGACCGGCGGGACATAGGAAGGGGCATCGCTCATTCGTCCACGCATATACGGATCGAGCGACAGCCAGACGGTACGCAACAGTACCTGTCCGGCAGCGGGTTCAGGAACGTGCTGCGCCTTGAGGCGGAAATTCGCCGTGGTCGGTGCACCGTGCGGGCGGGAAGCCAGCAGCAGCCGACGGTTGGTCTGTTTATCTTGTGGCATGTTATCTCCTGTTTGCGGCAGCAGGCCGCGCAAAACCAGGTAAAAGCGTAGCGCATCGCGCTGAAGGCTGCCTGGAGACCGCCTCCATTGTTAACAATTAAACAGAGACGAATGTGCTACGGCAGCACTGACGGCGTCGGTAAGCTGTGTCAGCGCCTGTGGCGTGATCACGTAAGGCGGCATCAGATAAATCAATCGACCAAACGGACGGATCCACACGCCCTGTTCGACAAAGAACTGCTGCATCGCCGCCATATTGACGCTTTTGTGCGTTTCCACCACGCCAATTGCCCCCAGCACCCGCACATCAGCCACCCCTGGCTGCGTGCTCAGTGGTAACAGCGCCGTGCGTAGCTGCCGCTCAATGTTGGCCACCTGCACCTGCCAGTGGTGCTCCTGCAATATCGCGAGGCTCTCGGATGCCACGGCGCAAGCCAGCGGATTGCCCATAAACGTCGGACCATGCATAAAGCAGCCTGCGGCACCGTTGCTGATGGTGTCTGCCACCTCGCGCGTGGTCAGGGTGGCGGAGAGCGTCATGGTGCCGCCGGTCAGCGCTTTCCCTACGCAGAGAATATCCGGGCTGATGGCCGCATGTTCACAGGCAAACAGTTTGCCGGTGCGGCCAAACCCGGTGGCGATTTCATCGGCGATCAGCAACAGTTGATAGCGGTCGCACAGCTCGCGTACCCGTTGCAGGTAGCGCGGATGGTAGAAGCGCATACCGCCTGCACCCTGCACGATGGGTTCGAGGATCACCGCCGCCAGCTGGCGATGATGCTCAACAATCAGCGATTCCAGCGCATCGGCATCCTGTGCCTGCCAGGGGTGATCGAAACGCGGCGGCGCGGGTGCGAAAAGATGTTCAGGCAGATAACCCTGATACAGACTGTGCATCGAGTTTTGCGGGTCGCACACTGACATTGCCGCAAAGGTATCGCCGTGATAGCCGTTGCGCAGGGTGAGGAAACGCTGGCGTTTTTCGCCCTTCGCCTGCCAGTACTGCAACGCCATTTTCATCGACACTTCAACGGCCACGGATCCCGAATCCGCCAGGAATACGCACGCCAGGTTCTGTGGCGTCATCGCCACCAGACGACGACACAGCGCAACTGCCGCCGGATGCGTGATCCCGCCAAACATCACATGGGACATCTGCGCCATCTGCGTCTGCAAGGCCTGGTTGAGACGCGGATGGTTGTAGCCGTGGATCGCCGCCCACCACGAGGACATACCGTCCACCAGCTGGCGGCCATCCGCCAGTTCCAGCGAGGTGCCAGCGGCGGCGACCACCGGGTAACAGGGCAGCGGCTGGCTCATGGACGTGTAAGGGTGCCAGATATGCTCACGGTCAAAGGCGAGATCGTCAGGGGTCATAAAATCACTTGTAAACCAAAAATAAAAAATTTAGTTTACAAGTATAACCAGGCCGTGAAGACAAATGACAGACTTTTTTGGAGCAAGCAATGGCAACTCGTTGGACCCTTTCTCAGGCACAGGCGCTGTTTGATAAACCTTTTCTCGAACTGATGTTTGAGGCGCAGCAGACGCATCGCCAGCACTTTGACCCACGTCAGGTGCAGGTCAGCACGCTGCTGTCGATCAAAACCGGGGCCTGCCCGGAAGACTGTAAATACTGCCCGCAAAGCTCGCGTTATAAAACCGGGCTAACCTCCGAACGCCTGATGGAAGTGGAGGAGGTGCTCAGTTCGGCGCGCAAAGCCAAAGCGGCCGGGTCCGGGCGTTTCTGCATGGGTGCCGCATGGAAAAATCCGCACGAGCGCGATATGCCTTACCTCGAGCAGATGGTGCAGGGGGTGAAAGCGATGGGGATGGAAACCTGTATGACGCTGGGCACCTTGAGCCAGCAGCAGGCGCAGCGGCTGGCGCATGCCGGGCTGGATTTTTACAACCATAACCTCGATACCTCGCCGGAGTTTTACGGCAGCATTATCACCACCCGCAGCTATCAGGAGCGGCTGGATACCCTGGGCAAAGTGCGCGATGCCGGGATCAAAGTCTGTTCCGGCGGCATCGTCGGGCTGGGGGAAACGGTCAGCGATCGTGCTGGCCTGCTGGTGCAGCTGGCAAATCTGCCCACCCCGCCGGAGAGCGTGCCGATCAATATGCTGGTCAAAGTAAAAGGTACGCCGCTGGCGGATAACGATGATGTCGATCCCTTCGACTTCGTGCGCACCATTGCCGTGGCGCGCATCATGATGCCGCGTTCCCATGTGCGCCTTTCTGCCGGGCGTGAACAGATGAGTGAGCAAACCCAGGCGATGTGCTTTATGGCCGGAGCTAACTCGATTTTCTACGGCTGCAAGCTGCTGACCACGCCGAACCCCGAAGAGGATAAAGACCGGGTGTTGTTCCGTAAGCTGGGCCTGAACCCGCAGCATACGGAGACGGAAAATGGGGATAACGAGCAGCAGCAGGCGCTGGCAGCCCAGCTGATGACTGCCGATACCGATCTGTTCTACAACGCGGCGCTGTAATGAGCTGGTCACAACGTATTGAACAGGCGCTGACCGCCCGGCGCAGCAGCGGGCAGTACCGCCAGCGGCACCTCAGCCAGCAAGGGGATGCGCGCAGCCTGCGGGTCGCGGGGCAGGATTATCTGAATTTCTCAGCAAATGATTATCTCGGGCTTAGCCACGATGCCCGCATCATCAGCGCCTGGCAGCAGGGCGCTGCGCGCTATGGCGTTGGCGCTGGCGGCTCGGCACATGTGACCGGCTATCGTGCCCCTCAGGCTGAACTTGAAAGTGAGCTGGCCGACTGGCTGGGATACGAGCGCGGGTTGCTGTTTATTTCCGGATTTGCGGCGAACCAGGCCGTTATCACAGCGATGATGGCGAAGGAGGATAGGATCTTCGCCGATAAGCTGTGCCATGCCTCGTTGCTGGAAGCCGCCAGCCTTAACCCGGCCACGCTGCGGCGCTTCGCCCATAATCAGCCGTCGGCGCTGGCGCCGTTGCTGGCTCTGCCTGCGAACGGTGAAACGCTGGTGGTGACGGAGGGGATTTTTAGCATGGACGGCGACCGTGCCCCGCTGGCTGAACTGCACCAGCTCTCTCAGGCGCAGGGCGGCTGGCTGCTGGTGGATGATGCACACGGTATCGGCGTCTGCGGCGAGCAGGGGCGTGGCAGCTGCTGGCAGCAGGGCGTGAAACCGGAGCTGCTTATCGTCACCTTCGGCAAAGCTTTTGGCGTCAGCGGCGCAGCGCTGCTGTGCAATGAAGAGACCGCCGAGTACCTGTTGCAGTTTGCCCGTCATCTGATTTACAGCACCGCGATGCCGCCTGCGCAGGTCTGCGCACTGCAGGCGGCCCTCGGCTGCATCCGGCAAGGTGACGATCTGCGTGAGCAGCTCGCGGTCAACATTCGCTACTTCCGTCAGCAGGCGGCCGGTTTGCCCTGGTCGCTGGCAGCGTCCGACAGCGCCATCCAGCCGCTGATGGTTGGCGATGAACAGGCGGCACTGAGGCTGTCGCAGCGGCTGCGCGATCGCGGCTGCTGGGTCAGCGCCATTCGTCCTCCAACCGTACCGCCGGGAACATCACGTCTGCGTATAACCCTCAGCGCGGCGCATCGTACTGAGGATATCGATCGGCTTCTGGAGGCCCTGCATGCTGCAAACCGTTGATAAGCACGCTGTGGCGGCCGCCTTTGGGCGCGCGGCTCATTGCTATAACCAACATGCGGAACTCCAGCGTCAGTGCGGCGAGCAACTGATGGCGCTGGCACGTCCCGGTCATGCCTTGCAGGTGCTGGATGCTGGCTGTGGTACCGGCTGGTTCAGTCAGCGCTGGCGTGCTGCCGGGCATCAGGTCACTGCACTGGATCTGTCGGAAAAAATGCTCCAGCAGGCGGCGAACCACCACGCAGCTGACCATTACCAGCGCGGTGATATCGAGGCGCTGCCGTTTGCCGATGCCAGCTTTGACCGCAGCTGGAGCAATCTGGCCGTCCAGTGGTGCAGCGATTTACCTCAGGCGCTGCGTGAGCTGCAACGGGTAACGAAACCGGGCGGGCAGGTGCTGTTCTCCACGCTTGCCGCCGGATCGCTGGCTGAGGTGCAGCAAGCCTGGCAGGTGCTCGGGCGTGCAGCACCGGTTAACGCGTTTGCCAGCCTGAACAGCATTGAACAGGCGGCGGTGGGGAGTGGGCTGACGCTGGTCCCTTACCGACTGACGCTGGCTTTCCCGGATGTCCTGAGTCTGCTGCGTTCGTTAAAAGGCATCGGTGCCACCCATCTGCATCAGGGGCGCGAAGAACGGCCACTGAGCCGCGGGCAACTGCAACAGCTTGAGCTGGTCTGGCCGCGCGATGTGCTCGGCTGCCTGCTCAGCTATCAACTGGTTTCAGGAGTGATTGAACGTGAGTAAACGCTGGTTTGTGACCGGAACCGATACCGAAGTGGGAAAAACCGTCGCCAGCTGCGCGCTGCTTCAGGCAGCAAAGGCCGCGGGCTATCGCTGTGCGGGCTATAAACCGGTTGCGTCCGGCTGTGAGATGACCCCGGAAGGGGTGCGTAACGAAGATGCCCTGGCATTGCAACGCTACAGTGCGGTCAGGCTGCCCTACGACGTGGTGAATCCGCTGGCTTTTGTTGAACCCACCTCACCGCATATTATCAGCGCCGAGGAGCAGCGGCCGATTAGCGCACAGCAGCTCTCTGCCGGGCTTGAGGCAGTAGCACAGCAGGCGGATTGGGTGCTGACGGAGGGCGCAGGCGGCTGGTTTACGCCGCTGTCGGACAGCCTGACGTTTGCCGACTGGGTGCAGCAGATGCAGCTACCGGTGATTCTGGTGGTGGGGGTGAAGCTGGGGTGTATCAACCATGCGTTGCTGACCGCGCAGGCGGTACAGTCGGCCGGGTTACCGCTGGCAGGATGGATTGCGAACGGCATTCAGCCGCCGGGCAAACGGCATCAGGAGTATCTGGCTACGCTGACACAGCGCATTCACGCACCGTTACTCGGTGAGATCCCGCACCTGACCGGGCAGGGGAGAGAGGATTTAGGGCGGTATATTACGTTGCCTTGAGGCTTGCGGGCGGACCGGAAAAGAAGGTCCGCCCCTAATCTACCTTGCTGGGATTGACCCTTTTTCGCGGTCGACCCGCCGTTATTACACCGTCAGCCATGTATTCACCATGCTTTCGTCCAGTTGGGCCACTTTGCCATGAGCGACATTGCGCCCGCGATGCAGCAACAGGAAGTAGTCGGCCACGCGGCGAATAAACGACAGACGTTGCTCCAGTAGCAAAATCGTCATGCCGAAGTCGTGATTCAGACGATGGATCAGATTGCCCATCTCCTCCTCCAGCCAGGGTGACATCCCCTCCGTCGGTTCATCCAGAATCAGCAGCTTCGGTTGCAGTACCAGCGCACGTGCCAGCGCCAGCTGCTGTTGCTGACCCATCGGCAGTTCGCCGCTGCGCTGGTGGCGCAAAGAGTAAAGCGCCGGGAACAGATCGTAAACCATCGGCGGGATCGCACGGTGGCGCTCCATACCTGCACCGGCCAGCAGGGCGATTTGCAGGTTCTCTTCAACGGTCATCTGCGAAAAGATATGACGCCCCTGCGGGACATAGCCAATCCCCAGTGAGGCACGTTTCTCCACCGGTTGCAGCAACAGATCCTGCGGCGGGCCGTTATCTTCCTGCCAGATCATGGAGCCGCTGTTGATGGGCAGGTGCCCCATAATGCAGTTCACCAGCGTGGTTTTACCCATTCCCGGCTGACCGATAATACCGGTGCAGGTGCCGGGTTGCAGATCCAGGTCAACGTCCCACAGAATGTGGTTTTGCCCATAAAATTGATTAATAGAACGTAAACTGAGCATCTGACACTCTCCTTCAGACAGTTATCGATCGCACCTGTTTTGCTTACGCTCTTTGTCGTCAGGCAAACAAGTCCGGCATTGAAAAAAATGCCCGCGGCTTAGTGCTTCTCGCTTTGGCGTAATGAACGCGTGAGGCGGCACGGATATAGCTTGCAAATAGCAGGCCAGTTCGGAAAAAGGCCAAAAACACACAAAGTGGTAACATTTACGGCCCGTATTGGTCAGCGGCGCTAAACAATGACGGACGGCAAACAGCGCACTGCACCGGGTCAGTGCCGCAGGTGAAACGGTCATGGTGCAACTGCCATGTAAAATGGCAGAGGCAAAAATGGCGAGCGATAAAACGGAAGGGGCTGGTGGGTCAAAACGGTGCATAACTTGCCCTTTTATCCTCGCAACTGCCCCCTTTCCGTGACGAAAAAAAAGCAAAAAAAAATATTTGGCAGCCGAAAGGGTACGTGGGGACGATTTATACACATCAGACGGGTCAGGCGCTGAAAACAGTTATCCACTATTCCTGTGGATAACCTTGTGCATTAACGTCTGAAAACCTGCGCAATGCGAGAGCGGACGGGGCTTCGGCTCGGGTTGGTGCGAAACTCGGCTTGTTGGTAAAATTCATTTAAATCAATAGTTTATTTAAAATCAATACAGGTAAATACCCTGGGTTGCTCCGTCAGCGCTTTTGCCTGGGGGCTATTGACAAATGTTAAAAAGCTAAACTATCTGGGGATAAGCCTTTCCGGCACTTTCCGCATACGTTTGCGCAACGGGCGGCAAAAGTGCAGCGTGGCTTTTCTCTCAGGTCGTGTGAGAAATACCTGGGATTTTATCCAGCCTTTTTTTCTGGCAAAATCGTCACGGCAGAGTAGAATTACAGTCCGGTTCGCGTCCCTCTTCATCAGGTAGCCTGTTATGAGCAAAGTTTTTAAACTCAACTCCGATTTCAAACCTTCTGGCGATCAGCCGGAAGCGATTCGTCGCCTTGAAGAGGGGCTGGAAGATGGCCTGGCGCATCAAACGCTGTTGGGCGTCACCGGATCAGGCAAAACGTTTACTATTGCCAACGTGATTGCTGACCTCAATCGGCCGACTATGGTGCTGGCTCCGAATAAGACACTCGCCGCACAGCTTTACGGCGAGATGAAAGAGTTTTTCCCCGACAACGCGGTGGAATACTTTGTCTCTTACTACGATTATTACCAGCCTGAAGCCTATGTCCCCAGTTCTGACACCTTTATCGAGAAAGACGCCTCGGTAAACGAACATATTGAACAGATGCGTCTTTCTGCCACCAAAGCCCTGCTCGAACGGCGCGATGTGATTGTGGTGGCCTCGGTATCTGCGATTTACGGCCTGGGTGACCCGGACCTCTATCTGAAGATGATGCTGCACCTGTCGCGTGGCATGGTGATTGACCAGCGCGCTATCCTGCGTCGTCTGGCCGAGCTGCAATACACCCGCAACGACCAGGCTTTCCAGCGCGGCACGTTCCGCGTGCGCGGTGAAGTGATCGACATCTTCCCGGCGGAGTCTGACGACTACGGGCTGCGCATTGAGCTGTTTGATGAAGAAGTCGAGCGCTTATCCGTTTTCGACCCGCTGACCGGGCAGATTGAATCGGTGGTGCCGCGTTACACCATCTACCCGAAAACCCACTATGTGACCCCGCGTGAGCGCATTCTGCAGGCGATGGAAGAGATCAAAGTGGAGCTGGTCGACCGTAAGCAGGTGCTACTGGCCAGCAATAAGCTGCTGGAAGAGCAGCGCATCAGCCAGCGAACCCAGTTTGACCTGGAGATGATGAACGAGCTGGGTTACTGCTCGGGCATTGAAAACTACTCCCGCTATCTTTCCGGGCGTGGCCCAGGTGAAGCACCGCCTACGCTGTTTGACTATCTGCCTGCCGATGGCCTGCTGGTCATTGATGAGTCCCACGTGACGATCCCGCAAATTGGCGGGATGTATCGCGGTGACCGGGCGCGTAAAGAGACGCTGGTGGAGTACGGTTTCCGCCTGCCATCAGCGCTGGATAACCGCCCGATGAAGTTTGAAGAGTTTGAAGCGCTGGCTCCGCAAACCATCTATGTATCCGCTACCCCTGGCAACTATGAGCTGGAGAAATCGGGTGGGGACGTGGTGGATCAGGTGGTGCGTCCCACCGGCCTGCTTGACCCGACCATTGAGGTGCGCCCGGTGGGGACGCAGGTTGACGATCTGCTGTCTGAGATCCGCAAACGCGTGCTGATTAACGAGCGCGTACTGGTCACCGTGCTGACCAAACGTATGGCCGAGGATCTCACCGAGTATCTGGAAGAGCACGGTGAGCGCGTACGTTACCTGCACTCGGATATCGATACCGTGGAGCGCGTGGAGATTATCCGCGACCTGCGCCTCGGTAAGTTTGATGTGCTGGTGGGGATTAACCTGCTGCGTGAAGGGTTGGATATGCCCGAAGTGTCACTGGTGGCGATCCTCGATGCGGATAAAGAGGGATTCCTGCGTTCCGAGCGCTCACTGATCCAGACCATTGGTCGTGCGGCGCGTAACCTGAACGGTAAGGCGATCCTTTACGGTGATAAAATCACCCCGTCGATGGCGCGTGCGATCGGTGAAACGGAACGGCGTCGTGAAAAACAGGAACAGCACAACCTTGAGAACGGCATTGTCCCGCAGGGCCTGAATAAGAAGATTGCCGATATTCTGGAGCTGGGCCAGGGGCTGGCGAAGAACAAAGCGAAGGTGCGCAGCATGAAAGGGCGCAACATTGTGGAAGACGATCCCGAGTATGTTGATCTGTCGCCGGGTGGATTGCAAAAACGCATCCATCAGCTGGAGGCACAGATGCAAAAACACGCACAGAATCTGGAATTCGAAGAAGCCGCCCAGGTGCGCGACCAGCTGCACAAGGTGCGCGAACTGTTTATCGCGGCATCGTAAAACCACGGTCCCGTAGGGGGCGACCATTTGTTCCGGTCGCCCCGTGCCTTACACCATAGCCTGCACCGCGTGCTCCAGCGCCTGACGTAGCAGCTGGCGATCGTGGCGATAGGGAATATCCCCGGCCTCCAGCGGCTCCTGAATAATCAGTCGCCCGTCAAGTTGGCTGCTGTCGACTTTCGGCCCCAGCACCAGCGCATCAATCACGCGTTTACCTATCGCCTTCTCCATCATCACCAGCTTATCGGCAACCGTCAGCTTCGCGGCTGCCGGGCTGAGTTCCTTCCCGAGATTACCAATAAACACCATCGTGGCAGGTGTGCGGCGCAGGGCCTGAGCAATTTCTGGCAGCAGCAGTACCGGCATCAGGCTGGTGTAAAAACTGCCCGGACCAATCAGGATCAGGTCGGCTTCGCCAATCGCCTCCACCGTTTCACGCGTGGCGCTGACGGTGGGGGCCAGCATCAGCTCCTGCGGCGGCCGTATCATCTGGTCAATTTCGGTTTCGCCGTATACCAGATGGCCTTCATCATCCATCGCCACCAGGTCAACCGGCTGCTCGGACATCGGGATCAGGAACGCATCGACCTTCAGCAAATTGCGGATCAGATTGATGGCCTCAAACGGCCGGACGCTGAGGTGATCGAGCGCTTTCAGCATCAGATTACCGAGGTTATGCCCCGCCAGTTCGCCATTACCGGTAAAACGGTACTCAAACATCGCAGAGGCAACGCTCGGTTCGGCGATCAGTTGATTCAGGCAGTTACGCATATCACCCCAGGCGATACCGCCTTCCGAGCGCCGTATACGCCCGGTGGAACCGCCATTATCGGTGGTGGTGACAATCCCGGTCAGGCGGGAACCCAGAGGTGAAAGGGCTGACATCACACGGCCCAGACCGTGTCCTCCCCCTAATGCCACTACACGGTCGAGGTCAGCTAAAGTGCGATTTCGCATAATATCCATTCGTCATGATGATGAAACTGTTATGAGCACTATTTTACGCTATACGTCCGCGAAAATGCCGGGAAAATACGTTATGTATAATAATATATAGCGAAACACTGCGCTGGTAACCCTGTTGTATTAGCGCTAACATTTGCCCTACCACGGTTTACCGATGTTCGGTAAATCACACTTAAGCCCTGATACCTGTGTCCTCATGGATATGGTGTCCTGGCCGCAACCGCTGAGTTGCCAGGGTGCAGAAAGAAATGACTGCATCTCCCTATCTGGAAAGGTGTCACAGGTGCCACAATTTACTGATAACTTCGCGCGCAGGTTTTATTACCTGCGCCTGTCGATCACCGACGTGTGCAATTTTCGTTGCACTTACTGTCTGCCCGACGGTTACAAACCGCAGGGCGCGCAGAACAAAAGCTTCCTGTCGCTGGATGAAATCCGTCGCGTCACACGCGCCTTTGCCGCAGCGGGTACTGAAAAAGTGCGTCTGACGGGCGGTGAACCGTCGATGCGCCGTGATTTTACCGAGATCATTGCGGCCGTGCGTGAAAATCCCTCCATTCGCCAGATAGCCCTCACCACCAACGGTTATCGCCTGAAGCGCGATATCACGCAATGGCGGGCTGCCGGGCTGACGGCGCTGAATGTCAGTATCGACAGTCTGGATGCACGCCAGTTTCATGCCATCACCGGGCAGGATAAATTTGATGACGTAATGCGCGGCATTGATGCGGCCTTCGACGCCGGATTCAGCAAGGTCAAAGTCAACACCGTGCTAATGCGTGACGTTAATCATCAAAGCCTTGATACCTTCCTCGACTGGATCCGCACCCGCCCGATCCAGCTGCGCTTTATCGAACTGATGGAAACCGGCGACGGTGGCGCGCTGTTCCGCAAACACCATGTTTCCGGCCAGGTGATCCGCGACCAGTTACTGCAACAGGGCTGGGTGCAGCAGCTGCGCGCCCGCAGCGACGGCCCGGCGCAGGTATTTTGTCATGCGGATTATCAGGGTGAAATTGGCCTGATCATGCCGTATGAAAAAGATTTTTGCGCCAGCTGCAACCGTCTGCGCGTCTCTGCCACGGGAAATCTTCATCTCTGCCTGTTTGGTGATGGCGGCGTGCCGCTGCGCTATTTGCTGGCTGATGACAGCCAGCAGGCTGAATTACAGGCGCGCATTGCCGGTAGCCTGACGACCAAAAAAGAGACGCACTTTCTCCATCAGGGGAATACCGGCATTACCCAGAATCTCTCATTTATTGGTGGTTAACCTAAGGAGTTTATATGGGCAAAGGATCAACAGATTTTATCCCCCTTAATGTGGCGGTGCTGACCGTCTCCGATCGCCATACTGCTGAGACTGACAGCTCTGGTGACTACCTGCGTGAAGCGCTGGCCGAGGCCGGGCACCACGCGGTGGAAAGCGGCATTGTGGCGGATAACCGCTACCAGATCCGTGCCGACGTTTCGCGCTGGATCGCCAGCCACGATGTGCAGGTGGTGCTGATTAACGGCGGCACGGGGTTTAACGAGAAAAATACCACGCCGGAAGCGCTGCTGCCGCTGTTCGACCGTGAGATTGAAGGCTTTGGCGAATTGTTCCGCATGATCTCCTATGAGGATATTGGCACCTCCACCCTGCAATCACGTGCGGTGGCGGGCCTGGCCAATAACACGCTGATCTTCGCCATACCAGGGTCAACCGGAGCCTGTCAGCTCGCATGGGAGCGCATCATTCAGGATCAGCTCGATGCCCGCACCCGTCCCTGCCACTTTGTTTCGCATGTGAAGAAGCCGTAAATGTCTCAGTTAACGCATATTAATGCCGCCGGAGAGGCGCATATGGTGGATGTTTCCACCAAACAGGAAACCGTGCGCGAAGCACGGGCGGAAGCGTATGTCGTCATGCGCCCTGAAACGTTGCAAATGATTATCGACGGCAGCCACCACAAAGGGGATGTGTTCGCCACGGCGCGCATCGCCGGGATTCAGGCGGCCAAACGCACCTGGGAGCTGATCCCGCTGTGCCATCCGCTGCTGCTGAGCAAGGTCGAAGTGTCGTTAAGCGCTGAGCCTGAACATCACCGGGTGCGCATTGAATCGCTGTGCCGCCTGACGGGGAAAACCGGAGTCGAAATGGAAGCGCTGACCGCCGCATCGGTCGCTGCATTAACGATTTACGATATGTGTAAAGCCGTGCAGAAAGATATCACCATTGAGCAGTGTCGCCTGTTAAGCAAAAGTGGCGGCAAATCCGGTGATTTCCAGGTGGTGCCCCATGATTAACGTGCTGTTTTTCGCCCAGGTGCGCGAGCTGATCGGCACTGACCGTCTTGAGCTGCCAGCGGAATATCACAATGTAGAAGCCCTGCGCAGCCAGCTGGCACAGCAGGGCGATCGCTGGGCGCTGGCGCTGGAGCCCGGCAAGCTGCTGGCGGCGGTCAATCAGACGCTGGTATCGATGCAGCATCCTGTTCGTGCCGGGGATGAAGTCGCCTTCTTCCCGCCGGTCACCGGAGGCTGAAATGGACACCCGTATTCGTGTGGGCAGCGCGCCCTTCAGCATGAGTGATGAGTATCAGTGGCTGGCAGAATCCGACCTCGACGGTGCCGTAGTGACATTCACGGGCAAGGTGCGCAACCACAATCTGGGGGATAACGTTAGCGCCCTGAGGCTGGAGCACTATCCCGGAATGACCGAAAAAGCGCTGGCTGAGATTGTCGATGAGGCGCGAGCGCGCTGGCTGATGCAGCGTGTGACGGTGATCCATCGGATCGGTGAGCTGTTCCCTGGCGATGAAATCGTGCTGGTGGGCGTCAGCGGTGCGCATCGCGGCGCGGCCTTTGCCGCCGCCGAATTTATTATGGATCAGCTAAAAACCCGTGCCCCATTCTGGAAACAGGAAGCTACCGCCGAAGGTGACCGTTGGGTCGCCGCGCGTGACAGCGACCATCAGGCTGCCGACCGCTGGAAATAGCGCGTTTATCACTTTGACCTGCCTTGAGGATTTTCATGCGTTGTTTTTCCCTGCATCATCTTCTGCCGCTGGCCCTGCTGGTGCTGGCGGGCTGTAGCCATCAGCCAACGGACAAGGCCTCTCAGCCGCGCCCGACCGATGTAAAAGCCGATATTGCCCGCCTGTTACCTGCTGGCATCAGCGATCGCCAGGGTTGGGCGCAGGATATTTTCGTGGCCTTTAACAGTCAGAATATTGCGCCTGACGTCAGCAATATCTGCGCAGTCATTGCGGTGACCGGGCAGGAATCTAACTTCAGTGCCGATGCCACCGTGCCGGGTCTGCCCAATATTGCCTGGGCGGAGATTGATCGCCGTGCCGGGCAACTGCACATTCCGTCCTTCCTGGTGCGCACCGCGCTGATGATCAACTCACCGACCGGCAAAAGTTACGTCTGGCGTCTGGATCACGTTAAAAGTGAGAAAGAGCTGAGTGCGGTGTTTGATGATTTTATCGATATGGTGCCGATGGGGCAGAAGCTGTTTGGCAACCTGAACCCGATCCACACGGGCGGGCCGATGCAGGTCAGTATTGCCTTCGCGGAAGCCAACGCCAAAGGGTATCCGTATCAGGTGGAGGGCGCTATCCGTCGCGAAGTCTTTTCCCGTCGGGGAGGCATGTGGTTTGGCACCCGGCACCTGCTCGGCTATCCCGCCAACTATCCGTCTCCGCTGTACCGCTTTGCTGACTTTAATGCCGGCTGGTACGCCAGCCGCAATGCGGCATTTCAGGCAGCGGTGTCCCGCTTAAGTGGTATTAAGCTGGCGCTGGATGGTGACCTGATCAACTACGGATCTGACAGTGCAGGCTCGACCGAGAAGGCGGTACGTACCCTGGGTAAGCGGCTGGATTACAGTGACCGGGCGATTCGCCGGGCGCTGGAAAAGGGCAACAGCATCGATTTCGAGAAAACCGATCTGTGGAAATCCGTGTTTGCCCTTGCTGAGAAAGATGCCGGTAAAAAGTTGCCGCGCGAAGTGTTGCCGGGCATCAAGCTGGAGAGTCCGAAGATTACCCGTAATCTCACCACCGCGTGGTTTGCCCAGCGGGTGAACAGTCGATATCAAAGTTGTATTGATCGTCATTAACAGGGACGGACATGCCCGTCCCCAACTGTTTTGCGTAGGGGCTGACCTTCTTTTTCGGTCAGCCCGTAATCACCGATCTCACACCGATTGCAGTTTGAAAATCTGTACCGTCTGCGCCAGCGTCTTCGCCTGATCTTCCAGCGAAGCAGCGGCTGCGGACATCTCCTGAACCAGCGCGGAGTTCTGCTGCGTTGCGCCGTCCATCTGGTTCACAGCGACCGTCACCTGACCAATACCCTGTGATTGCTCATCTGAGGCATGCACGATCTCCCCGATAATCGTTTTCACTGAGTTAACGGCCTGGGTCATCTCCTGCATGGTTTTCCCGGCGCTCTGCACCAGCGTTACCCCGTGATTAACACGCTGGGTTGATTCGCTGATCAGGGCAGAAATGTCCTTCACTGCGTTGGCACTGCGCTGGGCCAGACTGCGTACTTCTGCCGCAACGACGGCAAAACCACGCCCCTGTTCCCCGGCACGTGCGGCTTCAACCGCCGCGTTCAGCGCCAGGATATTGGTCTGGAAGGCAATGCTGTTGATAATGCTGGTGATGGCACCGATTTTCTGCGAGCTTTCATCGATCTGTTGCATGATCTGCACCACCTGCGACACCAGATGCTCACCGCGTTGGGCAATATCCGTGGCATTTTCGGTCAGTGCCGTGGCCTGATGGGCGTTATCGGCGTTGTGTTTTACCGTTGCCGTTAACTGTTCCATGCTGGCCGCTGTCTCTTCCAGCGCAGCCGCCTGCTGTTCGGTACGGGAGGCGAGATCAAGGTTGCCGCTGGCAATCTCTTCTGCACCCTGGCGCACGGAATCGCTGGCCGAGATAATCTCACCGACCATATTGCGCAGCTGATGCTGCATGGTCTGCATGGCGAAGAAGATACTTTGCTGATCGTTCTCTTTTACCGGGATGTTGGCGCTGAGATCGCCTTCCGACACGGCCAGGGCGATATCGGCCGCCTGACGGGGTTCACCGCCGATAGGCGTTGCTACTTTGCGGCTGAAGATCAGGCCCAGCACACCGCACACCACAAAAATACTGATCAGCATCATCGCCAGTGCGTACATCAGCTGGCGGTTAGCGGCAGCCATCACCAGATCAACCGGAGCGACCACGCTGAGATACCAGGAGGCTTTGCTGTTACCGATAGTCACCGGACGCCAGGTTTGCAGCACCTTTTCGCCCAGTACCGGGTCAAAACGTTCGATCATTTTGGTGGTAAACCCGTCCGTTTCGCCTTTGTACTGCTTTCCGGCATCCGCTTTGTTGGGGCTGGAAACCACTTTACCGGCGGTGGAAATCAGCATGGCATAGCCGCTGCCTTCCCAGGGTTTGATTTTGCTGACACGCTCTTGCAGCGAGGCGAGAGAGATATCAGAGGTGGTAATCGCTTTTAATTTACCGTCATCGATAATCACCGCAGAAACCGAGGTGAGCAGGGTAGGGATGCCGTTGTAGGCGTAGCTGTAGGGTTCGGTCAGGGTGTCGCGCTCAAGTTTGCGCGGCACCAGATAATATTCACCCTGTCCGGGTGTCAGGAAGGATCCCATCAAGTGCGATTTATAGTTTCCGGCCTGGTCACGGTCAACAAAACGGGCAAAACGCCCGCCGGGCGGTGAGTCTGGCTGGCTGGCGAACTCGGCATCGCGCCCGTCAAAAGCATCGGGTTCAAACACCACCGACATCGACAGGTAGTTTGGGTTAAGTTTCAGGGAGTAGATCATCTGCTGCTCTGCAACAGCACGATCGCTGATGCCGGAGGCGCGCAGGGCGACCAGGCTCTGACCCATAGAGGTGGCAACAGTACGGGCATAATCCAGTTCATTCTGTATCCCCAGTGCCTGGCTCTGGGCGATCTGACCGAGATATTCCTCTGCCAGTTTTCTTTGCTGCTGGCTGGACTGCCAGCTGAGCAGGCCAATGGTCACGCTGAAACCGAGGGTAATCGTCAGCACCCCGGTCAGCAACATCAGTGTACGGGTGCTCATTTTCTTTTTTGGAACCGACTGACTTTGCATGTGACTTCCCCCGATGTGGCAGTAATGTGAACGCTATGTGACTTCCTGTAACTAAATTTCCCTGTGAGCGATCTATCGGCAGAAGCAGCACAATCTTTATCCGCTTATTCTCTCACCCTGTAATAAGTTCAACGGGCAATCAATCGGGCAAAAAGAGCACGGTTGCAGGGTGGCGGAAGTGACCCGCTCTGTGCCAGACTTAGGGCCGGACAACCGTCATTTAATTCACCTCTTAAGGGGAGCATCATGGACCGATATCCACGTTCCAGTGATTCAATCGTACAGCGTGCCAGCACCGGCCTGTCTGTGTATATGGCACAGGTTTACGGCTGGATGACCTGTGGACTGCTGTTAACCGCCTTTATCTCCTGGTATGCGGCCAATACGCCGCAGGTGATGGAACTGGTGTTTGCCAACCGTATCACTTTCTTTGGCTTGATTATCGTGCAGCTGGGGCTGGTGTTTGTGCTGTCGGGGATGGTGCATAAACTCAGCGGCACCGTTGCCACCGGGCTGTTTATGCTCTATTCGGCGCTGACCGGACTGACGATGGCCAGTATCTTCCTGGTGTATACCTACTCCTCCATTGCCAGCACCTTCCTGGTTACCGGCGGGATGTTTGGTGCCATGAGTCTGTGGGGCTACACCACGAAACGCGATCTGAGCGGAATGGGCAGCATGCTGTTTATGGCACTGATCGGCATCGTACTGGCATCGCTGGTGAATATCTGGCTGAAGAGCACCGCGCTGATGTGGGCAGTGACCTACATTGGGGTGGTGGTGTTTGTTGGTCTCACGGCGTATGACACCCAGAAGCTGAAAAACATCGGTGAAGGGATTGACGTTGATGATAAAGAGAACCTGCGCCGCTTCTCCATTATGGGCGCGCTGACGCTGTATCTCGACTTTATTAACCTGTTCCTGATGCTGCTGCGGATTTTCGGCAACCGCCGTTAACCGGGCAACAAAGTGGGCGGACCGGTAAAACGGGTCCGCCCCTGGGTTATCCGGAAAACCTCATCCCGCCAGATTCTTTGCCCGCAGTGATTTCGCCCGCCCTTCCAGCCACAAATACAACACCAGCGCCAGCAGCAACGGGGCAATAAAATAGAGCACCCGATAGGCCAGCAGCGCGGCGATGATCGCGCCATGTGAAATCGGTTCCCCGCTCAACAGCGCCAGAAACACCGCCTCCAGCACGCCAATTCCGGCCGGAATATGAATGATTACCCCGGCAATGCTGCTGATCAGCAGTACGCCCAGCACCTGCGGGAAATCCACTTTCTGCATCAGCAACAGCCAGATAATGGCGCCCATCACCAGCCAGTTGGCACTGGATACCACAAACTGAATCAGCGCCATTCGCAGTGACGGCAGTGCCAGCGTCTGCCCTTTGAGCGTCCAGCGGCGTTTTTTCGAGAATGCGCACAGCGCCAGATAAACCACCACAAATGCCAGCAGGGCGATGCCCGTAATACGCAGGGTCCCGGCACCGATAAACCAGCCGCCTGGCACGCTGACCATGCCGGCGCTGAACACCACGCCAGCCACCAGCACATAACCCAGCCAGTTCGTTGCGATGCTCAGTGAGAAGATGCGCGTAATGGTGCTGCCGTCCAGCCCCAGCCGTGAGTAGAGGCGATAGCGCATGGCTACGCCGCCCACCCAGGTACTGAGCGTCAGGTTAAAGGCGTAACAGATAAATGACACCAGCATCACCTGGCGTTTTTCCAGTTTATGCCCGCAGTAAGCGCGGCCGATCAGGTCATACAGACCGTAAGTCAGGTAACTGACCACCACCAGCGCCACGGAGCCAAAAATCGCCAGCCGGTTATAGTTGACCACCACATCCCAGACGTCGTGCCAGTTGACCTGGCGGGCATAGACCACCAGCAGCGCAATCACTGCGATAAAAAACAGCCAGGTGAGGACTTTTCGCGACCGTTTCCAGAGTAAAGAGGAAGTTGCCATCAGGGTTTCGCTCCCTCTTTTTCGGGTTCAACGCGATCCTGAGTTTCCATCTCCGGCTGAACCGGTGCAGGCACCTGAGCCAGTTTCGGCGTATGGGCAGGCAGCCAGCCCGCAATCGCCGGGAAGTGGCGAAGAAAGTGGAACACCACCACGTTTTTACTGAGCTGCCACCAGCTGCGTGGCGGTAGCTGGCTTTCCTGCACGCGCTGGCAGTCGGCTGACAGCAAGCCCTCCAGGTTATCGCGCACCTGCTGATTAAACCCACGATCGTGGATCATCAGATTGGCTTCCAGATTCAGCGACAGACTCAACGGATCGAGGTTGCTGGACCCGACCGTTGCCCACTGACCGTCCTGCACGGCAATTTTGGCATGCAGCGGACGACGGCGATACTCATACACTTCCACGCCGCCCTCCACCAGATAGTTGTACAGCAGCTCGGCGCCCACTTTAACAATCGGCATATCCGGTTTGCCCTGCACGATAAGACGCACGCGCACCCCGCGCCTGGCAGCCTGACGCATCTCACGCAGCAGACGATAGCCGGGAAAGAAATAGGCATTGGCGATGATCACATCCTGTCTGGCGCTTTTCAGCATCTTGATATAATGCTGCTCGATATCGTCGCGATGCTGATGATTATCACGATAAACCAGCAGCGCCTGGGCATCCCCCGGCGTGGCATTGTGCGCCGGGCGATGAGCGCGGCGGCCCCACCAGCGGTGCGATTTTTGTTCGCTGCCAATCTCCTGCTGCACATAATGCGCAATATCGTCAACAATCGGGCCTTTCACCTCAACGGCATAATCCTGCTTGGCCTGCGGGCCAAAACTGGCATTGTGATCTGCGGAATAATTGATGCCACCGACGAAAGCGATCACGCCATCGACGACCACGATTTTACGATGCAGGCGGCGAAACAGGTTGGTGCGCATCCCCAGCACCAGCGGACGCGGATCGTAATAGAGAAAACGTACCCCCAGCGACGTCAGGCTGTGAACAAACTCATCAGACAGATCCGGCGAACCATAACCATCCACCGTCATTTCAATTTTCACCCCGCGCTGCGCGGCCGCCAGCAGCGCCTTATGCAGGGCGTTGCCGACCTCATCCTCAAACAGGATAAACGTCTCCAGCAGCAGGCTGTGTTGTGCGCGGCGGATCGCTCCAAAGACTCGCGGGAAAAATTCTTCACCGTTCTCCAGTAGCGTAATCTGGTTGCCTTCTCGCCAGTTCAGGTTCATAGGTGGATCTCCACGGCAAGCGGGGCATGATCGGAGAGTTGTGACCACGGGCGTAACGGGAGAGTTTGCGGATGACTGATTCTCACATTGCGCACATAGATACGGTCAAGGCGCAGCAGAGGAAAGCGCGCAGGGAAGGTGCGTGCCGGACGGCCATTTTTGCGGCTGAACACCTCTTTCATCCCTGCCTCACGCTGCAGAATGGCATTCGCCCGCTGGCGCCAGTCATTAAAATCGCCCGCGATCACCACCGGCGCTTCCGGCGGCAGTTCATTGACCCACTGACACATCATCCGCAGCTGCGCCCTACGATGTGCCTCGCGCAGGCCAAGGTGTACGCAGAGAATATGCAGCGTAACAGGGGAGTCCGGCACCTGAATCTGGCAATGCAAAATGCCGCGTTTTTCCGTGCCCTCAACGGAGATATCCCGGTTTTGATAATCGACGATCGGCAGACGTGACAGCACGGCGTTGCCGTGATGCCCCTCTGGATAGACCGCGTTGCGCCCATAGGCAAAATCTTCCCACATGGTATCCGCCAGAAATTCGTAATGAGGGGTTTCAGGCCAGTCAGCGACGCGTAACTGATGCAATGCATGGCTGCCCATCACTTCCTGTAACAGCACAATATCAGCCCCGGTGTCGCGAATAGCATCGCGCAGTTCAGGCAAAATAAAGCGACGGTTAAAGGCGTTAAAACCCATGTGTGTGTTGATCGTCAGGACTTTAAATGAAAATCCTTGCGCTTTTTGTGACATACTGATGACGCTGCCTTCATAATTTATGAAGGGTAAAGTGTAGTCTTTGTCACAAAAGTGTGGCGGGATGTGCGTTAATTTGCAGCATAATCCGAAAACTACGTTAGTCTGAGGAAATTCGTTACTGACCTGTGTCAGTAACCCGCTGGGTAACCTTTGACGGAGGTTGCCAGGAGAAGAGCATGAAATGGTCTAATCGTATTCAGATTGTCACCGGACAAAACTGCGTACATATCGCACTGCACCTGCTGCTGATTGCAGCCCTGGTGTGGGGGTGGAAACATCAGGCCCTGCTACAGGTCAGCACGATTTTACTGGCGATGTATGTCAGCGTGTTTGCCGCGATGTTACTGACCCAGCGTTTGCCGCGTTTGCGGCGCATTGGCGATTTCCTGGAAGACGTGACCACCACCTACTATTTTGGTGCTGCGATGCTGGTGCTGCTGGTGCTGTCACGGGTCATCCATAATAACCTGCTGCTGTGTGCCGCAGGCATCGTCATGCTAGCCGGCCCTGCGCTGGTTTCCCTGCTGGTGAAAGAGCGTGTGCAACCGAGTCAGCGCCCACGCTAAACCCCAACGGGCCACTTCGGTGGCCCGTTTGTTTTATTGCCTCTCATTAATGTCACCTCCGCCGCCCTGTGATAACCCTCTATGCCGCGATGTCCCCCTGTTACAGCCTGTAGCGCATTTTCGGATAACACGTTAAGAATAACTCCCTGTAGAGCGTAGGGATCTGTTATAATGCCCGGCTTACGCACCGTGGTTTGTGCTCTCATTCAAGCGTCAGGAATGTTCCTGGTGTCAACTCTCCCCCTGGAAACTACACCGCTATGCGGTCAGGGCGGATCCGGAGTCAGTCAACTTTATGTCATTTGATTCTCTCGGCCTTAACGCCGATATTTTGCGCGCTGTTGCAGAACAGGGCTATAACGAGCCGACGCCTATTCAGCGCCAGGCTATCCCGGTAGTCCTTGCGGGCCGCGACCTGATGGCCAGCGCACAGACCGGTACTGGTAAAACGGCGGGTTTCACCTTGCCACTGCTGCAACTGTTAAGCAGCAACAATCCGCACCCTAAAGGCCGTCGCCCGGTGCGCGCACTGATTTTGACCCCGACCCGCGAACTGGCGGCTCAGGTGGGCGAAAACGTGCAGGAATACAGTAAATATCTGGATATGCGTTCGCTGGTGGTCTTCGGCGGCGTGAGCATTAACCCGCAGATGATGAAACTGCGCGGTGGTGTGGATGTGCTGGTAGCGACCCCGGGTCGTCTGCTGGATCTTGAACACCAGAACGCGCTTGACCTGTCTCAGGTAGAAATCCTGGTGCTGGACGAAGCGGACCGTATGCTGGATATGGGCTTCATCCACGACATCCGTCGCGTGCTGGCAAAACTGCCTGCAAAACGTCAGAACCTGCTGTTCTCTGCCACCTTCTCTGATGAGATTAAAACCCTGGCAGAAAAACTGCTGCACAACCCGGAACAGGTTTCCGTGGCGCGCCGCAACACCGCTTCTGAGCAGGTGACGCAGCATGTGCATATGGTTGATAAGAAACGTAAGCGCGAGCTGTTATCGTTCCTGATCGGTCGTGACAACTGGCAGCAGGTGCTGGTGTTTACCCGTACCAAGCACGGTGCTAACCATCTGGCTGAGCAGCTGAATAAAGACGGCATCATGTCTGCTGCGATCCACGGTAACAAGAGCCAGGGCGCACGTACTCGCGCACTGAGCGACTTTAAAGACGGCAAAATTCGCGTGCTGGTGGCAACGGATATCGCTGCCCGTGGTATCGACATCGAAGAGCTGCCACACGTCGTGAACTACGAACTGCCAAACGTGCCGGAAGACTATGTACACCGTATCGGTCGTACCGGTCGTGCGGCCGCGGTGGGTGAAGCGTTGTCACTGGTCTGCGTGGATGAGCTGAAGCTGCTGCGTGATATTGAGCGCGTACTGAAGCGTGAAATCCCGCGTATGGCGATTGACGGCTACGAGCCAGACCCAAGCATCAAAGCAGAACCGATCATCAACGGTCGCCAGCAGCAGCGTGGCGGAGCCGGTGGCGGCGGTGGACGCGGTCGTGGCGCACCTGGCCAGGGTCAGCGCAGCAACAGCGGTGGCGATCGCAGTGCCAGTGGCAGCCGTACCGGTAACGGCGGCGGTAATGGCGGCGAACGTCGTCAGGGTAATGCGAACGGCAGCAGTGCAGGAGCCCCACGCGGCGCCCGCCCTGAAGGCGGTAACGGTGGCGCACCACGCGTCAACAAAACCCGTCCACGTCGTTCTACCCCGTCGAACAACGGCTAATTAATCTGGGGGGAAGCGCCCGCTTCCCCCTTTGCTCATCTATCCCACAGGTTTACCATGCGCGTATTACTTGCCCCGATGGAAGGCGTTCTCGATTCGCTGGTGCGTGAACTGCTGACCGACGTCAACGACTACGATCTCTGTATTACCGAATTTCTTCGCGTAGTGGATACACTGCTGCCAGCGAAATGCTTCCAACGCCTCAGCCCCGAACTCGATCATGACAGCCGCACGCCGTCAGGCACGCGTGTGCGTATTCAACTGCTGGGGCAGTATCCGCAATGGCTGGCTGAGAATGCCGCCCGTGCCGTGGAACTCGGTTCCTGGGGCGTGGATCTCAACTGCGGCTGCCCATCCAAAACGGTGAACGGCAGTGGCGGCGGAGCAACGTTATTAAAAGATCCCGAACTGATTTATCAGGGGGCGAAGGCGATGCGCGCCGCCGTGCCTGCTCACCTTCCCGTTACGGTGAAAATCCGTCTGGGCTGGGATTCCGGTGCGCGGCAGTTTGAGATTGCCGATGCGGTGCAGCAGGCGGGTGCCACGGAGCTGGCGGTGCATGGCCGCACCAAAGAGGACGGCTACCGCGCCGAGGCGATCAACTGGGCGGCGATTGGCGAGATCCGTCAGCGGCTGTCGATCCCGGTGATTGCCAACGGTGAAATCTGGGACTGGCAGAGTGCGCAGGATTGCATGCAGGCAACGGGATGCGATGCCGTAATGATCGGGCGTGGCGCGCTGAATGTGCCCAACCTCAGCCGGGTGATCAAGTACAACGAAGCGCGGATGCCGTGGCCGCAGGTCGTGCAGCTGCTGAAAAAGTATGTGCGTCTGGAGAAGCAGGGCGATACCGGCCTGTATCACGTGGCGCGCATCAAACAGTGGCTGGGGTATCTGCGAAAAGAGTACGACGAAGCCTCGCCGTTGTTTATGCAGGTGCGCGTGCAGCAGACCTCGGGAGATATTGCGCGGGTGATAGACAGCGTGGCGATTATTGATCAGTAAACGTCTCAGCTCTTTTCCGCAGATGATCGGGCAAGCGACTCTGATCAATACCGATAATTGTTATTCCTTCAGGGGTAATAAGGTAATAAATACGCTGGCTAAGGCAGGTGGGCTGCTGGCGGTGATGATCATGATGATTTTAGGGGGTAGGGGCAACACCGCGTCACCCCGCTTGCCTTAGTACACTTCCGGTACGATCATATCGTCCGGCACCGGCGTGCGGTGATAATCCTCATTGCGCTCGCGGCTGGGCAGGGTAATCGGTTTTAAGGCGCTGTCTTCATATGGCACCTGGCGCAGCAGATGGCTGATGCAGTTCAGGCGCGCCTTCTTCTTATCCACGCCCTGGACCACCCACCACGGTGCTTCATCAATGTGGGTGCGCGACAGCATAATCTCTTTGGCTTCGGTGTAATCTTCCCAGCGGCGGCGGCTCTCCAGATCCATCGGGCTGAGCTTCCACTGCTTCAGCGGATCGTGAATGCGGCTGAGAAAACGCAGTTCCTGCTCTTCATCGGTGATCGAGAACCAGTATTTAACGATCTGAATGCCGCTGCGCGTCAGCATCTTTTCGAACTCCGGTACGCTGCGGAAAAACTCTTCCACTTCCTGTTCATTACAAAAACCCATCACCCGCTCAACGCCTGCGCGGTTGTACCAGCTGCGGTCGAACAGCACCATTTCACCCGCCGCAGGCAGGTGCGCAATATAGCGCTGAAAGTACCATTGCGTCCGTTCACGGTCGTTGGGGGCAGGCAGGGCAGCGACGCGGCAGGTGCGGGGGTTCAGACGCTGCGTAATACGTTTGATCACCCCACCTTTGCCTGCGGCATCACGGCCTTCAAAGATAATCACCATGCGGTGCCCGGTGCGCATCACCCAGTCCTGCATCTTCACCAGTTCGCCTTGCAGCCTCAGCAGCTCGCGGAAATAGTGTTTACGCCAGGCTTTCTCGCCTTCTTCCATTTTGCTGTCATCACCGAAACGCAGATCGTCCAGCTCCATTTCCAGCTCTTCGTCGTAGCTGTCGTAAAATTCCTGTAGCAGACGATGGTGAATATTCTCAGCAGAGAAATCATTACCTTGCATCGCCATACGTTATTCTCCCGGTCAGGTGGTGAAAATCGCCATTAAGGCAGGTTCATCAATTTATCCTCTGGTAATACGCACTCTGTGTGACAGGAAAATGACATCCGAGAGGGATTTCTGCGCGAACTGTCACCGCGGTAACAAAACTGTCATCTGCATACGGCAGGATAGGACTATCGCCATAACGCGCCCGGACCGGATAAAACGATGACGCAACACCTGCCGTTACTGCGGCAAAAACCGGATTTTAGTGATGATGTTTCCGGCCTGATTTATGGCTATCGCTTTGTTCAGGATCAGGCACCCGAAAGTCTGACCGTCCAGCAATCTTGCGAGGCCTGGACCCGTGGTGCCGTTGAGGGCAGCTTTCTCTGGCTGCACGTTAACCTTAACCATGCCGCCGCCGCCCGCTGGCTGAAAACCCATTTTGGCGTCGATGAAGACTTCTTCGACGAAATCCAGCAAGGCTCGCACAGTACCCGTATCGAACGACAGAACGATGCGCTGATGGCGGTACTGAACGATGTCACCTTCAATGCGCGGGAAACCAGCGACGAAAGCGCCACGCTGTGGATCTGGTGCCGCGATGGACTGGTGGTTAGCGCCCGCTTTAAACCGCTGCGGCTGGTTGAGCGATTAGTCGGCAAGCTGGACCAGCTGGAACTGCGCTCGTCGACCGGGCTGCTGGCCCAGTTACTGGCGGAACAGGAAGAGGTGCTGGCGCTGATAGTGCGACAGTCGAATCAGTATGTGGATCAGATAGAAGAGCGCCTGCTTGGCCAGCATATAAAAAGTAATCGTGGTGAGCTGGGGCGTCTGCGGCGAACGTTACTGCGCTTTCAGCGTCTGCTGGCACCGGAACCGGCGGCACTGTTTCGCCTGATCAATCGGCCGCCGGGCTGGTTGCATCATCATGTGGTGCAGGATCTGCGTCAGTTTACTGAAGAGTTTACCGTGGTGCTCAACGACCTGAATGGGCTGACTGAACGTATTCGGCTGTTGCAGGAAGAGATTGCCGCGCAGCAGCTGGAGCAGAGCAACCGCACCTTATTTACCCTGACGCTGATCACCGTGCTGGCCCTGCCGATCAATCTGGTGGCGGGGTTCTTCGGGATGAATGTGGGCGGGGTGCCGCTGGCCAATAATCCCCACGGCTTCTTTCTGCTGGTGATGCTGGTGACCCTGTTCACCTGCGTTGCGGCCTGGCTGGTGTTGCGGCGGCGTGATAAGCCCTGAGGCGTTATTCTGCACCAATAAAAAACCCCGCACCTTATCGGTACGGGGTTTTTGATCGACAGCGCGAAATTAAGATTTCGGCGTGTTGTAGATCGGGCCTGGCTGAGTCAGAGCGGGAACTGCCTGCGCTGGCGCATCGGTCGCTGCGGGTGCTTCCGTTGTTGCCGGTGCTTCAGCAGCGGCAGGGGCTTCCGTTGTCGCTGGTGCTTCAGCGGCGGCAGGGGCTTCCGTTGTCGCCGGTGCTTCTGCACTCTGGGCAGCAACAGCTGCGGGTTCTGCCAGCGGAGCAGCTGCCTGCTGAGGCACCACTACCGGAGCTGAAGGCTGGCTATCCGCTGCGCCGTTCACTTTGGTTGGCATACCAGAACGGGTTTTCAGCGCGTCTTCCATCGCAGTGGTGTTAACGCTGGCGTCTGAAACCACTTTGTTCACCGCGTTGGTCAGTGTCAATGGAACCGGCTCGCGTGAAGCAAACTGCTCTTCGGTCTGCGACAGTGGGTTGTGGATTTCCACGTAGCGCGAACCATCCGGCTCTACCGATGCTTTGATCGGCTGGTCGATGAACTGAACGCGTGTCCCCACTGGCACATTTTTGAACAGCCATTTGATATCGTCAGCACGCAGACGCACACAGCCGTGACTCACGCGCAGGCCGATACCAAAGTTGGCATTGGTGCCGTGGATGGCATACAGACGGCCGATGTACAGCGCATACAGACCCATCGGGTTATCCGGGCCAGCCGGGAAGACCGCAGGCATAGATTCACCGCGTGCGGCGTACTCTTCATGCATCTTCTTGGTTGGGGTCCAGGTCGGGCCATCTTTTTTGCGCTGAACGGTAGTCGTCCAGTTAACCGGTGTATCACGGCCCAGTTCACCGATGCCGATCGGCAGCACAACCACCGTTTTACTGCCTTTCGGGTAGTAATACAGGCGCATTTCCGCACTGTTGATCACAATGCCTTCACGCGGCGCGTCAGGCAGGAGCAACTGCTGAGGAATGATCAGTTTGCTGCCCGCTTTCGGCAGATAAACGTCCACGCCTGGGTTCGCTTCCATAACGTTGCTCAGACCCATCTGGTACTGAGCAGCGAAAGCTTCCAGCGGAAGTTTGCTGTCTTCCGGGATGGTAATTTCCAGATTTTCCCCGGTCAGGCGGCTGTTGGCGGCCGGAAGAGGGTAAACCACAGCGAAGGCTGAGTGGCTGAAAGCCGCAGCGGCCAGAATCAAGGTGACTAACGCACGGATGTTCTTTTTCATAGTAATTTCAGGTGTAGCGCCATGTAGACTGTTGATAAACGACCCAATACTGGCCAACTGTGACCGGCTGCACATTATATGTGCATTATGGTCCCGGATGAAACCAGGATTTTCCCTGTTGAACTATCTTTACGATAAATTGTCTGCAATCCGACCATTTTAGCGATGCATCCTCCTGTTTTCAGGGGGGCCAGAGTGGATCTTTCCCACTTAGCGTCCGGTCGGGGAAAAACGCGGTGCTGATCAGCGGCAGATGGGTAAGCGCCTGGCGCGTATTGCCCAACGCGTGACCCGCGACGGTCACTCTCCTCCGCGTACAGCCGAGGCGATGGGCGTAATTTAGCAGCTTCTCAAATTCAACGTGTGCTTCATCTGTGCGTCCAGCACGCGGCTGGCACTCGACGTATCAGAATGAGCGGGCAGCAAAGATGCATGTTCCGGCTGGCGTCAGTCAAAAACTCAACTATCATCCCGTAAAAAACGCTCTTCCAGCGTCGCCTGCAATGACAGCATCGCCTGCTCGGCATGCTGCATATGGTCGCGCATGATGCGTTCCACGCCGCTGGCATCCTCACGGCGCAGCGCATCAATCAGCTGATATTGATATTCGATGCCCTGGCGGCGATCAACGGGCTGCGGCTGCTGATAAATATCTTTGCACACCGCCAGATCTTTCAGCAGACGTTGCAGAAAACGACAGAAAAAGGCCAGCAGCGGATTGGTCGAATAGCTGGCCACCAGACTGTGAAAATCCAGCTCGGCCATGCGCTGTTCCCAGCGCTCCTCTTCACTGGCTGGCGGGTGGTCGTAGATGCGAATCAACTGATGCAACTGCTGAAAACCCGCCTCATCAATCTGGCCGATGGCGCTGGCTGCCACCTGCGGTTCCAGCGTTTTGCGCAGCGCATAGATATGGCTGATGCTCAGTTCGCGGGTAAACAGGTAATTCGACAGCAGGCTCATGGCACGGTTTTCCGGCATCGAGTCGATAAATGCGCCGCCGCCTGGCCCGGTACGTGTGCGGATCAGACCTTGTGCTTCCAGCGCTTTCAGTGCTTCACGTACCGTACTTTTACCGGCGGAAAATCGCACCATCAGATCTTTCTCCTGCGGCAGGCGGTCGCCGGGCAGCAGGTTGTCATCCACAATGCTCTGCTTGATAGCATCAATGATGGTGTCGGTGCGTTTACGTTTTACCGCCTCGGGGGGCGTTGATACTGAAGACATGGTCACCTGTGTGTCAGAGAGTGGGCTGAACGATGGGCGATGTAGCCTGCCATGTCGGTGCGCTTGCCAGCAGTTGACGGCTGTATTCGTGCTCTGGCGCACTGAACAACGTCTGCGTGGCGGCGCATTCAACGATAGTACCAGAATTCATCACCGCAACGCGGTCTGCAATCGACTCCACCACCGCCAGATCGTGGCTGATAAACAGATAAGAGAGACTCAGCTCCTGTTTAAGGTCCTCAAGCAGCAGCAGAACCTGTGCCTGCACTGAGACGTCAAGCGCTGAGACAGGCTCATCCAGCACCAGAATCTGTGCCTCGGCCGCCAGCGCACGGGCAATCGCCAGCCGCTGCGCCTGGCCGCCGGAAAACTCATGGGGATAACAGTTCAGGGCGTCAAAGGGCATATTGACCGATGCCAGCAGCTGTTGCATACGCGGCAGACAGTCGCGGGCAGCGTAGCCACACAGCCGCCGCAGCGGCACGCTGAGGATCTGGCGAATGGTTTTACGCGGATTGAGTGACGCCACCGGGTCCTGAAACACATACTGAATCGTTTTGCCCAAGGCCTGCACGCCACGCTGTGCCAGCAGGCTGGCCTCTTCCCCCTGTATTGTCAGACTGCCCGACGTGGGGGATTCCAGCCCGACCAGAATACGCGCGAGGGTGCTTTTTCCACTGCCGCTTTCGCCGACCACGGCCAGAGTTTCCCCCTGGCCGAGTGCAAAACTGATGCCTTTCACCGCGTCAACGTCGCCGCTGCGCCGCCACCAGCCTCCCTGACCCGGATAGGTTTTTTTCAGATTTTTCACTTCAATCACGTTCTTCATGAAGAGGTCTCCTGCTGTTGCAGCTGGCGGATTTGTTGCAGGAAGGCGCGGCCCTGACCGCGCTGCGGCACGCTGGCAATCAGTCGTCGGGTGTAGTCGTGTTGGGGGGCCTGTAATACCGTGGCGGTGATCCCGCTTTCCACGATCTCGCCCTGGCGCATCACCGCCACGCGGTCACACATCTCACTGACCACGGCAAAATCATGCGTAATAAACAGCAGCGCCAGCCCGCGTTTTTGGCGCAGCTCGTTCAGCAGGGCGAGGATACGCGCCTGCACCGTTACATCCAGCGCCGTTGTGGGTTCATCGGCAATAATCACCTGCGGATCGTTGGCCAGCGCGATGGCAATCCCCACGCGCTGACGCTGCCCACCGGAAAGCTGATGGGGCCACGCATCAAAGCGTTCTGCCGCCTGCTGAATGCCGGTATCTTCCAGCAGCGTAATGGCTTTGGCGCGCGCGGCGGCGGCGTTCAGCGGCTGGTGGCACTGAATGGCCTCGACCAGTTGCTGGCCGATGCGCATCTGCGGATGCAGCGACGTCAGCGGATCCTGGAAGATATAGGCAACGCGTACGCCGCGCCGCTGCTGTATCTGTGTTGCCGTGAGGGACAGCAGCTCCTCATTCTCCAGCCACACGCTGCCGCCGGTAATGACGCCGGGCGGCGAAGCCACCAGGCCCATAATCGCCAGTGCGCTGACGCTTTTACCCGAGCCGCTTTCGCCAATCAGGCCCAGGCATTCACCTGCCTGCAGATGGAAGCTGACGCCTTTGACCGTGGGCACCCGATGGTTGCCACGGCTGAACGCCACCTGTAAATCCACCACTTCCAGCAGCGCTTCAGGATGAGCACGCGGGGCGACCGCCGCGCGATCCACCGTGGTCATCGCCTGTGAGCGCAGCAGGGCGCCGGACTTCAGGCGCGGGTCCAGCAGGTCACGCACGCCATCGCCCAACAGGTTAAAGCCGATCACCAGCAGGAAGATCATCACGCCCGGCACTAAGGCAACATGGGGTGCGATAAACAGCTGGTTGCGCCCCTGACCGAGCATTGATCCTAAGTCGGCATTCGGTGGCTGCGTGCCGAGGCCGAGGAAGGAGAGTCCGGCGGTTTCCAGGATCATCCAGCCGATGGTGGTGGAGAGCGTCACCACGATCAGCGGCAGTACGTTAGGCAGCACTTCGCTTAACAGGATCTGCGTAGGGTTTTTCCCCGACAGCTTTGCCGCCTGAATAAAATCACGCCCGCGCAGGCCGAGCGTCAGGCCGCGCACATTACGCGCAAAGAAGGGAATATTGACCAGCGCGATGGCATACAGCGCATTCAGCAGCCCCGGCCCGAGCACCGCGACAATCGCCAGCGCCAGCAGGATATAGGGAAAGGCCATTATCATATCGATCAGCCGCATCAGGATGCCGTCGGTGCGCCCGGCGGCATAACCGGCAATCAGACCTATCAACGTGCCGCATACCGCGGCCAGCAGGGTGGCACTCAGGCCTACGGCAACGGAAACCCGCGTGCCCCACAGCAGGCGCGATAGCATATCGCGGCCCAGTGCATCGGTGCCCAGCAGGTGGCCTGGCGTCAGCGGCGGAGCAAGGCGTTGCAGCAGGTCGGTGGCATCCGGGTCCGGCAGCGGCAGCAGCGGGGCAATAAAGGCTGCCGTTAAGGTGATCACCAGCAGCAGTAATCCCAGCGCGGCGAGGCGATTGTGCAGTAACAGCGACCAGCCGGAGCGGCGCGTGGGCAGGGTAGTGGATGTCGTCATGATTTTACCCTCGGGTCGAGGCAGGCCTGAACGATGTCGGTCAGCAGATTAATCAGCACGTAAGCAATGGCAGCGACCAGTACGCCCCCCTGCACCAGCAGCAGGTCGCGGGTTGAAACGGCCTTCACCAGCATCGCCCCCAGGCCCGGCCACTGGAACACGGTTTCGATATACACCGCGCCGCCCAGCACAAAACCGGCCTGAATCCCGATGGCGGGGATCACCGACACCAGCGCGACGCGAAAGGCATGACGCCAGATCACCCGGCGCTCGCTGACGCCCTTGGCGCGGGCGGTGCGGATATAGTCCTGGCGCAGCACTTCCAGCATCGCGGTGCGCGTCAGGCGGGCGATGACCCCGGTGGCGACAATCGCCAGCGTGATAGCGGGCAGCGTCAGATGATGCAACAAGTCCAGCGCATCGCCGCCGCCATAAATCGCGAACATGCCCGAGGCCGGGAACCAGCGCAGGCTGACGGCAAACAGCATGATCATCAGCAGGCCGATCAGGAACGAGGGCAGTGAAATGCCGATCAGCACCAGCAGGGTGATCAGCCTGTCCCCCCAGCCAAACTGGCGCACCGCCGAGGTCACGCCCGCCAGCAGGCCGAGAACCACGCTCAGCAGCAGTGCGCAGCCACCCAGTAACAGGGTGGCGCTCAGGCGCTCCAGCACTTCATCGATCACCGGGCGGTTCAGCACATAGGAGCGGCCAAAATCGCCGTGCAGCAGGTTGTTGACCCAGATGAAATATTGTTGCCAGAGCGGCTTGTCCAGCCCCAGTTCCGCACTGACGCGAGCCACATTTTCCGGCGTGGCAAAGGCACCAAGCAGCGCCTGGGCCGGGTTGCC
Organism: Erwinia sp. AnSW2-5; assembly: GCF_045107195.1. Taxonomy (NCBI): domain Bacteria; kingdom Pseudomonadati; phylum Pseudomonadota; class Gammaproteobacteria; order Enterobacterales; family Erwiniaceae; genus Erwinia; species Erwinia sp. AnSW2-5. The sequence continues at coordinate 166,524 of NZ_JBJGXA010000002.1, forward strand.
GGGGATCATCGCCATCAGCAGGAAGACAATCAGCGACAGGCCGATAATCACCGGGATGATGCCAGTCAATCGCCGCAGTAAATAGTTCCACATGGCAGGCGGCCTCCGTCAGGGTTTGCTGACCTGATGCAGGATCAGGTTGAAGTTGGGTTGCAGGGCAAAGTTCTGCACCTGGCGTGTGGTCACCGCGTTTTGCTTCCAGTTGGCGACAAACAGCCAGGGCGCATCATCGTGAACGAGGGCCTGCACCTGGCGATACAGTGCGCCACGCGTCTGTTGGTCGCTGCTGCTGCGGGCTTGATCCAGCAGCTTATCGACCTCGGGATTGCTGTAGTAACCGGAGTTAAACCCGCCCTTATCTGGCCAGGCATCGCGCCGCAGGGTGAGGAACGGCAGGGTATCCGGGTCATTGGTCATCCACGCCATCTCGGCCATCTGGGTTTGCGGGGTCAGCCCGGCATTCACTTTGGCCAGGTAGGTGTTCCACTCCCAGGTCTGAATGGTGACGTTAAGGCCCACGGCTTTCAGATCGGCCTGAATGGCGGTCGCCATCGGGATCGGATCAAGCATTCCTGACCCGCCTTCCGTCACGTAGAAATTCAGCGTAGCGCCTTCTGCGCCCGCTTCTTTTAGCAGCGCACGGGCTTTCGCCGGATCGTAAGGATACGGGCTGACCTCTGTATTCGTCGCCCAGTCAAACGCCGACGGGATTGGGCCATCGGCGACCTGGGCTGAACCCTGCAACACCTTATCGACCAGCGCCTGCTTATTGACGGCGTAGTTCACCGCCTGGCGCACGCGCTTATCGTTAAAGGGTTTCTCTTTGGTATTCAGCAACAGGAACCAGACATGCGGGCCGACCGCCTGGTGCATCTGGAACTGTGGGTTATCGGCGAAGGTTTTCACCGTGTCCGGCGGCACTTCCACCATCGCATCAATCCCGCCGGAGAGCATCTCAGCCGTGCGGGTGTTGCCATCGGTAATCGGACGGAACACGGCGGCTTCCAGCTTCGGCGCGCCGTCCCAGTAGTTTTTATTGGCGGTCAGCACCACGCGCTGATTGGCCTGCCACTCACCAAAACGAAAGGCCCCGGTACCCACCGGATGGCGACCCACGTCTTTGTCATACTTCTTTACCGCCGCCGGAGACACAATCAGCCCGGCAGGGGTGGCGAGGTTGGAGAGCAGGGGAGCGAAGGGCTGTTTCAGTGTAAACACCACCGTCTGTGCATCCGGGGTGGTGAGGGTATCAATGGACGAGAAGAAGAAACTTAGCGGGAAGGGACCGGTGTGATAGTACGGATGCTGCTTGTTCAGCATCCGTTCAAAGGTAAATTTCACCGCGTCGGCATTGAATGGCGTGCCATCGTGGAATGTGACGCCTTCACGCAGATGGAAGGTGTAGCGCAGGCCGTCCGGGCTGATTTCCCAACGGCTGGCAAGCGCAGGTTCAATAGAGAGTGATCCCGGCGCATTACGCACCAGACCGTCGTAAATATTGACGAGGATGCGCGAATCGTTAGCGGCCGTCGCCACCTGAGGATCGAGCGATTGCGGTTCAGCCACCTGGCCGATGATCAGCACGCCGGGAGGCGATTCCGCCGAGGCCAGGGGTGCCAGGGCCAGCAGGCCAAGGCAGAGGGAAAGACAGTGCAACCCGGTGCGTAGCGATGTGAACATGGTCGGTCCTCGTTAAGCAGAGTGGTTAGCGCACAGTGTGACGTGCGGATGAACAAAGTTTGTCCTGTTTGTTATTTATGCGTATAAATAGCGTTAAGTGCAATAATTTATCCATATAAATTTGATCTGGCGGACAGAAGGAGGGCGCAATGACCTTTTCTATTGTGGCACGCGATCCACAGAGCGGCGCACTGGCGGCAGCCACCGCCACGGGCGGCCCGGCAGTGGGGGCGCTGGTGATCCACGGCCGCACCCGCACCGGAGCCATTGCCACGCAGGCGCTGACCAATCCGCTTTACGGCAGTCGCGGGCTGGCATTGCTGGCGGAGGGACTGACGGCAGAACAGACTCTGCATCTGCTGCTGAAGGAAGATGACGCACGCGAGCGGCGGCAACTGCTGATTATCGATAATGCCGGGGCTACCGCGCACTGGAGCGGCAGCCTGTGCGGCCGTTGGTTCAGCAGCATGGCAGGGCCGCAGCTGGCGGTGGCAGGCAATATGCTGGTCAGTGAACAGGTGCTGACGGCGATGGAGGCTGCGTTTAAAGAGGCGCACCGTCTGCCGCTGGCCGATCGAATGCTGGCGGCGCTCAATGCCGCACAGCAGGCCGGAGGGGATGAGCGCGGGATTCGCTCTGCGGCGCTAAAGGTGTGGGAACGCCGTGCTTATGCCGATATTGATGTGCGTGTTGACTGGTCGGATGCACCGCTGGCGCAGTTAGCGGAGGTGCTGGAGCAGGTGCGTGCCCCCACCTACGCGGATTTTTTCCGACAGTTACCGTGGTGGGAATAGGGGCCAATGGCCGACCGAAACAGAGGGTCGACCACTGAGGTATCCCCATAAAACAAGACCGGCATTAGCCGTGGTAGATATTCTGTTCCGGTCGACCAGTGACGCTGGTCTGCACGGGGGGCCAGGTCAACGTCAAGGGCGTTTCGCTTTCCCGCTGCGCGGGCTGAGCGACCCAAGGCGGCCAGTCGCCGCCGCCCTGGGGACCCGGGCTTTGCGGCAGGCGCTGCGTCCACTGCGTGGATGCCTTCGCAAGCTCCGTTCACCGACGGATCGGTCGTGACGGCACGTCCCTGTGCCGGCTCTCCCTCTCACCGCCGTCCTGGCGGTTCGTCCTGGTTCACTGCGCTTCCTCAGCGCTGCTGAATGCCGCCTCAACGTCAAAACCCAAACCCAGGTCAAAACACAAAGCAATCCGCAGAGATCATTATGACGTGGCGGTTTTAAAACCCACAGCGAGCAACGGTTCTGCGGGGATGGGGCCAGATTGAGGTAAGCCGGACGTCACGCGACAGGACGTCGCGTGCCGAGGCCCGCATGGATGCGTCTTTTGCCGATCCGGCGTGCTCAAACTGGCCCCGGGCCTGAAGCCAGACTGCCAGCCATTCATTTTTGTGGGGATCCCTCAGGGGTCGACCACTACTTTCGCCGGTGCTTCACCGCCAGGCGAACGCTCCACACCAGCGCCACCGCCAGCAGCAGCCAGAACAGGTGCTTGAGATGATGATCAAGCTGATGTAGCCACGGCGCAATCACCTGGCCGCCGAGATAGCCGAGCGAGACAAAAATCAGCGCCCACAGCGCGGCGCCAATCACGTTAAACAGCAGGAACTTACGGGGGGAAAGCTGGCTGGCGCCGATAATAATCGGCCCGACAATGCGCAATCCGTACATAAAGCGCACGCCGATCACAAACAGCACCGGGCGGTGGTGGATCAGACGGTTAGCCCGCTCAATCTGTTGCTGGTGTTTTTTGAAACGCTGGAGGATTGGTTCACCGTAGCGGCGGCCAATGAAAAATAGCGCGGTATCCCCCAGCACACCGCCGCACATCGCTACCAGCACCACCCAGCCATAGCGCAGCAGGCCTTCATGTGCGGCGACGCCGCCCAATAGCGTAAATGTCTCGCCTTCAGCCAGACAACCCACAAACAGTGCCCAGTAGCCATACTGGGAAATCAGCGCATTCACATCCATCTGTTAAACCCGTTCCTCATGTTGCTTTTAGGGCTAAGTCTAACCCTTTTGATAAAAGTTGCAGCAGGAAGGTCCCTGTCAGGGTTTATTTTTAACGGAAAATGAAGCGCTTAACGCATTCACCTGCTGGATAAAAAACAAACAGGTCAGGGCCGCTTATACTTGAAGAGATGCCGCCCGAGACTGTGCCTGCTGGCGGTCCGTTGTACAGAGGAGTGAAGATATGAATCATGTCTGGGGACTTCTTGCGCACCCGGGTCGGGAAATGCGCGACATTAAGCAAGAGAATGAAACGCTCTCGCATCATTACATGCATCACGTTTTGTTGATGGCGCTGATCCCGGTGGTCTGCGCCTTCGTTGGCACCACACAAATCGGCTGGGATATCGGTATTGAACGTACCATTCCTCTGTCGTTATTCAGTGCGTTCTCGCTGGCGATCCTGTTCTATGCGCTGATCCTGCTGGGTGTGGCCGTTATGGGAAGGGTAGTCTGGTGGATGGCGCGTGACTACCCGCAGCGCCCGTCGCTCTCAAGCTGCCGGGTTTTTGCCGGTTACGTGGCAACACCGCTGTTTCTCAGCGGGCTGGTGGCACTGTATCCGCTGGTGTGGCTTTGTGTCCTGGTTGGCGCACTGGCGCTGGCTTATACCGGCTATCTGCTGTACGTCGGCATCCCGCTGTTCCTTAATATTGACCGTGAAGAGAGCTTACGTTTATCCGGCTCCACGCTCGCCATCGGTATCCTGGTATTTGAAGTGTTACTGGCGATCACCGTGCTGATGTGGGGTTATGGCTATCAGATGTTCTGACCGTTGATACCGCCGGGAAACCGGCGGTGTTTTGGTAACGCTCAGAAACGAATATCCTGTAGGATAATCCTTAACTTCCGGCGTATTATGCCTGCGCCAGCCCCCGCAACGCTGCGGGACGCGGTGTGTGGTCCCCACACCCTCATTATCAGCCGCTAAGTTTACAATGCCTGCAAAAATTCGTTTGTCTCTATTAAGTGTGGTTATGCTGTTTTCTGGTCAGGCCATCCTGAATCAGGCCGTGGCCCGTACTCATCCGCCAGCCGCAGAAGCTTCATCGGCCCAGCCTGACATTGCCTCAGGCAGCGCAATGATTGTCGACCTGACCACCCAGAATGTGATTTACGCCAGTCACCCGGATTTGGTCCGTCCGATTGCCTCGATCACCAAGCTGATGACGGTGATGGTGACGCTGGATGCCCATCTGCCGATGGACGAAATGCTGACGGTCGATATCAGCCATACGCCAGAAATGCGCGGCATCTATTCGCGCGTGCGTCTTAACAGTGAAATCAGCCGTAAGAACATGATGCTACTGGCATTGATGTCCTCGGAAAATCGCGCGGCGGCCAGCCTGGCGCATCACTATCCGGGCGGCTATGATGCCTTTATTCGCGCCATGAACGCCAAAGCGCGTTCACTGGGCATGAGCAACACGCATTACGTGGAGCCGACCGGGCTGTCGATCAAGAACGTCTCGACGGCGCGCGATCTGAGCAAACTGCTGATCGCCACCAAACGTTACCCGCTGCTGGGTGAGCTCAGCACCACCCATGAAGATATGGCGACGTTCCGTAACCCGAATTACACGCTGCCGTTCCGTAACACCAACCATCTGGTGTATCGCCCGGACTGGAATATTCAGCTGACGAAAACGGGTTATACCGATGAGGCAGGGCACTGCCTGGTGATGCGCACGGTGATCAATAAGCGTCCGGTTTCACTGGTGGTGCTGGATGCCTTTGGCAAATACACCCACTTTGCGGACGCCAACCGTCTGCGTAAATGGATGGAAACCGGAAAAATCTCGCCGGTTCCTCCGGCGGCGCTGAGTTATAAGAAGCAGAAAGCCTCACAGGTAGCCACTAACCAGGCCGTTGATGACAGCGCAGTCGAATAATCTGCGCCGTTGGGGCGACCTTTTTTCCAGTCGCCCCGTTTATAACGCCCGTTGCATCAGTAACGTATCGCGCCATTCGCCATGTTTAAAACCGACGGCGTGGAAATTACCGACGACCTCAAATCCCATCTTTTTATGCAGATTGAGCGATCCGACATTGCGCTCGCCGTTGCCGACAATCGCCAGCATCTGACGGAAGGGGCCTTGCTGGCAGCGGACGATCAGCGCGTCCAGCAGGGCGCTGCCGATGCCCCGGCCCCCCATTTCCGCATCAATGTAGACAGAATCTTCAACGGTAAAACGGTAGGCTGGGCGTGGACGATATTGTGTGGCGTAGCAGTAGCCCACCACCTGTCCACCGATCTCAGCAACCAGCCAGGGCAGATCGAACGAACAAACTTTTTGATGTCGGGCGGCCATCTCTGTGGCATCAGGCGGCGTTTCTTCAAAGGAACCGCAGCCGTGCAGCACATGCCAGGCATAAATACGGGTAATCGCGTCGATATCAGCAACCGTCGCGTCACGGACGACTGGCTCAGAAGAGGGAAGGGACATTGTTTGCTCCATGCGTTTTTGGATAATTTGCCATAACACCAGGAGGGTGAGGTCATAGAATATTCTTATGGCAGCGACCTCATTTTTCCATCACGAATCCTATAGTCCCGGCCAGGTCAAAAGCTTAAACTAGCCGGAAAATTGACAGGCGCCGCCCGGCGCTGCCCTTAGTCTCAGGAACCTGCACATGTCTGGCTTGTTAACTTTTCTTCGTGTTTGTCTGCTGGCGCTGGTGGCACTGTCGCCCCAGTTTGTCCTGGCGGCGGATAACGACAACACTCAGCAAAATGATGCTCCCCCTAAAGTCAACGCCTCCGTTGAACTGCCAAAGATGCAGAAGGTGCTGGACAAGATAAAGCAGCAGGTTTCCGGCGAAACCAACGACAGTAAACTGAATGCGCTCAACGATCTGGCGCTGGAATTGTCCGGTGATGCTGACACCCTGATGCAAAGCATTATCCCGCAGCGGGCGCAGTTACAGGCGCAGCTGGCGGTGCTCGGCCCGGCCCCGGAAGCCAGCACTGGCGTGAAAGAGACCGCCGAGGTGACCAGCAAGCGCAATAAGCTGGAAAACCAGAAAGGCAAAATGGATGACCAGATAAAACAGGCCGAGGCGATCAAATCCGGGGCGATAAACCTCTCCGCGCAGATCGTCAACCTGCGTCGTGACGCGTTGAAAACCCAGCTGGCGCTCAACGCAGGCAGCATTTTTGGCCCGCGTTTTTGGGCGCCGTTGTTTAACACCCAAAGCGGCGACAGCACCAAAATCAGCGATTTTGTCGATGAGCTGACCGGCACGGCGGCGCTCTCCTGGGAGTCAGGCTGGCGCTTTGGCACCATCGTCTGGGTGCTGGCCGCCGGTCTGGTCGCTACCCTGGGTCGTCGCTATCTGGAAGAGTTTCTGGCCTGGGTGGGGATTCACCATCTGCCGGAAGGGCGTTTGCGCCGCAGTTTCCTTGCGGCAGCAACGGCGATCACTACTCTGGCAGCGGTGGTGCTGGCCTTTAACTTCCTCGACCTGGCCTTTACCCGTCACGATGAAGTGGTGGACGAAGTGCGGGACTTCGCGGATAAGCTGGTCGGGCTGAGTGTGCTCTGTGGGCTGATTGCCGGACTGGGGCGTGCTTTCCTCTCCACCCGCCGCCCGTCGTGGCGTTTGCCGAATATCTCGAATGAAGTGGCGCTGGCGTTAAAACCCTTCCCGCCGCTCACCGCTGCGCTGGTGTTTATCTTCCAGACGGTGGAAATCTTTAATAGCAGCGCCAGTACCAGCGTCGGCACTACCATCTTTGCCAACGGTTTGACCGCACTGCTGATTGGTGCCACGGCACTGTCGATCAGCATGCGCACCAACCGTGTGCGTCGCCGTATGATCCAGGAAGGCAATCAGCCGGAAGTCAAATCCACTCTGGTCGGTCTGATCCAGATGGCGCTGACGCTGATTGGCGTGGCGATTATGATTGCGCTGGTGATTGGCTATATCACCCTGGCACGCTTCCTCAGCTATGAGTTGATCTGGATGGGGATTGTCTTCGGTTCATTCTATATTCTCAGCCAGCTGGTGGCGGACGGCTGCGAAAGCCTGTTTTCCACCAATAATGCCTCCGGCAAACGCATTCAGACATCGCTGAATATCGATGAGCGTCATCTGGGGCAGGTGGCTGCTGTGCTGGGTGCGATAGGCAAAACCTTCCTGGTGCTGGCTGCCGCGATGGCGTTGCTGAATGGCACCTTCGGCAGTTCAACGCCGATTGAACTGGTGCAGAAAGCGATTGAGTTCTGGGGGGGGAAAGGCCTCGAATCCCTGAATATTGTCCCGGCGCATATGGTCAATGCGCTGATCTGTATGGTGGTCGGCATCTGGGTACTGCGCTCGGTAAAACGCTGGCTGGAGCATGATTTCCTGCCCAAAACCATGATGGATAAGGGAATGCGCTTGTCGCTGATCACCCTGTTCAGCAATATCGGTTTTGTGCTGGTCATCCTGATGACGCTGTCGATTATGGGCCTGCAATGGAACAAGCTGGCATGGATCGTTAGCGCCTTGTCGGTGGGTATCGGTTTTGGTTTACAGGAAATTGTGAAGAACTTTATTTCCGGCCTGATCCTGCTGACGGAGCGTCCGGTAAAAGTGGGCGATCTGGTGAGTATCAGCGGTATTGAGGGCGATATCCGCCGTATCAATGTGCGCGCCACCGAAATCCAGCTCAGCGATAAATCCACCGTGATTGTGCCAAATTCGCAGCTGATTTCGCAGAACGTACGTAACGCCACGATGGGTAATGCGCAGGGGGTAGCGACTATCACACTGACCTTCCCGCTGGATATTGACCCGCAGCAGGTGCGCCAGTTACTGCTTGATGTGTATAACGATAACGAGCGTATTCTGGAGAACCCGGAGCCGTCGGTATCGTTTAAAGATCTGACTTCCACCGGGATTATTTTGTCGGTCACCGGTAACGTTGCCAGCCCGCGTCAGGTCAGCGGTGTTAAAAGCGATCTGCTGTTTGATATCCTGACCCGCTTACGCAAAGAAGGGGTGATGCTGTCGACGCCGCAGACCATGATCATTGAACGTAAAAACGGTCAGATGGTATTGCAGGAAAAAGAGTAATCATCAGCGTCGTACGGGACGACCGGTTGTTTTGGTCTTCCCGTACCAATGTAGCCGCGTTATGTCCCCCCTCTGTATTGCATGAACCATTAATTTTCTCTGATATTAATCCCGGTTGATCAGGAAAACCCCGTTATAACTCAAGTCCCATTCTCGTCATCTGTATGTTGCTCATTATCAATGAGCTACTATATAGTCGCCTCTGTATGCACAAGGAAAATGTGCCTAATACCTGCTTTCTACACTCGTTTTAACAGGAGTAAATATGAGTGCCTCTTATCAGATCCATGACCTGAAAACGCGAAGCCGTCGATATTTTATCACCGGGTATCCGCGCCCGACGCAGTGACACACTTTCGCCCAACACCAACGTTAGCTTACTTTTCCAACAAGGAACGTCAGATGAAACTCTCATTATTAAGCCCGCTATTAGCGGGACTGTTGCTGTTATCCGGCTGCACGCAGTCTGCCGCTGAAACCCGGAGCCGCAGCGGGGGCGGTGGCACCATTGATGCCATCAACCACACCAAATGGGCGATTAACAACTTCAGCGTGGACGGTCAGTCGGGCATCGATATTATTGGTCCCTTTCAGGGCGGCGGCGGCGGGTGCTGCTATGGCGTTCCGGCACAGTGGAAGCCGGGGATGACGGTGCATATTGACTGGGAGACGGGGGTAGCCTATGCCAGCGATGTCCCTGAAATACCTGCGCCAGCGCGACCCATCCAGCGCGGCCAAAATAATAAGGTGTGGACTGAAGAAATATCAAAATATAACCAACAAAAAAGAGTTTGGTACAAAAAAATCAATGCTTTAAAGCAGCAACATAGCAAAACCGTACCCGTCCCTGACTACAACGGTCAGGACACCTGCGGTATCACGGTGCATTTTCTGCCGTGCGATGACGTGAAGGTCACCACCAGCTGTTACACCTACGGCAGCCCGGCCTACCCGATAAAAGAGCCCATCAGGATGAAGGAGCCAACAATATGTCCGAGATAAAAGAAACCGATTTAGCATGGAACCCGCCGCCGTTCCCGGCGCAAGGTCGCTTGCCTGCTGAACCATTGCTGGTAGGGAAACACTACCACCAGCAGAATAGCAACGAGCGCCACTACCGTGAGGCACTGTGCCTGGCCGCCGGACGGCGTGTTGCGCCGCCCTGCTGTAAAACGTTGCATATCAGCCTGTTTTTCGACGGCACCGGCAATAATCTGAACAATGATTTTGTCCTGTCCGATCCGAAACACCCGAGCAATATTGCCCGCCTGTTCCGCGCGGCTATCGGCGACGGCACGGCGGGCGGTGTGCCTGATACCCGTCAGGTGCCGCTGGATGCGGCCGCTGACAGCGGTGGTCAGTATTTTAAATTTTATATACCCGGCGTCGGCACCCCGTTCCCGGAAGTGAACGACCTTGAGTACTCCATCGAAGGGCTGGTGGGGGCGGCGATGGGCGAGGAGCGCATCAACTGGGCGTTGTTACGCATTATTGATGTGTTAATGCGCGTGAGCAAAGACCAGGTCAATAACAGCGTAAAACTTTCAGAAGGTGACAGCCGCAAGTCGATTGATAAAATGGGCTCCCGCTGGAGCCGACTGTGGGTGGGCGGCAGCCATAACCGCTATGAAGAATTTAACCGGTTATTGCAAACGTTATCGCGGCCGCTGAAACCGTTGATCACCCAGCCGGAGCCGGGTAAGCCTAAACTGCTGGGCATCAAGCTGTATATCTATGGTTTTTCGCGCGGTGCGGCGGAGGCGCGCACCTTTGTACGCTGGCTAAGTGAGCTGCTGCCCCCACCGACAGGGGAAGGGGAAAAACCGCCGCAGTGCCTGCAAATTGGCGAGTTACAGCTGCCGATCCGCATCGAGTTTCTCGGGCTGCTGGATACCGTAGCCTCGGTTGGGGTAGCGCATGTGGCACCGCTTGCCTCCGGCCATATGGCCTGGGCCGACGGCACCATGGAGTTGCCCAGCGATGAGATTTATCCGGGGCTGATTAAGAAATGTGTGCATCTGGTGTCCGGTCACGAGCAGCGGTTGTGCTTCCCGCTGGACTCGGTGCGCCGGGCTAACGGCAAGTATCCCCCTTATGCCACCGAGGTGGTTTATCCGGGGATGCACTCCGATATTGGTGGCGGTTATCCGCCGGGGGATCAGGGTAAGGCGAATGCTGAGGATGACAGCTTATTGCTGTCGCAAATAGCTTTGCATGATATGTATGCTTCGGCTTTTGAAATTGGAGCTCCGTTGAAAGTGCCGGCATACTCTTTATCAGAAAAAATGAAACATGATTATTGGAGAACAATGCCAGTTGATCTCGAAGAATCATACAACGTCTCAACGGACTTGGTCACTCGCTTCAACGCCTGGCGCGAACTCACCCTCAACCTGCCCACCCCGGCAAATATCACCGCTGAAGAGGCCGCGAAATACGACCCGCCCCGCGCCAGCGGCAGTCTGGAAAGCGTTATCGATAATCAGATTGCGTGGATCACCGCCTGGCGCATTGACCGCTATGCCAAAGGGACGATGCTGAAAACACCGTTCTATCAGCGCGCCACCGATAGCGAAGCGCTGCCCGCCGCACGTCAGGCAGCCAAAGATAAACGCAATGCCAGGCAGAAACAGGTACTGAGGGATCGCCAGGAGCAGTTCGTGAACCAGCCTGCCGACAAAATGGATAACCTGGTCTATAAGCCGGGGATAAAAGATTTTGACCCGGATATGGCCCGCACTCAGCTGTTTGAAGCCGCGAAGGAGTTTGGTAAGGATTATCATGATGGTTACCGCATCCCGGATAACATTGCGCAGGTGGTGCTGGATACCGTGCTACAGCCGATGATTTTTGTCCTGAATACCGACGACGAACCGCAGGAGTTCCGGCGGATTAAAACCGACGGTGAGGCAAGGGTCGATATCCTCTTTCCTGCCGCCGGTGAAGCCAGTAACGCAGAGCAGGCATCCGGACGGGTTCGGGCGCTGTTTGACGACCAGATGCACGACTCACGCGCCTGGTTTATGCACGCCGCACTCAGCTCGCGCGAGATGTGGGCGGGTTACTTCCGCTACCGCATGATCTATTTTGCCGATGTCTGCAATAAATCCCTCTCGCCGCTGGTGATCGCCGGAAACCTGGTGGGATTTGCCACGCTGGCCACAGGCGTGGTGCTGAGCTTTAAACAAAAAAGCCTGGCGGGAACTCTGGCCGGGCTGGCGGCCACGGGCGCAGTGCGTTCATTGCAGGTCGAGGTGCTGGACCAGATAACCCGGCTTCCGCTGCCTGAGCTGCCGGGGGGCGAACAGCTGCGGGCCTTTACCACCGAGCCGGGTGTTGTGGTGGCTCAGCAAAAAGTCCTGATAGCAGAACGGCAACTGGCGCAGGCGAAAGCGGCCATCCCGGCCAGTTGGCTGGAAAAAGTTCAGATAGCGACGCTAAAGTAGTGGAAAGGTAAATGGGGGCGAGGCTTCGGCTTCGCCCCCATTCTCACGATGTTAAGGTTTATCGCACCCGCATTCACCCCAATGCTTCGCCCGCGTGGTTTTACCAATCCCCGGATTAAAGCTGTTGGTCGGGTCGAGCTGCTGATAGAACGCTTTCAGCTGCGGTTTGGCTTTATACAGATGCCCGACGTTATGCTCTGCCGGATACTCTGCGCCACGGGCGTGCAGGATTTCCAGCATCTTCTCTTTGAGCGCGTGGACATCCACCCCTTTTTTCACAATGTAATCCTGATGGAACACGTGACAAAGGAAGTGGCCGTAATAAAGACGGTGGGTCAGCGCATCATCAAACTCAGGCGGCAGCTTTTCAAACCAGTCGCGATCGTTGCGGCGCAGGGCAATATCCAGTGCCAGGATATCTTCCACTTCCTTATGATGCACCGCGTGATAACGCACCGCCGCGCCTGCAGCGGCAAAGCGATGCAGGAACGCGTGCGCCCCTTCTTTCCCTTCGCACTCGAAGAACTCGCCTTCGGCCTTGCTGAAAAAGTCGTTTAAATACGTGCGCGCTTCGGCCACGCCGTCGCCGGACATTTTCAGCATCAGGTGGTGTTCAAAACGGTCACGATACTGCTTCATGCGCGGCGGCAGATGTGACGGCAGCAACGCGGAGATTTTCTGCAACACGCGATCGCTGAAGTGCGGTTTCAGCCATTTTATCCGCGCGATCAGGGCATCCGCGCGTCCCTTAAGTGTGAAGAACTGCGGCATTTTGTCGGTGCCGAGCTTATCGATCATCACAAAGGTGTCTTTGCCGTAGGTTTCCGCCATATCGAAAATATCGCGGTGCATATACTCCCCGGCCACGGGCAGATTATGGAAGTTCGCCAGCATATGGCGGCGCAGCTGGTCGAGCACCGCCGTGTCATTGGTGCCGATATAAAACACCTGCTGGGCGCTTTCGCTGGCAAAGGTGTCCAGGCGAACGGCAAACAGGGCCAGCTTGCCCGCGCAGCCGGAGGCTTCAAACAGGCGGCGTTCATCGGCATTAAAGCGTGATGGCGTGTCGGCATTGACGTCGCGTACCCGTTCGGCGTAATCCGGGTCGGAGGCGTGACGCTGGTCGTGCAGCACATCGCTCTGCTGCCAGCTGTCGTCATCCAGCTTGCCTAAAATCTGCTCCGGGGTAACACCGAGGTTGATCCCCAGATGGTTCACCAGCTGCAATTTTCCGCTGGCATCAATCTGCGCATACAGCGCCATTTCGGTATAAGCCGGGCCGCGTTTCACCAGCGAGCCGCCAGAGTTATTACAAATGCCGCCCAGAACGGAAGCGCCAATACAGGAGGAGCCAATCACCGAGTGCGGTTCACGCCCCAGCGGTTTCAGCGCTTTTTCGAGCTGGTACAGCGTGCTGCCGGGAAACGCCAGCACCTGTTTCCCCTCATCCAGCAGCTGGATTTTATCCATTCGCAAGGTGCTGATAATCACGATATCGCGCGGATAATCTTTGCCGTTCGGTGTGGAGCCTTCGGTCAGCCCGGTATTGGCCGCCTGCATCAGGATAATGACGTCGGCGGCCACGCAGGCCTGCAAGATACGCCACTGCTCAAGCAATGTGCCGGGGAAGACCACGGCCAGCGCATCGCCTTCGCCCGATCGGAAGCCTTTACGATAACGTTCTGTTTTTTCCGGTTCCGTTAACAGATGGTTGCGGCCCACAATGCGGCCCAGTTCAGCAATCAGTTTTTGTCCTGCGAGTTGGGAAGTGTGCATGTCATGTCCTTGTCAGTATCACCGTCCCACTGTAGCACTCGCAGCGGGGCAATAAAGTCCGGCCTGTGGCGTCTGTGATTCATCACCTGAAAACTAGCTGCTATTCTCAAGGTATGCCACACTGCACCAGCTTGTTACGTGCACTAAAATAAATAGATACGCCACAGTCACTTGAGAGAAAATCATCTGATGAAATGGATTTGTTCTGTCAGCCTTGCCGTTACTCTGGCGATCCAGCCAGCTTTTGCCGACGATTTGATCGGCCCACATCAACTCACTCCGCAGGCGCGTGATGCTTTCGTTACCGATCTGCTGAAAAAAATGACGCTGGATGAAAAGATCGGCCAGCTTAGATTGATCAGCGTCGGGCCGGAAAATCCGAAATCCGCCATCCGCGATATGATCCAGCAGGGGCAGGTGGGGGCGATCTTTAATACCGTTACCCGGCACGATATTCGTCAAATGCAGGATCAGGTGATGCAGCTCAGCCGCCTGAAGATCCCGCTGTTCTTTGCCTATGATGTGATTCATGGGCAGCGCACCCAGTTCCCGATCCCGCTGGCGCTGGCCGCCAGCTGGGACACCGATGCCGTCACTAATGTCGGCCGTATTGCGGCTTATGAAGCCGCCGATGACGGGCTGAATATGACCTGGGCGCCAATGGTGGATGTCACCCGTGAACCCCGCTGGGGGCGCGGCTCAGAAGGCTTTGGCGAAGACACTTACCTGACGTCAGTGATGGGCCGCACGATGGTGCAGGCGATGCAGGGTAAAAGCCCGGCCGATCGCTATTCCGTCATGACCAGCGTTAAGCACTTTGCCGCCTATGGTGCGGTGGAAGGTGGGCGCGATTACAACACGGTGGACATGAGTTCGCAGCGCTTGTTCCAGGACTATCTGCCGCCGTACAAAGCGGCGCTGGATGCGGGCAGCGGCGGCGTTATGGTGGCGCTGAACTCACTGAACGGCGTACCGGCCAGTGCTGACAGCTGGCTGTTGAAAGAGGTGCTGCGTGATGACTGGAAGTTTAAAGGCATCACCATCAGCGATCACGGTGCGATCAAAGAACTGTTGAAACACGGCGTGGCGCGTGACCCGGAAGATGCCGTGCGCATCGCGCTGAAGTCCGGCATCGACATGAGCATGAGCGATGAGTATTACAGCAAGTACCTGCCAGGCCTGGTAAAACGCGGTGAAGTCAGTGAGAAAGAGATCGACGATGCTGCGCGCCATGTGCTGAATGTGAAATACGATATGGGGCTGTTTAACGACCCGTACAGCCACCTTGGCCCGGTCGGCAGCGACCCGGAAGACACCAACGCGGAAAGCCGCCTGCATCGCAGCGAAGCCCGCGATGTGGCGCGCAAAAGTATGGTGCTGTTGAAAAACCGTCTGGACACGCTGCCACTGAAAAAATCCGGCACCGTAGCGTTAATCGGCCCGCTGGCTGACAGCCAGATCGACATTATGGGCAGCTGGTCTGCCGCCGGTGTGGCCGCGCAGTCCGTCACCCTGTTGCAGGGGATGAAAAATGCCACGGCCGGTAACGCGACGCTGCTGTATGCCAAAGGCGCGAACGTCACCGACGACAAAGGCATTCAGGACTTTATCAACCTGTATGAAAAAGCGATGACCGTCGATACACGTTCACCGCAGCAGATGCTGGATGAAGCGGTTGCCACCGCCCAAAAAGCCGATGTGGTGGTGCTGGCGATAGGTGAAGCGCGGGGTATGGCGCATGAAGCCTCCAGCCGCAGTGACCTGACGCTGCCACAAAGCCAGCTGAAACTGATTGACGCGCTAAAAGCCACCGGCAAACCGCTGGTGCTGGTACTGATGAATGCGCGTGCGCTCACGCTGGTGCATGAAACGCAGCAGGCCGATGCGATGCTGGAAAGCTGGTACAGCGGCACCGAAGGCGGTAACGCGATTGCCGATGTGCTGTTTGGCGACTACAACCCCTCCGGCAAACTGCCGATGTCCTTCCCGCGCTCCGTGGGGCAGATCCCGATCTATTACAACCATCTCAACAGTGGCCGGCCGTATAACTTCGCAAAACCGAATAAATACACCTCACACTATTTTGATGAAGCGAATGGCCCGCTGTTCCCGTTTGGTTACGGGCTGAGCTACACCTCGTTCACGCTGTCGCCCGTGAAGATGTCGGCTGCGACCATGCCACGTAACGGCACGGTTAACGCCAGCGTGACGGTGACCAACAGCGGTAAACGCGATGGCGCAACGGTGGTACAGCTGTATCTGCGCGATCAGGTGGCCAGCATCAGCCGCCCGGTGAAAGAGCTGAAAGGCTTTAAGCGCATTATGCTGAAGGCCGGGGAATCACAAACCGTCACCTTCCCGATTGACGTCAGCGCGTTGCAATTCTGGAATGCCAGAATGCAGCAGGTGGCCGAGCCGGGTAAATTCAGCGTGATGATCGGGCTGGATTCCGCGCGTACCGTCGACGCAGAGTTTGATTACCTGTAAAGCGGGTCGGGCAGGGCATGCCTACCCCCTTTTTCGTAGGGGCGAGGCATGCCTCGCCCGGTTTCAATTCATCTCCCGTAGGGGCGAGGCATGCCTCGCCCGGTTTCACAGGGCGCAGTCATGGTCAATTTTCGCGATAAAATTCAGCAGCAGGTTTTCCGCTTAAACGGCCTGTCGCTCAATGAATTTGACCTGTCGCAGCCACCAGACGACCCCGGTCTGTACGGCCCGGACAGCGTGATATGGCGCGTGCACGGTGATTTTTCTTCCATGCTGTGCGGCGGGATCGCCGCGCTGTTATTACAGATGCAACACCCGCTGGCACTGGCGGGTGTCTGGGATCACTCCACCTTTCGCGACGACATGATGGGACGGCTACGCCGTACCAGCCAGTTTATTGCCGTCACCACCTTTGGTAACACCGCCGATGCTCACACCCTGATTGACCGGGTGAAGCGCATTCATCTGCGCGTCAGCGGTGTGGATGCGCAGGGGCAACCCTATGCCGCCAGCGATCCTGCGCTCCTCACCTGGGTTCATGTGGCCGAAACCCGCAGTTTCCTCGCGGCGCATCTGCGCTATAAAAACCCGCAGCTCAGCCTGGCGGAACAGGATCGTTACTATGCTGAGGCGGCATTGGTGGCCGAAGCGCTGGGGGCGCAGGACGTGCCAAAAAGCGTGGCGGCCGTTGAGGCTTATCTTGAGGCGATGCGGCCGCAGTTGCGCTGTGATGCACGCACGCAGGAAGTGTTATCACTGCTGCTGAATGCGCCTGCGCCCTCCTGGCAGGCGCGTCCGGCGATGAATGCCATGCTGCTGGCGGGCATTGAACTGTTGCCTGCGTGGGCACAACAGGCATTTGGGCTGCATTTTTCTCCGCTGCGGCGGCGCATGATCCGCCTGCGTATTGGCGTGATTGCCCGGCTATTGCGCTGGGCGATCTCGCGTGGTGCGTATCAGCGGGCCATGACGCGAGTCGGGCGTTAATCCTTTTTCACGGTTCAGGAACCTTATTATGAAGAAACTTCTTATCAGTCTGCTGCTGCTCAGTGGCTCAGCCAGTGCAGCAGAAATATTACGTCAGGATCTGGATTCCCGCCTCGCGGATTGCCAGCAGCAGGCGGTCAGCACCCAGGACAATCTTCAGTGTTATGAGGTGGCGAATAAAGCCTGGGATAGCGAGCTGAATAAACAGTACAAGTTATTGCTGGCCGGACAGTCGCCTGAGGCGCAGGCCGCGTTGAAAAATGCCCAGCGGGCGTGGGTCAGCTACCGTGACAGTTATTTCGAGGGAATGAACCGCTTTTATCAGCAGCAACAGGGAACCCTCTGGGGGCTGGTGGCGTCAGAATCTAAGCTGAATGTGATTAAAGAGAAGGCCCGCGATCTCTACCGACTGCGTGAAAGCACCCATATGGGCGATTAACGAAAGGCATTTTGAGACTTTTACCCTTGCCCCGATGTGATGTAACGCGCCATTCTCTTCTGATTGCCCAGGCCTATTCTCAAGGGAATGGAACCCGCCACACACCGTCGAGGCGTTATGACACAGCCCTATCAGATTGCTGAAGTCACCAATCAGCAACAGACGCTCATCGCAATTGTCGAACAGGATGAGCGCACCGCGTATTTTTATATCTGGCCGACCGACGCATTTCGTCAACAGTTTGCCGTGCGCGGCTGCTGGCTGCGTAACCTGTTGCCTGCCCCTTTGCAGGATGATGTTGCCGCGATGGAGCAGGGTACGCCCCCGCTGCTGAGCGCCGAGTATTGCCGCACGCTGGCCGCCGAACCGATGCTTGACCCGGCCGGACTTCAGGTCATTTGGGAACCGTCAGATGACGGTGCCGCGCTGTGGTATCAGGGGCAACTGCTGGCGGTGATCCCCGGCTGGAGCCTGTATCAGGATCAGCAGGTGAGTTTTTCGGCGGGCTGCATCAAAGCAAACCGTCTGACCGCGCCGCTGGGTTCAGCCTCGACCAATAAAAACTACGCTGCCGCACAGCAGCACCGGCAGTTTTTGCGCGAGTGGCAGGACGGTCAGCAGTGGGAGCCTTTCCAGCAGGAGATGCTGCAATGCTATGAAGCGCAGTACGGTGAGTCACTGAAATATTACTCCATCGATCAGGGCAACTGGCCGCCGATGGCCATCTCTCAGCATTACCATGAAGGCTGCTGGTATTTCCTCACGCTGGGCATGTGCATCCGACCGATGCCGTGGGTGGATTTCCTGTTTGAGGACCTCGCCCCGGAATACCGCCGGACGGAACTGGCGCTGGCTATCGATGCCGAGGTGATGACGGAAGAGAACGCGGTGCAAATGGCCAGCGCGTTAGCCGGATTTGCACATATGCCGTGGTCGCGCCTCAGCTGGCTGGGGGAAGGGCATACGCTTGAATCCTCAGTCGCCCCAATGGGGTTTGAAGGGTTTATTCTTTCTTCCGCCCTGGGGCGTGAAAGCGGGCAGTTCCCGCTGCCAAAACGTGAAGGCGAGAAGGTCAATCTGCTCTGGGCGGCGCCGATCACCCAGCTTGAGCGCGAATTCGCTCAGGCCGAAGAAAACGGCGGACTGGATCTGGTGGCGCGCCTGTTGCAATACGGTGGGGGACATATTTTCCGCGCCCGCCAGCAGGTGGTGAATAGTGAGGAGTGATTTGGCGCATCCCAGGCTGGAAATGCCGTGAACCTCACATAAAGCACGATTTTACGCAGACCACCAGCCGCCTCTTATGCCAGAATAGCGCGTATCATTTCTGAGGAGTCGGCATGTCTGCAATTGAAGTTATCCTGGTCGATAGCCAGGATCGTCCTACCGGTAAGATGGAAAAAATGGAAGTTCACGAAAAAGGTTTGCTGCATCGTGCGGTGACCGTTTACGTGTTCAACGCTGACCATCAACTGCTGTTACAGCGTCGTGCCAGTGGTAAATACCACTGTGGTGGGCTGTGGAGCAACACCACCTGTGGGCACCCTTATCCACAGGAGTCGACTCAGGATGCCGCTGAACGTCGCTTACGGGAAGAGATGGGGCTGCTCCTGACGCCGCAACCGGTATTTGAACTCAGTTATTACCTGCCGCTCAGTAATGGCCTGACCGAACATGAATATGGCCACGTCTATTTCGCCATCAGCGATGAGCAGCCGGACATTAACCCGGAAGAAGCAGAGGACTGGCGTTACTCTTCACTGGCCGATATCCAGCAAGAAATACACACCCACCCGGAACGATTTACGCCGTGGTTCCTGCTGACGTTCGCCCGCATCCCTGCTGAATTTGCTCGTTTTACCGCGCAGCAGTCAGATCACTCCTCCAGATAGATCCCCATCCGGTCAGCCAGTGCCAGCTGGCTCTCTAATATGAAATTCATCGTATTTTGGTCATGCCACCAATTATTTGAAAACATATTTTTCAACAATGGCGCCGATGATCTTTTCATCGGTAGCAGATCGACAATCATCTGATCCCATCTTCCCTGGTCCTGGGAAAATTATGGATAAACAGCGATTGATATTTACACGATGAAAGCATAGATATTCCTTCCTTGTTTAAGGATAAACACGCGAGGATTCATGTTCTGTTTATATCAGGTACAGGATGCTGGAAGGCGGCTTTACCCACGGGATTTTCAGTTCATTCAGACGCCCCGCGCGGCGTTCAGCAATGCCCGGATTTATTATGAAATGGATTATAGGTGCTATGCCAGGCAAGACATATCCAGTGATCTCCCGCAGCGAAAAACGGCCAATAATGATCGCTTCAACCCGTCCAACCGATACTCAGGAAAGAATGGCTACGATCCCCTTTATGATGCCACCGAGAGGGGCCTCAACAGTGGTGGGATTATCGGTATTGATACGTCAGAACGTTGGGATCCTTTTTACCATCCGTTCTATTTCGATGCAGAGAGCAATCTGGTTTTCGGCGGTTCCAGGGAGCTCCGTGCTTCACCGTTCGAGCAGGCAGTCAGGAGGGCCTATGAAATATGCCTGAAACGTCATCATGGCAAAAAGCCCGCCCCTACCCTGAAAAAGCATTATGTCGGTGACCCAGACCAGCAAGCCTCACAGGGGAAAACGATTAACAGCAAAGCGGCCGGGCGGTTACTGGCAGCCGGTGGCGTGTATAATGGTAATGTCGAGGGATTCAGGAAAACGGCCGAGCAGTTAGGTGGCGATGCGGTTAAGGGATATGACCAGGTACTGAACGAGACGACCAAAGGAGCAGCGATTGCGGTCGCTTCGATTACTGCGGGATTAGGTAAAGCGAGATTGAATTCGTTAACGCGGATCGATCCGCGGGGGTTGGCAGGTGGTCAAATTGGACGTGACAACAATCCATTGAGTTCTTCTCGTGCAGCCAGACGTAGTGCAATGAGACAAACAGGAATACCGACAAGTCAACAACCTGTCAGCCAGTCGAAAAATAGCTCTGGTTGGGAGTATAGATATGAAGTATCAAAATCAGGTGGCCGTACTACTCTTACGACAGTACAACAACAAACAATGGATGTTAGCCATCCAGAACAGCCACATTGGGAAGCGGGTAACGTAAAAGTTGATCCCAGAACAGGTGATACACGCATGAACGATTATGGGCGACCGAAAATAGCGAACCCTAAAAGCAAAGCTTATTATAAAAAGCATGGTGGTTAATATGAATTCAACACAATATAAAAAAGAGTTGTTATATCGAAAGGCTAATGGAAAAATGGTTTTTGAATCATATCTATCTAAAATTAATTCGTTAGTTTGTTGCAATGTCGATGCTTTGAATTTACTTTCTTTAGAGTTTACAGATGATGTATTGAAAAAATCCTTAATGAATGAAAGGCGTTCCATTAAAAATAAAATAGAAAATAAGCTTCTTTCTGAGTTTTTCGATAAAATAAAAAAATATGATTCTGGTTTTTTTGTTTTTATTGATGACGACTGGAAATATTGTGGTGCTTTTTTAATTTCATCATTAAATTCATTAAGGGATGATTTTAGCTTTGGTGATAATGTTTTAAATAATGTATTGTTAATATCGGATGATTTTTCTATTTATATAGATTTAGATTATTACGAGATGATGGGGGAAAATTACATAGATGTAAAAGAAAGTTTAAGATAGTGATGAAGATCCGGACCCTCCCTAAGATCATCGCTGTCTTTATGTGAACCTAATGGGGCAGGTTCTAAGTAGGGATCTTTTATCAGCCGTTCAGTCAGTTACCGCCTACCGCGGTGGCTTACTGATAACATCGATCGCTTGTGGGCGGGGAGCGTGTGACGAATCATGCCGCCACACGCTGTTTTTCTACTGATGACTAAAAGCAAAATCCTCGGAATCGACATCGTAGCCTGAAGGCTCCCAGCGGATAGCCAGCAGGGCGATCAAACCGATAATCGGTGCCATGCCAATCACCCAGAACACATTGGTGCCCAGCAGGGCGGCCAGTACCGGGAACAGGAACAGCGAAGCGGTCGAGCTTGCGCGCACCATCGTCTGGTTAAAGCCCACACCCACGCCGCGCAGGGACGTCGGGTAGCTGAGAGAGGCGTAGGTCATGGTATGTGCGCCCGGCCCGAAGCCCTGTCCCAGCAGGAACAGCGCCAGCATACCAATCGAGATCGCCGCCTGTTGCCCGTCTTCCGGGCGCCCCACCAGCGCCAGACCGACCAGCGCCACAATCTGGAACGTATAACCGAGCGTCATCATTTTCCAGGCACCAAAGCGTGGCACCAGCCGCACGGCCAGCGTACCGCCGACAAAGGCAAACAGCAGATTCAGCGCCAGCGACAGCAGAATAGTGTTGAGCATCGACTGGGCGAGGAAGCTGGAGATAATCACCGGCAGGCCAAACGCCACCGCGTTATAGGCGAAAGGAGATACGATTGAGGTAACGGTCGCCAGCACGGTGCGCTTCAGGTAAACCCCTTTGAACAGCGCGCCGTAGTTGCTCCAGCTGGCGCGGCGTACCGCTTTGACCGGCGCGAGATCGGCATCGGCGGCGACGTGCGCATTAATGCCCCAGGCGCTGCGCAGGATCGCCGCTGCCCCTTTCAGGTCGCCCTGATTGGCGGCCCAGACCGGAGACTCACTCATATAGCGGCTGCGAATGGCAATAATAATCAACGCCGGAACGGCCCCGAAGCCAAGAATAATGCGCCACATCAGGTCGCTGTGACTCTCCGGCAATACCGTCCAGAAGAACAGCACCAGCAGATAAGAGATGGAGATGGCGGCATACCAGGTTGGGCACCACATGGCAATACTGGCGGCTTTATTGCCGCGACCCCGCAGTTTGGAGAACTCGGCGAGGAAAGCCATCGCGACCGGTAAATCAATACCGATGCCCAGGCCCATTACGAAACGCGCACCGGCCAGTACATACTCATTGGGGGCAAACGCACAGGCGAGGGCTGCAAACACAAAGAAGAACATATCCGCCATAAAGACGCGATAGCGGCCAATTTTATCGGTGAGGTAGCCGCCAATCAGCGCGCCGACGATGGCACCCAGCGTAATCGACGAGGCGATCATGCCCGCGCCTGCCGGGGAGAGGCCAAATTCGCGGGTGACATCTTTCATGCCAAAGGCGAGTGCCCCCAGATCGTAGGCGTCAAGAAACACACCGCCAAGGGCGATACCGATAACAATACGTGCATTGTTGCCCGAGTGATTGCTGGAGTTCACCAGCTGAGAGACATCCGATGCCTGACGGAGGGTAACGATATCGCCTGTTGGCGTGTTCCCTGCCAGTGCGACATGCGCCGAAGAAGTGATTTCAGTCATGATGTTGAGTTTTATTTTGATGAGTAAACTCAAAGCATAACTGTCTGACCTGTCGAGATAAATTCCGTATGGTTATAAGTTACAACCAAAGGTGCTGGCGGGGCGGCAACAGACTGCCGCCGGGCCGCACGATCAGGAACGAACGATGAAGGTATACCCGGCCAGCATCACGCCGCCAATCCCACCCAGCGCCATCAGCAGGAAGATAAAGATCACACCAATCTTTTGTAAGTTCATCACGTAGCCCCTTTACTTAATCAGGGGCGGAGTATAGCGCTTTCGCCCGCCGTAATTAAGCCAAAGCAGACGTTTTATTGTGCCGAATCGGGCTGTTTTGAGAAGAACAGCGTGACGCGTGCCACTTCAATACCGAATTTTTTCATCGAGGTAACGTTCATCAGGTGCTGCGCATCCTGCTGATAAATCCAGTCGTCAAAGTTCAGTTTGTAGCTGCTGTCATCGGTTTTTACCGTCATGGTGTAGCGCCAGTTAAAGGCGTTGCCGCTGGCGTGGCCCGTTGCCGTGCCAATAATATCCCCGGCCGTTCCGGTGTAGCTGCCGTCTGCCAGGCGGCGGATATGCCAGATGCGCGTCTGCTTCTCGCCATCGTCATAGACGAACTGCTCGTTTAATGTCAGCGTCTCGCCCACCACCTGGCCGCGGATCACCACGTCAAAACGGCGGATCTGCTTACCGCTGTAATTCTGCACCATCCCCCAGGCGCGGGATTCAC
Source organism: Erwinia sp. AnSW2-5 (assembly GCF_045107195.1). Taxonomy (NCBI): domain Bacteria; kingdom Pseudomonadati; phylum Pseudomonadota; class Gammaproteobacteria; order Enterobacterales; family Erwiniaceae; genus Erwinia; species Erwinia sp. AnSW2-5. The sequence continues at coordinate 190,512 of NZ_JBJGXA010000002.1, forward strand.
CGTTGAACCAGCTGAAAATATCAATCTTCGGTTGCGCCTGCTGATAGTCTTCCAGCGTGGCACTACAGCCCGCCAGCAGCAGGCTGAGCGTCAGTAACAGGGATTTCCACATGATTAACCTCCGGTCAGTTCCCGACGGATATCGGGGTAAGTCGACGATGGCGCTAGCCAGATATTGAGAAAAGCATCGCGAAAGGCAGCATCAAAACGCGGGCCTATCGGGTTGATAGCGGCCTGCGTACCGGCAGCCTGCCAGTAAAATTGCCCACCATTCGCATCAGCCTGGAATGCCAGGCGGGTGCCATCGCTGACGCCCGGCCACACGGCGGACAACTGTTGCAGCCACTGCTGGCGCTGAGCGCTGCTGCCGGTATTCTGTGCCTGCCACTGTTCCAGCGTGGCATCCAGCAGCTCCTGGCGGCTGATGTTGCGGCGGTAGGTGATCACCAGCGCCAGCGGCCACTGGTCAGGCTGCCAGCGTCCGCCGGGCGTCAGCAGCTGGGAATCGTACAGCGTAAACGGTCCCCAGGTCAGCGTCGCTTTGCCCACGTTCTGCCAGCGCAGCCAGTCAGCGGCCTGGCTCAGCGGTGAAAACAACAGCAGTAATAACAGCCATTTCTTCATGAGCCTCTCCGCAGCAGTCGGCTGGCTAACGGCAGCCAGATCGCCCAGCCAATGGCCAGCGCACCCAGCGCTACGGCAGGTGACTGATGCCATTGCAGGCCACCGAGCCGCTCACCGATGAAATAGGAAAAAGGTCCGCCCAAGGCGCCCGCCGCGACCAGCCAGCGCCAGCCCGGTGCAAAGCGCTGGAGGATCATTCTCCACCAGCAGGCGAACGTCAGCCACAATGCCAGCATCCAGACGGGAAACGCGTGGCTGCCGCTAAAACTGAACAGATCCAGGCTCAGCCACAGGCTGTCGAGTGCGATGCCTGCCAGTGCGACCAGCAGCAGGCGCAGCTTCACCTCACGCGGGCTAAGCAGCCAGGAAAACAGCGCCCCGGCACACAACAGCAGCCCGATGCGTTCGCGCAGCGCCACGGCCAGCCCCCAGTAAATATCGAAGCCGAGGGTGAGTAACCAAAAGCGCAGGCGGCTCATGCGCGTTGCAGTGTGAGCTGGACGGTGCCAATGGTCTGTGCGCGGAATCCTGCCTCGCAGTAGCAGAGATAGAACAGCCACATACGGCGGAAACGCTCGTCAAAGCGCCCCTTTGCCAGCTGCGGCCAGGCATTGTCAAAGCGTCGCCGCCACAGTTGCAGGGTTTGCGCGTAGTCCGGGCCGATTTCCAACTGGTCAATCTCGCTGAAATCGCTGATTTCACTCAGGGTGTTCTGTAACAGGCTGACGGAGGGTAAAAAGCCGCCGGGGAAGATATAACGCTGAATAAAGTCGACGCCGCGCGCGTAACTGTGAAAACGTTCTTCACTGATGGTGATCGCCTGCAATGCCAGGCGGCCGCCCGGTTTCAGTAACTGCTGGCAGCGCTGAATAAACAGGGGAATATAGGCTTTACCGACCGCTTCAATCATCTCTATCGAGACAATTTTGTCGTACTGGCCGCTAAGATCACGGTAATCCTCACACAGCACGGTGACACGATCGCTTAGCCCGGCGGCGGCGATGCGCTGACAGCAGTAGGCATACTGTTCGCGCGAAATAGTGGTGGTGGTCACCCGGCAGCCATACTCGCGTGCAGCAAACTCGGCCATTGCGCCCCAGCCACTGCCGATCTCCAGCAGATGGTCATTCGGTGTCAGTGCCAGCTTCACGCACAGGCGTTTCATTTTGGCCTGTTGCGCCTGCTCCAGCGTCATCTCTGGCTGCTGGAACCAGGCGCTGGAATAGAGCATTGCCTCATCGAGGAACGTGGTGTAGAAGTCGTTGCCGAGGTCGTAATGGGCGGCGATATTGCGCTTTGCCTGGCGCACATTGTTGCGGCGCAGCGCATGCAGCAGCTGATTAAACGGCGCGGTCAGCCAGCTGAGGCGGGCCTCCAGCTTATCGGCGACACGGGTATTTTGTGCCAGCGTCAGGATCACCGCGGTTAAGTCTGGTGTTTCCCATTCGCCATCCATATAGGTTTCTGCGGCGGCAATGCTGCCACCCAGCAGGATGCGGCGATACGCCCGTGAGTGATGCACCAGCACTTCGGCCTGAAGTGTGGCCTGCGCATCACCAAAAAAGTACGTGCCAAGATGCGGGTCGTGCAGGGTTAATCCGGCCCCTTTAATGCCCTGCAACAGGGATAAAATCACCCGGCGCGATGTGGAGAAGCGTTTACCCGTTTTCGCACGGCGCGTCAGGCTGAAATCAGTGCCAGTCATGGGTTATTTCTCCGGCTTACGGTGGTCATATACCGGCGCACCTTTGCGCCAAAGTTTCCACGCCTGCCAGTAAATCGCCAGCGCGGTACGAACGGTCATCATGGGAAAGCGCCAGAGAAAATGGCGCAGCGTCTGCCGGGTCAGCGGCTGACGGCGTAAATGCAGGGTGGCATCAAATTCGCGCCCCTCACGGTGGTTCTCAATATGCACCTGCAGTGATGTACCCGGCGGGGACAGCCGCCAGTGGTAAACCATCTCCATAGGGTTAAACGGAGAAACATGAAATGCTTTCTGTGTCGTTTCGCTGCTGTCGGGTTTCACCGCGTAAGTGTGGCGCTCATTCCACGGCGTGTTACGCACCTCGGCCAGCATCCAGCGCAGCGTGTCGGCGGCATCGTACAGGTAGTAAAGGTTGACCGGATTAAACGAACAGCCAAAGTAGCGCAACTGGGTCAACAGCATCACGCGTCCGGTGAGATGTTCCCCGGTCAGGGCGGCAATGCGTGCCTGGGCGCGCTCTTTGATGCCGCTGCCGCCACCAAGATAGTCGTCCTCACTGAAGCTGGCAGCGCGCAGATTGTGGTGGCCGATGCCAACGGTTTTCAGCAACGAAAGCTCATCAAGATCAATCAGCGGCATAAAAATGCGGTAGCTGAACTGGTGATCCACCGGGGTGAAGCGGCGGTGGCGCACATGGCCGCTGTACAGCACGCTGTTCACAGTAAACCTGCCTGATCCATCGCCGTCGTCACATCTAACGCGCTGCGGATGCCATCTTCATGAAAACCGTTGTAGCTCCAGGCTCCGCAGAACCAGGTGCGGTTGTTTCCGTTCAGCAGCAGGCGCTGCTGCTGAGTGTGCAGACAGTGCGGTCCGAACTGCGGATGATGGTATTCAAAACGGCGTAACACGCGGGCCGGATCGATCGGTTGTGTCGGGTTGAGGCTGACGCAGAACGTATGTGATGACTGAATGCCTTGCAGGATATTCATATTGTACGTCACGCTGGCACCCTGCTGTTCGCTGTCGTTGGCCTTATCATCCAGACGGTAGTTCCAGCTCGCCCAGGCCGCGCGATTCTGCGGTAACAAGCGGGTGTCCGTATGCAGCACCACTTCATTGGCGCGATAAGGCACACCGGCCAGCATCTCACTCTCCTGGGATGACGCATCGTCCAGCAGCTGCAACGCCTGGTCGCTGTGACAGGCGAAAATGACCTGGTCATAGCGCTCAACACCGCGCGTGCTCTCCAGCGTGATGCCATCTGCATCCCGCGTGACACGGGTAACCGGGGTGTCGAGATACACCTGCATCTGCTGCCCGATAAGCTGCATCATGCGGCGGATATATTCCCGAGAACCGCCGGGCACCACGTACCATTGCGGGCGCTGGGTTAAATCCAGCAGGCCGTGATGATGGAAGAAATTCAGGAACTGGGTCAGCGGCATACGGCGCATCTCACTCAGTGAGACCGACCAGATGGCCGCACCCATTGGCAAAATATAGTGCCGGGCAAAAAAATCGCTGAAGCCCTGTGCGGTGAGAAACTCATCCAGCGAACCCTGTTCCTGCTGGTGCGCCAGCCACTGCTTTCCACAGCGGTTAAAACGCACGATCTCCGCAAGGAAGCGATAAAACGAAGGCTTGAGCAGGTTGCTGCGCTGGGCGAAAAGGCTGCTGAGCGTATGGCCGTTATACTCCAGCCCGGTGCGGGAATTACGCACCGAAAAACTCATTTCCGTGGGCCTGCCTTCCAGCCCCAGTTCCGCCAGTAATCCCTGAAATCGCGGGTAGGTGCGATCGTTAAAAACAATGAACCCGGTATCGATCGCCCAGTGCTGATCGTCCAGTTCCACGTCCACCGTGGCGGTATGACCACCGAGTGTGCTGCCTGCTTCATAAAGATGAACCTCGGCGCGTGGGGCTAATTTCCACGCACAGCTCAGGCCAGCAATACCACTGCCAATAATCGCAATGCGCACGCATTACCTCGCTATTTTTTGCGTTAAAAGACGCTGAAGGGCCTGGGGCAACCGCGAGGTCACCCGCAGAATAAAAGCAAACAGCGCCGGGAAAGCGATTTCGGCCTTTCCTTTTGCCAGCCCGCGCCGGATAAAGCGCGAAGCCTCAACCACATCGACAATCATCGGCATGGCAAAATCGTTGCGCTGGGTCAGCGGCGTGTCGACAAAACCGGGCAGCACCAGCGTAATGCCAATTTGCTGGCGCTTAACATCCTGCGCCAGGCTGCGGGCGAAATAGGCCAGCGCGGCCTTCGAGGCACCGTAGGCTTCGGCGCGGGGCAGGGGAACCATGCTGGCGGTGGATCCAACCAGCGCCACGCGGCTGCCGGGTTGCATCTGCGGGAGCAGGCTGTCGAGGCAGTTCACCGGACCGCTGAAGTTGGTCAGCATCACACGGTGGACTTTTTCAGCATCGACAACGCCGTGATCAAGGTATTCACAGGTGCCTGCGCAGAGGATCGCCAGGTCGACCCGCTTGTCGCTGAGTGCGGCGCGCGTCTCAGCCAGATCGGTGATATCAAACAGGCAAAGGTCAATCAGCGGGAACTGCTGGCGCAGTGCGTCCAGTCGCTCCGGGTTGCGTCCGCAGGCGGTGACATGCCAGCCTTCTGCCGCATAGTCGTGTGCTAATTGCAGACCGATGCCGGAGCTGGCGCCGGTGATCAAGACGCGTTTCATGATTTCAACCTCTTTTTGACCAGGCCGATGATCGCACCCAGCAGCGGTAGCTTCTCGTAGAGCATGGCGCCCATGTCGTAGTAATCGCGCTGAAAAATCACTTTATTGTCGCGAAATTGCAGGTAACTGCTGCCTTCCAGCGCCTGGTCAGCCCCCCGTTGCAGTGCGGGGTGGGCATACTCCATGCGCCACAGCAGCAGCGCGTCCGTATCAAACTCACGCACCTGGGTCACCACAAAGCGGCAGTAACGCATGTTTTTTAGCAGGCTGGCGAAATACTGCTCCACCACCGCAAGGCCCTGGTGTTCGCCCACCGGATCGCTCAGACAGATCTCCTGGTGGTAAATCTGCGCCAGCATTGTCAGCCTGTCGCTGTCCAGCGTCTGGTAGAACGCCACTAACTGCTGAAGTGCGACCTGCTGCGTCATGCCTGATTCCTTAGTGATCGTGTGCGGTAATCGAAAACCCTTGCGCCTGCCAGTGGCTCATCTGCTCCTGCTGGCGTTTGGTTAAGGCCTTTCCGGTATACACAAAAATATGCTGACCGGGGAAAAGCTCGGGGCGCGGAGACTCCAGCGGCTCGGCCAGGATGTCAATGCGCCAGCCTTGCTGCGAGAGCCGCCAGGCTTCCAGCCACAATCGGGTTCGGTCCGTCAGGCCCCAGCCAATCAGCAATGCATCTTTGCCTGCTTTCTTGCGTGAGCCGGTTAAACAGAAGCCAATGTAATCAATTAAAGCACCATCTAATAAACTACACATTGCCCGCGCGGTATTTTGATCCAAACCAAGGCGCTGTCGAATAGGTACAAAGACACGGTCGATGATCATCTCTGCCGGGTTTTCTTTGCCCATTGACGCGATTTTTACCCGCAGCTTTGACGGATGCACCAGGCGAATCACCGCCAGCATCTCTTCCTGAAGGGCAAACCACCCATCATCAACATTAACGTTTTCGCCTTCGATCAGCGCTTTGACCTTGCCGACCGGCACGCCGCTCTCGATCCAGCGTTTAATCTCTTCAATGCGCGCAATATCGTCTTCATCAAACAGACGATGACCACCTTCAGTGCGCTGTGGTTTAAGCAGACCATAACGACGCTGCCAGGCGCGCAGCGTGACCGGGTTAATGCCGCAGCGTTCTGCGACGTCGCCGATGCTGTACAGTGCCATGTGTTACCTCTTGCTGGCTGTCAGACCTTTTATCAGCCTAACCAATATTATCAGGTTGTACAAAGTATTATTTCTTGTACAAGTTGAAATGATGAAAATAAACAGCTATATCTCATATTTGAGATTAATTCCCATATATGAGAAATAACGATGGAACAAACCCCCACGGAACAGCGGCTGGCACAGCGTCTGGCCGACCTGCGTCTGGAAAAGGGCTGGTCGCTGGAGTCACTTGCCGAGCTTACCGGGATTAGCCGCGCTTCGCTATCCCGCATCGAGCGGGCAGAGACCAGTCCGACAGCCTCTTTGCTTAACCGTCTGTGCAATGCTTACGGGTTAACGATGTCACGTTTGTTAAGCGAGGTTGAGCAGGAAGCTGTACAACTTTTGCGGCCTGCGCAGCAAAGCGTCTGGCACGATGTGGAAAATGGCTACGAGCGCCGCTCACTCTCCCCGCCTGCGCAGGCGTTTCATGCCGAGCTGGTGGAAGCCCGGCTGGCGGCGGGGGCGCGTATTGACTACGACATTCCGCCTATTGCCGGGCTTGAGCAACATATCTGGATACTGGATGGTGTGCTGGAGTTTCATATGGATGATCGCTTCTGGCGGCTGGAGCAGGGCGACTGCCTGCGTTTTCATCTGTTCGGGCGCACCCGCTTTTATGCGCCGGAAGCCGGCGGCGCGCATTATGCACTGGTGGTGGCCCGCCCATGAACAAGGTTGATTATCAATGGCTGGACGCCGGGCAGGCGCAGCAGGCACTGCCTGAGCTGTGTGACGTGCTGGATGGCTGCGTGGCGCAGGGGGCCAGTATTGGCTTTGTTGAACGCAATGCGCAGGCTATGCACAATTTCTGGCAGGATGTGGTTCTCAGCCTGGCCTGCGGCGATAAACAGCTGCTGGTGGCGAAGCGCGAGGGGCGGATTGTTGGCACGGTGATGCTGGTGCTGGCCATGCCCGCGAACGGCGTGCATCGTGCCGAGGTGATCAAGCTGCTGGTGCATCCGGATGCGCGCCGCGGTGGGATTGCTCGCCAACTGATGTTGCAGGCCGAAGCCCGCGCAGGTGAACAGGGGCGCAGTTTGCTGGTGCTGGACACCCGCAGCGGGGATGTGGCGGAACCGCTTTATCTCTCGCTGGGCTGGCAGGTGGCGGGGCAGATCCCCGGCTATGCCCGTTCAACCGCAGGCGTAATGGATGCCACGACGATCATGTATAAGGTGATTGAGCACAACGGTTCTATGCCTGCACCAGGCGCGTAGGGGACGACCTCTGAGGGATCCCCACAAATATTGGCTGATATCCTGGCTTCAGGTCCGTGGCCAGTTTGAGTACGCCGGATCGGCAAAATCCGCATCCCTGCGGGCCTCGGCACGCGACGTCCTGTCGCGTGACGTCCGGCTTAACTCAAACTGGCCCCATCCCCGCAGAACCGTTGCTCGCTGTGAATGTTAAAACCCCGACGCCATTGCGATCTTGCGTAGGGGGCGATCATCTTTTCCGATCGCCCCGTAACGCCGGGTCGGCACCCTGCCCAACATCACGGGCGGACCGAAACAGAAGGTCCGCTCCTACAGGTTCTGAGTTGTTTTCGGGTTGGGTCTTGACCTGGATTTTGACGTTGAAGGGGGCGACTGCCCACCCTGGGTCGCTCAGCCCGCGCAGCGGGAAAGCGAAACGCCCTTGACGTTGACCTGGACAATCGTGCAGACCCGCGTCACTGGTCGACCGCTCGTCATGCCGGTCTGACTTTATGGGGATCCCTCAGGGGATGACCTTTTTTTCCGGTCGTCCCGTGCTAATGGTCTGCATCGCGGGCCAGGTCGGCCATTACGGAGGTTTTATTACAGCGTCGCAGCCAGCGCATCCACGCGTGCCATTGCCTGATACAGCGCGCTTTCCGTTACCGTCTCACGCATATTTGCCATATCCGGTGCATGCACCGATTCGCGCACAATCACCGCCAGTTCGTCCGCATTCAGGTCGGCAATCTCTGCCAGACTGAGCGGCACGCCACAGTCACGCGCCAGGCGCATTTCTGCCAGCAGCTCTGCATCGTCACGCTGCTCCAGCGCCAGCAGGCAGAGATTGCCGTAGCCGACCAGCAGGCCGTGGCCGAACTCGCGGGTTTTATCGACGAACGTGAACCCTTCGTAAATGGCATGGGAAGCCGCCGCATGGGCGCCGTTGCTCATCAGTGAGGTCAGCCCGGCAAAGGTGAAGATGGCATCCAGCGCCTGATCGAGGGCGTGATCAGGCTGCTGCTGGCGCACGGCTTCACAGGCTGCCGCCCCGTGCTTCGCGATCACGTCGTAGCAGAGACGGCTGTGCGCCAGCGAGGAGAGCGCATTGGCATCCACGGCCGGATGGCGTTCGCTCACCGCACGGAACTCATACCATTTCGCCAGCGTATCGCCCAGCCCGGCGGCCAGCCAGCGCAGCGGGGCCTGGGTCAGCAACTGGCTGTCGATGATCACCGCCGCCGGAGCCTGCGGCAGCGGGAAGATATCAAAAAAGTTACCGTTATCGTCATAGCGAATGGTTAACGGCGTTACCGCCGAACAGGTCGCAGCGATGGTGGGCAGGGTGATCACCGGGATATTTTGCTCTGCACCTACCGCTTTGCAGGTATCCAGCGATTTACCGCCCCCGACCGCGATAATTACCTCAGCCTGATATTCCTGCGCCAGCGCGCCCAGGCGGGCAATCTGACGTAATGAGGTTTCACCGCCAAACCATTCGCTGCCCACCAGCGTGCAGCCCGCTGCCGTCAGCTGTTGCGCCACCCGGTCTTTGACTGCCGCCAGCGCCTGATGGCCGCCGATCAGCAGCACACGCTGGCCCAGTTCACGGCTGAGGGTGCCGATCTGGTTGATGACGCCAGCGCCACGCAGTACGCGCGCCGGGAAAATCAGATGTTGTTGTGACATGTTTATCCTTCAGTGTTGCTGTAATAAGACGCTTATGCGTACTTCACGCCGGGCAGTACGCACAGCATTTCAAAGAGAATATTCGCCGCCAGCTGCGAGGTGGTGCCGCTGATATCGTAAGGCGGAGAGACTTCCACCAAATCGGCACCGATCAGATTCAGGCCCCGACAGCCGCGTACAATTTCCAGCCCCTGGATGGAGGTCAGGCCGCCCACTTCCGGGGTGCCGGTGCCGGGTGCCCAGGCGGGGTCAAAGCTGTCGATATCATAAGAAAGATAGACGGGACCGCTGCCCATGCGGGCGCGAACGTCGGCCATCAGCGGGACCATTGACTGATACCAGCACTGTTCGGCAGGCACCAGATGGAAGCCCTGATCGACGCCCCACTGAAAATCCCCGGCGGCATAGCCCTGAGCGCGCTGGCCGATTTGCACCACGCGCTGGCAGTCAAGCAACCCTTCTTCCACCGCGCGGCGGAATGTGGTGCCGTGGGCAATCTTCTCGCCAAACATCTCGTCGTTGGTATCGGTATGCGCATCGACATGAATCAGCCCGACCGGGCCATGTTTTTTCACCAGCGCCCGCAGGATCGGCAGCGTCAGGGTATGGTCACCGCCGAGGGTCAGCGGCACCAGCGGGTAGTCGTTCAGCCGCGTGTAATAGCGTTCAATAATCTCAACGGACTTCAGCAAATTATAGGTGTTAATCGGCACGTCCCCGAGGTCACCGACGCGCAGGGAATCAAACGGCGCGGCCCCGGTGGCCATATTGTACGGACGGATCATCACCGAGTCGGCGCGGATAGCACGCGGGCCGTAACGGGTGCCGGAACGCTGTGAGGTGCCGATATCCAGTGGAATACCGACAAAGGCCGCATCCAGTCCGTCCGGCTGTGCCGCAGGCGGCAGACGCATCATGGTGGTATGCCCGGCAAAACGTGGCATCTCATTGCCATTTTGTGGCTGGGGGAAGTCGTTATCGCTCATCAGGGATCTCATTAACTGGCAGGGTGTCGGCACTATCATCTGACGGAACGGCAGCGGGAAAAATCATTGACAGCAGATTATTAGTTAATAGATTACTTAACTAATACCTTCTTCTTATCCTTCGCTATCGGGGCTGTCGCTGCGTGACCATCAACCGTTTACCCAATCTGAAACTGCTGAGTGTGTTTGTCTGCGTGGCGCGCTGCCAGGGATATTCCCGCGCCCAGCAGGAGCTGAATATGACCACGCCTGCCATCAGCGCCTATATGAGTGAGCTGGAACAGCAGCTGGGTTTTGTGCTGTGCCGACGCGGGCGGGCAGGGTTTTCCCTGACGGAAAAAGGCGAACAGTATCTGCAATACAGCCTGCAACTGCTGCATACCTTGCAGGACTTCGATCGCCAGGTGGATGGGCTGAAGAATGAGCAGGGCGGGGTATTTTCGCTGGGCGTGGTGGACTCCACCGCTACCGATGACCGGCTGCAACTGGCCGATACCCTGCGTCAGTTCAGTGACCGCTTTCCGGCGATCTACCTTAGCCTTGCGGTGCGTGACCCGAATGAGTTGCAGCAACAGGTGCTGGATAACCGCCTTGACCTTGCCATCGGTCATTTCCCGGTGAACGTGAATAATCTGGTGACGGTGCCGCTGCACCATGAACAACACTGGCTCTACTGCAGCGACAACCATTCGCTGTTTGCCCGCCACACAGCGGATGACCTGCAAAATGTGGGCTTCGTAACCCGCAGCTACTGGAATCAGAGCGAGCTGGCGCGGCGCGGCTTTAAAGCCAGCAGCGCCTCGGTGGAGAGCATTGAAGCGCAGCTGATTCTTATCCTTTCTGGTAAGTATATTGGTTACCTGCCGGAGCACTGCGCGCGGCCGTGGGTGGCGCAGGGCCGGTTGCGACGATTGTCGCCGGAACAGTTCAGCTACCGCGCGGCGTTCTCCCTGATTTTTCGCCGTGGCCGCAGCCGGGAAGTGCCGATCCGCGCCCTGCGTGACCTGCTGAAACTGCGAGCCGCCGCAGGAGATTAACGTTTGCAGGCTGACGTCGCCGCCATACTGTGTAAAAATACAGCCTTGTTTAGCTGGAAGTGATTGTCATGGCGTTAACTGTCGCGTTAAAAACGCAAATTGCCGGGTGGTATAAAGCCCTGCAACAGCAAGTTCCCGATTTTATTCCGCGTGCGCCGCAGCGGCAGATGATTGCCGAGGTCGCGAAAACGCTGGCGGGGGACGACGGTCGTCATCTGGCAATTGAAGCGCCTACCGGGGTGGGGAAAACCCTCTCTTACCTGATCCCCGGTATTGCCGTCAGCCGTGCCGAGGAGAAACCGCTGGTGGTCAGCACCGCCAACGTGGCTTTGCAGGATCAGATTTTTAGCAAGGATCTGCCGCTGCTGAAGAAAATTATCCCCGATCTGAAATTTACGGCGGCGTTTGGCCGTGGCCGTTACGTCTGCCCACGCAATCTGTCAGCGCTGGCGACGGATGAAGAGAATCAGGGCGATCTGCTGCTGTTCCTCGATGACGATATGACCGCCAGCAAAGATGAGCGGGCCATCTGCACCGAACTGGAAAAATCCCTCAAACGCTATCAATGGGATGGCCTGCGCGATCACTGTGCGGAAAATATTGAAGACTCCCTCTGGCAGCGCCTGAGCACCGATAAAGCCAACTGCCTCGGCAGTAACTGCAACTGGTTCCGCGAATGTCCGTTTTATGTGGCGCGGCGTGAAATCGAAGATGCGGACGTGGTGGTGGCGAATCACGCCCTGGTGATGGCTGCCCTGGAAACGGAATCGGTGCTGCCGCCGCCGAAAAACCTGCTGCTGGTGCTGGATGAAGGCCACCATCTGCCCGATGTGGCACGCGATGCGCTGGAGATGAGCGGCGAAATTACCCCTGGCTGGACGATGTTACAGCTTGATCTGTTCTGCCGCCTGGTGGAGCAGTGTCTGGCGCAGTTTCGCCCGAAACGCCCGCCGTCCCTTAGCCACCCGGATAAGCTCAAAGCCCACTGCGAAGAGGTGCGCGAGCAGCTACAGATGCTGTCGCAGATCTTAGGGCTGTATCTGCCGCCGGAAGGGCAGGAGGGGGAATACCGCTTTGAGATGGGGCTGCTGCCTGAAGAGATCCTGACGATCTGCGCCCGGTTGTTCAAACTCAGCGATGCGCTGCGCGGGCTGGCGGAAGCCATGATGAACGACCTCAGCGAGAAAACCGGGCAGTTTGACGTGGTGCGCCTGCACCGCACGTTGATCCAGATGAACCGTGCGCTGGGCTGGTTTGAGGCCAGCAGCAAACTGTGGCGGCTGGCGGCGATGGAGCAGGCATCCGGCGCGCCGGTGTCGAAATGGGCGACACGGGAAATCCGCGACGGCAATGCACACCTGATGTTTCACTGTGCCGGAATACGCGTCAGTGAACAGCTTGAAAAGCTGCTGTGGCGCAAGATCCCACATGTGGTGGTGACCTCAGCTACGCTGCGCTCCCTGAACAGTTTCCAGCGTTTGCAGGAGATGTCCGGCCTGAGTGAAAAAGCCGGGGATCGTTTTGTTGCCCTCGATTCGCCGTTTAATCATGTGACCCAGGGTCAGCTGATTATCCCGCAGATGAAGTACGAACCGATGCTGGCGAACGAAGTGATGCACCTGGCCGAAATGGCGCACTTCTTTCGTCATCAAATCAAACTGGCGGCCCATAAGGGGATTCTGGTGCTGTTCGCCAGTGGCCGCGCCATGCACCAGTTCCTCGCTTACCTGCCCGAGCTGCGCCTGATGATGCTGGTGCAGGGCGATAAGCCACGCCCGGCGCTGGTGGCGCTGCACCGCAAACGCGTGGAGCAGGGGGAAACCAGCGTGCTGGTGGGATTACAGTCCTTTGCTGAAGGGCTGGATCTGAAAGGCGACCTGCTTTCTCAGGTACATATTCATAAAATCGCTTTCCCCCCGATAGACAGTCCGGTTATTTTGACGGAGGGAGAATGGCTGAAAAGCCTCAAACGCTATCCGTTTGAAGTGCAAAGCCTGCCCAGCGCCTCGTTTAATCTGATCCAGCAGGTCGGGCGGCTGATCCGCAGCCATGATTGCTTTGGCGAGATTGTGATTTACGATCGGCGCTTGATCAGCAAAAGTTATGGCGCACGTCTGCTGGGCGCGCTGCCGGTGTTCCCCATCGCGCAGCCTCCGATGCCCGAAGGCGAGCTGCCAAAAGCCGTGACCCCGGCCGTGAAGAAGAAACCCGCACCGCGCCGTCGTCGTTAACCCTTTTTAGTGAGCAAAAGCATGAGCATGGATTTTAAAAAAATTATTAAAGAGGTCGGACGCGGTAAGAATCATGCCCGCGATATTGATGCGGAGACCGCGTGCGAGCTTTATCGCCTGATGCTGAAGGGAGAGGTGCCGGATCTTGAGCTGGGTGCTTTGCTGATTGCCCTGCGCATTAAAGGCGAAGGCGAGGGGGAAATGCTGGGCTTCTACCAGGCGATGCAGGAGCAGATGCCGCGCCTGACGCCGCCAGCACAGCGGCCGATGCCGGTGGTGATCCCCAGTTACAACGGGGCACGCCGTCAGGGAAACCTGACCCCGCTGCTGGCGCTGCTAATGTCGCGCCTGGGCTTCCCGGTGCTGGTTCATGGCGTCAGCGATGACCCGACCCGCATCACCAGCGAGGCGGTCTTTGCTGCGCTGGATATTCCTGCGGTTTCTACCCTGGAAGACGCGCAGGCGAAGCTGGATGCCGGTGAGCTGGTGTTTATCACCATCGGCACGCTGTGCCAGCCAATGGAGCAGCAGCTGGCGTTGCGCTGGCGGATGGGCGTGCGTAACAGCGCGCATACCCTGGCCAAACTGGCAACGCCATTTGCCGCCGATGCGGCGCTGCGGCTGGCCAGTGTTTCGCACCCGGAATATATCCCACGCGTGGCGACGTTTTTCAGCGCTATTGGCGGGCGTGGCCTGCTGCTGAACGGTACGGAAGGGGAAGTGTACGCGAATCCACAGCGTTGCCCGTCGATCACGCTGATTACCGGAGAAGACACGCAGACGCTGCTGGCACGGCAGGAAGACCTGGTGCTGAGTGCTGATCATCTGCCTTCCGCCAAAGATGCGGCCACCACGGCCGCATGGATCCGTCGTTGCCTGGATCGCGAAGTGCCGGTGCCGCAGTCGCTGCGTTTGCAGATTGCCTGTTGTTACCTTGCCACCGGGCGGGCGACTGATCTGGATGGTGCGTTAGCGCAGATCGATTCGGCGGGGTATTAACGCGTAGTAGCCATCATCGGCACGGGGCGACCGGAAAAAATGGTCGCCCCCTACGGTTCGGGGCAACCTGGGTTCTGTTGGGGCTGACCTTCTTTTTCGGTCAGCCCGGATGCGCGTGATGCGCGACGTGCCGCGGATTATCGTGCGGGAAGCAACTGTCCGACCAGCGCGGTCCACAGCGCAATGCCGGGGCCGATCAGCGTATCGTTAAAGTCATAGCGGGCATTGTGCAGCGGCGCAGAAGGCGTATCACCGTCGGCGCCCAGCCAGAAATAGGCTCCGGGGCAGGCTTCCAGCATGCAGGCAAAATCTTCCGATGCCATCGACGGGTTAACATTCCAGTGCACCTGCTCTGCGGGAAGTACCGTCAGCGCGCAGTCGCGCACCTTCGCCGCTTCCAGCGGATTATTTGCCGTAACCGGATAATCCGTCTGATAAATAATGCTGCCTTCAATGCCCAGCGGGCGGGTGAAGGTGGTGACAAACTCATCAATCATCTGGCGTACCCGCACGCGCACATCCGCCTGCAGGCAGCGCAGCGTGCCGCGCAGCACCACCGTATCCGGGATGACGTTGATCGCTTCACCACCGTTAATCTGCGTAATGCTGACTACCGCTGAGGCCAGCGGCGACAGGCGACGGGCTGGTATGGTTTGCAGCGCCAGAATCAGCTGGGCAGCGGCGACAATCGGGTCCGCACCGTTTTCCGGCATTGCTGCATGACAGCTGCGCCCGTTGAGGGTGATTTCGAACGAATCCAGCGAGGCCATCATCGCCCCTTCATTGACCGCCACATGACCCGCAGGCAGGCCCGGCCAGTTGTGCATGCCGTAGATGGCATCCATCGGAAACAGGGTAAATAAGCCATCTTCCACCATGCGGCGCGCACCGCCGAGGTTCTCTTCAGCAGGCTGGAAGACAAAGTGAACGGTACCGCTAAAACATCGGGTGGTGCTGAGATGTCTGGCCGTTGCCAGCAGGATCGCCGTGTGGCCGTCGTGGCCGCAGGCATGCATCACGCCCGCCTGCGTGGAGCGGTGCGGCGGGTTGCCCAGTTCGGTCATTGGCAGCGCATCCATATCAGCGCGCAGACCAATGGTCGGGCCGGGGCCGTTTTCCAGGGTGCCGACTACACCCGTTCCCGCCAGGCCACGATGCACCTGAAGCCCCATCGCTGTGAGCTGTTCCGCCACTGCTTGCGACGTATGATGCTCCTGATAGCCCAGTTCCGGGCGGGCATGAAATGCCCTGCGCCAGCCGGTAGCTTCATCAATCAGCGAAACGGGAATGACCATAGATTACTTCTCCTGTCAGGGGCGTTGCTATCCAGTAGCGGGCTGAAAATAAGTTAGCATAAAACCGGGAAAGAAAGGGGTAGATGCAGAGAAAAACGGGCCTGAGAGCAGGCCCGTGCGGGGTTATTTGATCATCGGGAGATTCAGTTCATGCTCGCGGGCGCAGGCTTTGGCTATTTCGTAACCGGCATCCGCATGGCGCATTACGCCGGTGGCCGGGTCGTTCCACAGTACGCGGCCAAGGCGGGCATCAGCTTCCGGGGTACCATCTGCGACAATCACCACGCCAGCATGCTGTGAGAAGCCCATTCCGACGCCGCCACCATGATGCAGGCTGACCCAGGTGGCTCCGCCTGCGGTGTTCAGCAGGGCGTTCAGCAGCGGCCAGTCGGACACGGCATCCGACCCATCCATCATCGCTTCAGTTTCACGGTTGGGTGATGCCACCGAGCCGCAGTCAAGGTGGTCGCGGCCGATAACCACCGGTGCTTTCAGTTCACCGTTGCGCACCATTTCATTAAAGGCCAGCCCGGCAAGATGACGTTCTCCCAGCCCCAGCCAGCAGATGCGGGCAGGCAGCCCCTGGAAGGCGATGCGCTCCTGCGCCATATCCAGCCAGCGGTGCAGGTTGGTGTGATGCGGGAACAGCTCTTTCAGTTTGGCATCGGTTTTGTAGATATCTTCCGGGTCGCCGGACAGGGCAACCCAACGGAACGGACCTTTGCCTTCGCAGAACAGCGGGCGAATATAGGCCGGGACAAAGCCAGGGAAATCAAAGGCGTTCTTCACCCCTTCTTCCAGCGCAACCTGACGAATATTATTGCCGTAATCCACTGTCGGAATGCCCATATGACAGAAGTCGAGCATCGCCTGAACATGCACCGCCATGGAGGCACGGGCGGCTTTTTCTACGGCTTTTGCATCGGTCTTGCGGGTGGACTCCCAACGCGCCAGATCCCAGCCCAAAGGCAGGTAGCCGTTAATCGGGTCGTGGGCGGAGGTCTGATCGGTGACGATATCCGGTTTCATGCCTCCGGCTTTCGCGCGCTTCACCAGCTCTGGCAGGATTTCGGCCGCGTTGCCCAGCAGTCCAACGGAAATCGCGCGTTTCTCCTGGTTCGCCTTGTCGATAATCGCCAGAGCTTCATCCACGCTAAACGCTTTGTAATCCAGGTAGCGAGTGCGCAGACGGAAATCAATACGTGACTCCTGGCACTCAATCGCCAGCACGGAGGCACCGGCGAGCACGCCCGCCAGAGGCTGTGCGCCACCCATCCCACCTAATCCGGCCGTCAGGATCCATTTACCGGCAAGGTCACCCTGGTAATGCTGGCGGCCCGCTTCCACGAAGGTTTCAAATGTGCCCTGCACAATGCCCTGCGCACCGATGTAGATCCAGGAACCGGCGGTCATCTGGCCGTACATCATCAGGCCCGCTTTATCCAGTTCATGGAAGTGGTCCCAGGTAGCCCAGTGCGGCACAAGGTTGGAGTTGGCAATCAACACACGCGGCGCATCGGCGTGCGTGCGGAACACACCCACCGGCTTACCGGACTGCACCAGCAGCGTTTCTTCCGGTTGCAACGCCTTCAGCGAGCGCAGGATCTGCTCAAAGCAGTCCCAGTTACGTGCCGCTTTGCCGATGCCGCCGTAGACCACCAGGTCTTCCGGGCGCTCGGCCACATCCGGGTCAAGGTTGTTCTGGATCATGCGGTAAGCAGCTTCAATCAGCCAGTTAGCGCAGTGCAGTTCATTGCCGTGCGGGGCGCGAATGGTGCGGGATACGGCATTTTTTACAGCGTTAGTCATGGTCTATTCCTTCTCAATTTAGGCTTAGCGCGCGCGTGCTGGTTGCAGGGCGGCGATCATATCTGGCCAGCGATCCGCGCCAGCCCACAGACGCATCTGCTCGATATCCGGTGCCATCAGGCGGTCTTTTTCCAGGTAAGGTACGCGTTCGCGGATGGCGGCGAGCACCTGTTCCAGCTGAGGGGAACTGCGCAACGGACGAATAAAATCAATACCCTGTGCGGCAGCCATCGCTTCAATGCCAACCACGGCAGCGGTGTTAAAGCACATCGCGCCCAGGCGGCGAGCGGCGTAGGTTGCCATGGAAACGTGATCTTCCTGGTTGGCGGAGGTGGGCAGGCTGTCGACGCTGCCTGGATGGGCCAGGGATTTGTTTTCAGAGGCCAGCGCAGCGGCGGTCACCTGGGCAATCATAAAGCCGGAGTTTACCCCGCCATCGTTCACCAGGAACGGCGGCAGACCCGAGAGGCTGGTATCCAGCAGCAGCGCCAGGCGGCGTTCAGAGATAGCGCCGATTTCGGCAATCGCCAGTGCGATGATATCGGCGGCAAAAGCCACCGGCTCGGCGTGGAAGTTACCGCCGGAAATCACTTCGCCGGTATCGGTAAATACCAGCGGGTTATCGGAGGCGGCGTTGGCTTCAATCTGCAATACGTTCGCTGCATGGTTGAGGTTATCCAGGCAGGCTCCCATCACCTGTGGGACACAACGGATGGAGTAAGGATCCTGCACACGGCCACAGTTGGTGTGCGAAGTGAGAATGCCACTGCCTTCCAGCAGTGCTGATACTGCCGCAGCCACGTCTATCTGCCCCTGCTGACCGCGCGCTTCGTGAATACGGTGATCGAAAGGTTTGATCGAGCCTTTAATGGCTTCCAGCGACAGGGCACCCGCGACCAGTCCGGCGGCAAATATATTCTCCCCTTCGAACAGACCGCGCAGCGCCAGTGCCGTCGACACCTGGGTACCGTTCAGTAGCGCCAGGCCCTCTTTCGGCCCCAGTACAAAAGGCTTCAGCCCGGCGATTGCCAGCCCTTCCGTGGCAGGTATCAGCTTGCCCTGCACGCGGACGTCACCTTCACCCAGCAGCATCAGTGACAGATGCGCTAGCGGGGCCAGATCGCCCGAGGCGCCAACGGAGCCTTTTTCCGGGATGCACGGCATGATGCCGGCGTTAAACAGGGCGAGCAGCGCGTCGACCAGTTCAATGCGTATTCCTGAATGGCCGCGTGCCAGACTGATGACTTTGGTCGCCATAATCACGCGCACCACGTCGTCTGGCAGCAGATCACCCAGCCCGACGCTGTGTGACAGAACCAGGTTGCGTTGTAACTCGGCCAGGCGTTCCGTTGGAATAGTGGTTTGCGCCAGTTTGCCAAAGCCGGTGTTAATGCCGTAGGTCACTTTGCCTTCTTTGACGATAGCGGCCACCGTGGCACTCGCCTGCTGAATACGGCCGCGTGACGTTTCGTCCAGCGCCAGTGTGACACCCCCGCGATAGATCCTTTTGAGGGTGGCCAGGTCCACCTTGCCCGGTGTTAGCAGGCAATGATGCGTAGTCAGTGACATGGTATACTCCTGTATAGACAACTAAGGTTGCAGTGTTTTGTTATGAAGACGTTAACGAGTGAATCACATGTGTATAGTCTTGTCTATACAACCAGCAAGAGTTGTGCCAGCTGCGTCACAAAAACAATTTCGGGCAAAAATGTGCGTTTATTAAGGTTTTTTCCCGCAGCCCGCGTACAGCAGGGCTAAAGGGGTTGCACTGCATTGGGGCGGACCGCCTTCTTCAGGTGCAGCCAGGATGTCTATACATATCAGGTTTTAGTCCGTAAACTTCCGTTATCAGACAATTAAGGGATCCTCTATGGTCGTGCAGACTGCCATTTCACAACTTTCCGCAGCCATGAGCGATCAGCCTGCTCCGATTTACCTGCGGGTTAAGCAGGCGATTATCAGCCAGATCCGTGAAGGGGTGTGGAAGGCCAACCAGCGTGTGCCGTCAGAAAGCGAGCTGGTCAATGAACTCGGCGTCAGCCGTATGACCATCAACCGCGCACTGCGCGAACTCACCAGCGAAGGATATCTGATCCGTATGCAGGGGGTTGGCACCTTTGTGGCCGAAGTTAAGGGCTACACGGCCATGCTGGAAGTGCACAATATCGCTGAAGAGATCGCCCAGCGTGGTCATCGCCACAGCAGCAAAATCCTGACGCTGCGCGAATGCAAAGCGGACCCGGAACAGGCGGCAGTATTGGGATTAACCACCGGTCAGCCGCTGTTTCATTCGCTGATGGTGCATTACGAAAATGAGCAGCCTGTACAGCTGGAAGAGCGCCTGGTGAACCCGCAAATGGCGCCGGATTACCTGCAACAGGACTATGAGCATCAGACGCCTTATACCTATCTGATGCGCGTAGCACCACTGACGGCGGGTGAGCACATTGTGGAAGCGGTCTTGCCCGACGCGCAACAGTGCCGCCATCTGGCGATGGAGGCCAGTGAACCCTGCCTGCTGATCCGCCGCCAGACCTGGAGCGACGGTAAGATTGTGACTTACGCGCGCCTGCTCTATCCCGGTTCACGCTATCAGTTATTCGGACGTTTTAAGTGAAGCGTACCCCAGAGCAGCCGGGCATCTGCTGACACCGGCATAAACGCCCCGGCGTTATTCTGCCACCATGCACCCTGGCCTTCTGTTAGCAGGGTTTGCTGGTGCTGCCACTGACCTGAAATCACATACACCACGCCAGCATCTGTCGCCGCAGGAGCAAAGCGCGTGGTGGCAATCCCCGCCTCCGGCAGAAAATTACTGCGCCGTGCCATGATATTAAAGTCCGTACTGATTTGGCCGGAGAGCCGTGCGCTGATGGTTTCTTCGCCGCGAAAGGCGAACGGCTGATGCAGTCCCAGCGGCTGATAAAGCTGGTCATGACGATAGAGCACGACGTCGCCGCTCAGCAGCGTAATAATGCGATCGATGCCGGGGAACAGTGAAAAATCGCCGTCTGCGGCAATGGTGGCAATGCTGATGCGCCAGTCAAAATCTGCCGCACCGGGCGGATAGCTGACAATTTCCCGCGTTTCTCCACCGCCATTACGCCAGCGGCTGGCGGGCAGGCGGCTGCTCTCATACAGATGGATCATTGTAATGCCTCCAGGGCTTCACGCAGATCGGCATCAATGGCTGCCTGCTGTGCATGCTGCCCGGAACGGATACGCTGCTGCCCGGCAACAAACACATCCTGAATCTGGCTACGGTTCCCGGCAAACAGCCAGCGATTTAGCAGCGAGGCATCCGGGGTGCTGTTCAGCAGCGCATCCCCGGCCAGTACCAGCCAGTCAGCGCGGTAGCCGGGTTGGAGGCTGCCAATCTTCACGCCGCACGCCTGGGCACCCCCCGCCAGCGCCTGCTGATACAGCACATCACCCACTGACAACTGCTGTGCGGTCACGATACGGTTGCGGCGGCGATCGCGCAGGCGCTGGGCATACTCCAGCCAGCGCAACTCTTCCACCACATCCAGCGAAACATGGCTGTCAGAGCCAATCCCCCAGCGGCCGCCCTGAGCCACATAGTCGGTGGCCGGAAAAATCCCGTCTCCCAGATTGGCCTCGGTGGTCGGACACAGACCGGCAACGGCCTGGCTGGTGGCAAGACGGTGGATCTCCTGCTCATCCAGATGTGTAGCATGAATAAGGCACCAGCGCGCATCCACATCAAAGCGATCCAGCAGCCAGCTCACCGGGCGTTCACCGCTCCAGGCCAGTGAGTCATTTACCTCTTTTTCCTGCTCCGCAATATGAATATGCACCGGAAGATCAGCAGGGCTGTTTTCCAGCACCTCGTGCATCTGCTGTTCGTTCACCGCACGCAGGGAGTGGAAGCACAGCCCCTGGTTGTACAGAGGTCGCCCGGCAATCAGCTGGTGCAGGCGCTGCTGCTGAGCCAGATAGCTGTTGGTATCCTGAATAAACCGTTTCTGCCCCGGCTGCGCGGGCTGGCTGCCAAATCCGGCATAGCTGTACAGCACGGGTAACAACGTCTGACCAATGCCGCTGCGATCGGCGGCGTGGATCAACTGACGCAACATCGCGTCGTCAGGATAGGGCTGGCCATCGGGCTGATGGTGCAGGTAGTGGAACTCGGCCACCTGGGTATAACCGCCTTTTAGCATATCAACATACAGATGCGTGGCGATGGCGCCGACCTGTTGCGGCGACAGGCATTGCACCATTCGGTACATCAGGTCACGCCAGGTCCAGAAGCTGTCCTGCGGATCACCCGCCACTTCAGCCAGCCCGGCCATTGCCCGCTGGAAAGCGTGCGAATGCAGGTTAGCCATCGTAGGGAGCACGACGCCATTAAGACGCTGTGCCCCCTCAGGTGTACTGTTGGCGACGGTGGCGGTGATCATGCCCTGTGTGTCAACATCAATCAGGACATTGTGGTGCCAGCCATCGGCCAGCAGGGCGCGGGGTGCAAAAAAGCGTGTCATGGTTGCTTCCTGTGCAATGAGGTTGTATATACATATACATACTTGTGATTCAACAGTAAAGTGCGCAACGTGGGAGAACGGATGAACCAGCAACTCAGCTGTGACCATCTCTGGTATGGGGCCGATATTGTCACCATGCAGGATGGGCGTTACAGCATCATTGAACAAGGCGCCATTGCCGTCAGCGGGGACGAGATTGTCTGGGTGGGGCCTTATGCACAAAGTGCGCACATTGCGGCCCGTCAGCGCACCGATTTCGGCGGGGGAATTATCACGCCTGGCCTGGTGGACTGTCATACGCACCTGGTATTCGGGGGCGACCGCAGCCATGAGTTTGAACAGCGTCTGAACGGGGTCAGCTACAGCGACATTGCTGCCCAGGGCGGGGGCATTTTGTCTACCGTGCGCGCAACCCGTAGCGCTTCCCAGGCGCAGTTAGTCGCCAGCGCCCGTCAGCGCCTCGATCATTATCTGGCCGAGGGCGTCACCACCGTTGAGATTAAATCCGGTTATGGGCTGGAAATCGCCAGTGAGCTGCGGATGCTGCAGGCTATCCGGCAATTGGCGCAGCAGGTGCCTGCACAGATCCAGGCAACCTGCCTGGCGGCACATGCGGTGCCGCCGGAGTATCAGCAGCAGCCCGATGCCTGGGTTGACGTCATTTGTGACCAGCTGTTGCCCCAGGTGGTGGAAGAAGAGCTGGCCGATGCGGTGGATGCCTTCTGCGAGCATCTGGCCTTCTCCCCCGATCAGGTGCGGCGGGTATTCACCGCTGCACAGCGGCTCGGGTTGCCAGTGAAGTTGCATGCAGAGCAGTTGTCGCCGCTGGGCGGCAGTTCGCTTGCAGCAGAATTTAATGCTCTGTCGGCAGACCACGTGGAATACGCCACTGAAAGTGATGTTGCTGCAATGGCGCAGCACAACACCGTGGCCGTGCTGTTGCCCGGTGCTTTTTATCTGCTACGTGAAACACAGCGCCCGCCCGTTGAGCTGTTCCGCCGTTATCAGGTGCCGATGGCGCTGGCCAGTGATGCCAATCCTGGAACGTCACCTGCTTTATCATTGCGTCTGATGCTGAATATGGGCTGTACGTTGTTTGGTATGACGCCGGAAGAGGCGTTGGCAGGCGTGACGCTGAACGGTGCGCGTGCGCTGGGTCTGGCCGATCAACTGGGTTCACTGGAGGCCGGTAAGTTGGCCGATTTCGTTCACTGGCCGCTGGCGCGTCCGGCTGAACTGGTTTACTGGCTTGGCGGGCAGTTGCCCTGCCGGGTCGTCTTTCGTGGAGAAGAACGATGAACGCTTATCAATTCAGCGCCGGTACGCTGCCGCTGCTGCTCAGTATTCCCCATGCGGGCACACAGCTCACCCCGGAAGTAGAGGCCGGCTTAAGCGATGCCGCGCGCGGGTTGCCCGATACCGACTGGCATATTCCTCAACTGTACGACTTTGCCAGAGCAATGGGCGTCAGCGTGCTGGTAGGCAACTATTCACGCTTTGTTATCGACCTCAATCGTCCGTCGGATAATCAGGCGCTATACACCACGGCCACTACCGGGCTTTACCCGGAAACCCTGTTTGACGGATCTCCAACGTTTGCGCCGGGAAAAACACCGACAGCGGCACAGCGTGAAGGCTATCTGCACCATATCTGGCAGCCGTATCATGACAAACTCCAGCAGGAGTTGGCGCGGATCAAACAGCAGTTTGGTTATGCATTGTTATTTGACGCCCATTCGATAGCGTCGGTGATCCCACGTTTATTTGATGGCAAACTGCCGGATCTGAACCTGGGCACCAATGACGGTGCCAGTTGCCATCCTGAACTGGCGCAGCAGCTCACTGCCTGCTGCGATGCGCAGTCACAGTTTAGCTGGGTGCTGAACGGGCGATTTAAAGGCGGCTATATTACCCGCGCTTACGGTAAACCGCAGGAGAACCAGCATGCGGTGCAGCTGGAGCTGGCGCAGTGTCATTATATGGATGAGCAGCCGCCCTTTGGCTGGCGAGGGGATAAAGCCAGTACGCTACAGCCGCTGCTTGAGCAGCTGATCGAGACGCTGCTGCATTACGGTACATCGCGTTAATCTTGCGGGCGCACACGGGTTGCGCCCTGATTTTTCCTGCCTGATAGCAACTACAGCAACAGCGCTTCGATGTCCTGCCAGTTCTCCACGCGGCGGTATCCCGTCACATGGCGGTTATGCGGCGCTGAATAGAGAATGCCTTCCCCGCAGAAATTCGCGAAGTTAATCACGTTGTCATCGATCATATAGTCGGCATTGATAATGCTTTTGTTGCCGCAAAACACGATGTGGCTGGGTTTGATGGCCGGGAAGTGTTGTTTCAGCCACTGGAACTTGGCGTTGAACGACGTCGGCACTTCCATCGCAGCGGTCGTAATAAAAATCTCGTAATGCTCACTCAGCCGGGCGATCACTCGCTGACTGTCGGCGATCACGCCCAGGTCAGCAAAGAAGGTGGGGTCGCCGACCAGCTCAAAAATTTCCACCAGCTTCTCTGGATCGTCCTGATGCAGATTAAACAGGTTCAGCTCATCCAGCGTCAGCTGCTGTGAAAAATGGGCGTTCCAGGTGGCTAACATCTTGGTATGAAAATCAGCGATGACTTCATCCATATCGATGGCGATGCGTTTCATAATCACTCCATGACAAACGTTTTTTTGGAACACGCATCATAGCAAAAAAGGACGCGGGCGGCATATTGGCGTCTTGCGCGGGGAATGCGTCCACTACCGGTAACACCACGGGCACTTATCTGTACGGACCGAAACAAAAGGTCCCCCTACAAGGCAGGGGGACAATATTCAGCCACGCGCATCCGGCCTGACCATATCAAACTTCAATGCTTCACTGATGCCGTAATACGCGGAGGGGCCGCCTGCACGCAGGATCGGTTCTGCTTTCGCCGTCTGATAGATCCCCTCAACCAGCAGATCCTGATCGATATGGATCGCCACCACTTCACCCAGCACCAGCCAGGTTGGGATCTGCTCGCCATCGGCAGTTTGTAGCTGGATGCACTGTGAGAGCCGACACTCAAAATTAACCGGGCTTTCGGCCACCATACTGACGTTCACCAGCGTGGCGGGCAGGGCGGTCAGCCCCGCATAAGCAAACTCATCCTCGCCGTGGGCAAGGGAGGCCGAACTTTCATTCATCGGCACGGCCAGCGAACGTGTCGCCAGGTTCCAGACGAACTCCCCGGTTTCAACGATGTTCGCCACGCTATCTTTCCAGCCGCTGCTGGCGAAGCCAATCACTGGCGGGCGGTAGTTAAAACAGTTAAAGAAGCTGTAAGGCGCGAGGTTGCGCTGCCCGGCCGCATTCTGAGAGCTGATCCAGCCAATCGGGCGCGGTCCGATAATCGCATTGAGCGGGTCGTGTGGCAGGCCGTGGCCCTGTTTGGGTTGATACGAATGACGCTTACGCAAAGGGGAACTCCTTGGCTAATCGTTAATGTTATTAATGACATAAGTCAAATTCACTAATATGAAGAAATAATTAGAAACATGTTATAGAGTAAGCCCGCTATCTATGGAGATATGCCCTTATATTAATTAAGGATTTTGATTTTAAGGAGCTTTTCATGTTCGCAAAGTTTATCCGTGTTAGCGCAGCCCCGGTAATGATTGCTGCGACTGCGCTGTTGACCAGTGCTGTTGCAACGGCTGCCGACACTAGCCCGTTTTTTGATGCGGCGTTATGCAAACCAGCCTACACCACTAAAGCGGCCAGTGCGCTTTATGATGAAGCAGAAAAAGTAACGAAGTATCAGCTGGTGGGCATGATGGCCGTTTACCCACTGCCTGAAGCCGTGGTGAAAGATGGCTTCAGCGCTAAAGCCTTCGTGCTGGCAGGCACCACGTATGGTGTGCTGGTCGACGGTCTGAAAGCGGAAGAGCTGGCGAAAGCCTATCAGCTGACGAAAGAAGCGCCGAACCCGATGATTGTGGCGACCAAAAGCTACGTGCGCGTCTTAGCCGATGCGGATCAGCCTTCGCCGGAAGCCGGTCGCGTGGCGATCACTGCACGTGAAGCTCAGGGTATTCCGGGTAAAACGCTGCTGAGCTGCGAATTTACCTCGCTGGCCGATCTTGAAGCGATGAAAGCGATGGCGAAATAATCGTCGTTCGTTTTCACCAGGGCCTAAAGGCCCTTTTTTTATACCTTTCTGCCAACTGGCGTGAGGGAACACGCGTGAAATCGTCCTCTAATGGTTTACGATTAATACCGCAGCAGGTATCTTACGCGCCTGCTGACAAGAGAGTGGCCAATGAAAACCCCTGCTGAAAAAAATGTACTTCACCCACGCAACCGCCATCGCGGTCGCTACGATTTTGCTGCGCTGATTGCCAGCCACCCACCGCTTGCGCCGTTTGTGGCGGTCAACAACTGGGGCAGCGAGTCCATAGACTTCGGCAATCCCGATGCGGTTAAGGCGCTGAACCAGGCCCTGCTGAGCCATTTTTATCAGATTGCCCACTGGGATATCCCGGAAGGTTTCCTCTGCCCGCCCGTGCCGGGACGTGCCGATTACATTCATCACCTGGCTGATCTGCTGGCGGAAGATAACCGCCGCGTGGTGCCGCGTGAGATTAACGTGCTGGACGTTGGCTGTGGCGCAAACCTGATCTATCCGTTGATCGGCTACAGCGAATATCAGTGGCGCTTTACCGGCAGTGAAGTTAACGAGCAGGCGATGGCATCTGCCAGTGCCATTATCGCTGGCAACCCAGGCCTTAACCGCGCCATTCGTCTGCGTCGTCAGAAAGATACGAGCGCGATTTTTAACGGCGTGATCCACAAAAGCGAGCTGTATCAGGCTGTGCTGTGCAACCCGCCGTTCCATGCATCGGCAGCCGATGCTCACCAGGGCAGCCAGCGCAAGCTGCGTAACCTGGGGCTGGATCGTCACTCTCCGCTTAACTTCGGCGGGCAGCAGGAAGAACTGTGGTGTGAAGGTGGCGAAGTGGCGTTTATCAAACGTATGATCGAAGAGAGCGCCAGCTTCGGCCGTCAGTGCGTGTGGTTCACCACCCTGGTGTCACGCAAAGAGCATCTGCCGGAGCTGTGGCGTGCGCTGGAAGAGGCCGATGTTGCTGCTATGCGCACTGTTGAAATGGCGCAGGGACAGAAGCAGAGCCGCTTTATTGCGTGGAGCTTTATGGAGCAGCCACAACGCACTAAATTGCTGAATAAGTAAAAGCGGTTATCTCGGGGCCTTCAGCGCTGCAAAGCTGGCTGCCCCGTCAATAATTATAATAGACCCCTGCATCCTGGCGCTCGCCAACGGAACGAATCGGCATCCGTTCGACCGTGCCGGTAATCGGCCCGATGATCACCAAATCCCCGGTGTCCATGCCATTTTTCCTGTAATAGCGCTCAGCAGAAAAGTACAGGCCTTCAGGGCGGTATGGGGGGGAAAGACGCAAGCAGGGGCGAACGCGGGTTCGCCCCAGAAGGGATTACGACACGTGCTGTAAGAACTCACGCAGACGGTCGCTTGGCGGGTTGGAGATCAACTCGTCAGGGTTACCGTCTTCCGCAATGCGGCCTTTATCGATAAAGATCAGGCGCGAGGCGACTTTCCGCGCGAAGCCCACTTCGTGGGTGACGATAACCATGGTCATGCCTTCTTCGGCCAGGTCCTGCATCACTTTTAACACTTCGTGACGCAGCTCCGGGTCGAGCGCAGACGTCGGCTCATCGAACAGCATCATTTTCGGCTTCACGGCCAGCGCACGGGCAATCGCCACGCGCTGCTGCTGGCCACCGGACAGCTCGGAAGGGAAATGGTTAGCACGTTCAGCCAGTCCAACTTTACCCAGCAGTTCCTTCGCCAGACGCTGCGCATCGGCTTTCTTCGCACCGCGTACGCGGATAGGACCGAAGGCAACGTTGTCCAGCGCGCTCATCTGTGGGAACAGATGGAACTGCTGGAACACCATGCCGGCTTCCTGGCGGATCAGACGATCATCCACTTTCGGGTCGTTGACTTTTTTGCCATCAACAATCAGATCGCCGCTGGTGATCTCTTCCAGTTTGTTGATGCAGCGCAGCAGCGTGGATTTACCGGAACCTGATGGACCGATAATCACCACCACTTCGCCCTGGTTAATTTTCAGGTCGATGTCATGCAAAACCTGAGTTGCACCGAAGTGCTTGGACACATTTTTAAATTCAATCACAGGATTTTCATCCTTCTCTCAAGGCGACGCAGAACGAAACTCAGCACCAGCGTAATAATCAGGTAGATAACCGCAACGGCGCTCCAGATTTCCAGTGCGCGGAAGTTACCAGCAATAATTTCCTGTCCCTGGCGGGTCAGTTCTGCCACACCAATCACGATAAACAGTGAGGTGTCTTTGATGCTGACGATCCACTGGTTACCCAGCGGAGGCAGCATACGGCGCAGCGCCAGCGGCATAATCACGTAGCGCAGCGTCTCACGGCTGGAGAGGCCCAGCGCCAGGCCGGCTTCACGGAAGCCACGGTTAATCGACAGCACGGCACCACGCGTGATCTCAGCGATGTAAGCACCGGAGTTGATCATAATGGTCACCACCGCAGCGGTTAACGGGTCGATTCTGAAATCGGGCAGTGCCATTGGCAGTGCGAAATAGATAAACATCACCTGCACCACGATCGGGGTGCCACGGATCAATTCAATGAAAACCAGCGCGATGTTGCGTGAAAACCAGCCACCGTAGGCACGGGCAAAACCCGCAGCCAGACCGATGATCACGCCGCCAAGCAGACCGAGGACCGAAATCCACAGGGTCATTTTGGCACCTTCAAGCAGGATTGGAATAGCGGGCCAGATGGCGCTCCAGTCAAACTGCATGTTTATTCTCCGGATCTAAAACATTGTGTTGGTGTGGAAAAAACGCAGGAGCAACACGCTCCTGCGTTTAATAAATATCTTATATATTTATTATTATTTAGGTTCGCTGCCGAACCATTTTTTGTACAGCGTATTGTAAGTGCCGTTCTCACGCAGTGTTTTCAGTGCGCCGTTCACTTTTCCGCGCAGCTCGTCGCTGCCTTTCGGGAAAGCGATACCGTACTGCTGTGCTTCAATTGACTCACCGACGGCTTTGAACTGGCCTTTGCCTGCGGTGTGGATGAAGTAAAGAATGTTTGGTGTGTCATGCAGGACCGCATCAGCACGGTTGGTGCCCAGTTCCATATAGGCATTGTCGATGTTCGGGAACTGACGCAGATCTTTAAATTTGATGTGCTGTTTAGCGTAGTCAACCGATCCGGTGCCGCTCTTCACTGCAACCACTTTGCCGTTCAGGTCATTGATGCTTTTGATGGCATCGTTACCCGCTTTCACCATCACTAACAGGCCGCTTTTGTAGTAGCCATCAGAGAAGTCGATCGCTTTTTGACGCTCTTCAGTAATGGTGATGCCAGCCAGCGCCAGGTCTACGTTACGGGTTTGCAGTGCAGGAATGATGCCGCTGAAGTCCATTGGCTTCAGGGTGTATTCCATGTTCAGTTGTTTTGCAATCGCATCCCACAGGTCAATATCGAAACCGACATATTTATCACCCTGTTTGAATTCAAAAGGCACGAAAGCGGTATCGGTAGCAACAACCAGTTTTTTGTCAGCAGCCGTGGAAGACATCGCAAACGCCAGCGTCAGCGCTGCAAGAGAAACCTTAAAAATTGACTTCATCATTTTATCCTTATCGCTTCTCGGGAAAGGTCTTTTCCGATTAAATGCCCGCAGCCCTATGAAAGAATCGTGCCAGTTTTGCAAAAACAATGAAAAACAGCAAGTTAAATACGATTTTTCTTAAGCTCGTTGACAGGGTTCAGGGTGGTGCACAATTTTGGTGCCCCATTATGGTGCGCTGTGTCTATAGTGGTGCATCAGCAGTTTTAGCAAATTATGGGATAAAAACAACACATAGTGTCGGAGGGGATTAATTTAATGTCACAGACTTCTAACTTTAGCAACATTCTGGCAAAAAAAAGCAGATGGGGGGAACCATCTGCCTGAGGTATCTGCGCGAGCGTTAATACAGTTATTCGATGTTAGATTCGATAAACCACAGGAATTTATCCAGATCGCGTGATGCTGCGGTAAAGATGTCCGCCGAGTCTTCATCCGGCACTTCACTGATGGCTTTGCGCACGTCATTGGCAACGATGGCATAACGGTCAGCCAGCGCTTTCAGGTGCTCCTGCACGCTGTGAATATTGAGCGGATAGCTTTTCAGCGGCGTTTTGTCGGTAACAATCTGCGCGGTACCCAGCGCCACGCCGCCCAACTGCACAACGCGTTCTGCAATGGTGTCCTGGTGGTCGGTGATCGCGGCACGGAAGCCATCAAGCATTTCATGCACGGCAATAAAGTTTGCCCCGCGCATGTTCCAGTGCGCCTGCTTGGTGATCAGCGACAGGTCGATAAATTCGATAACCAGACGATTAAGCACCTCAATAGTGGCTTTTTTGTCGTCATCGGCCACGTTGTTACGGGTGTAAATCAGATCAGAAGATTTTGCTTTAACCAGTTTAGCGGTACTCATCATTAATATCCTCTTGATAGTCAGGTTGTCCAAATTCAATACGGAAATAATTATAGCACTGGTTTTTCATCCTGCCGGAAAGTTAGTGCCTATTGATTGGATAGCGCTGGCCTGTTGACTGAATAAAGTCTGGGGAGTGTGAAATAAATAATGATACGAATGATTGTTGTTCGGATTTTTGTTTTATCTGGTTGTTTTTAAATGTGAATTATTCTTGCTGCCATTTTAATGATTCATTTTTATTAAAATGATAACTGGATGTTTCTGGTGATTGAATTAACCAGATTGTCATAATTCGAACGGTGAAATTAATCAGGCGGGAAGCCATCGCCTGCGGGAGGTGCATTTCCCGCAGGCAGAGCACTGTTTATTCTCTTAATTCTCCCACCGGGTCAATGTCCCGCTTTGCCGGGCGCATTGTCAGGGTGGAACCTGCTGAGGCAGCAATAATTGCCAGCAGTGCCAGCCACTGCACCAGCGTCAGCACTTCACCCAGAAACAGCATGCCAGAGATAGCCGCCATCGCCGGTTCCAGGCTCATCAAGGTGCCAAAAGTCCGTGCAGGCAGACGGGTCAGTGCAACCATCTCCAGTGAATAGGGCAGGGCGCTGGAGAGCACCGCAATCGCTAGGCCAATGGGGATCAGGGATAAGGTCCAGATCCCGGGGTTGGCATACGCCAGGCCCAATGGTACAAACACCAGCGCACCAATCAGGGAGCCTGCCGCCACGGTAGCCGGGCCGTGTTGGCTGCCAGCACGTTTTCCCGCAAGAATATACACCGCCCATAAGGCACCCGCGATCAGCGCATACATCGCACCAAGCGGGTCTATACTGTCAATGCTGTGCCCGATCGGCAGCAGGAAGAACAGGCCCAGTACGGCCAGACCGACCCAGATAAAATCCAGAGGGCGTCGTGATCCTGCGAGCGCCAGCACCAGCGGGCCGGTAAACTCCAGCGCCACGGCAATACCCAACGGTACGGTGCGTATCGATAAATAGAAGGAATAGTTCATTCCCCCCAGCGCCAAACCGTAGATCACCAGCGGCAGGATCTGCTGACGGTTGAAACGCAGCCGCCAGGGTTTGAAGATCACGCAGAGAATAACTGTACCCAGCCCAAGGCGCAGGGCGGTAATGCCTGGTGCTCCCACCGCAGGAAACAGTGTTTTGGCCAGGGCGGCGCCGCCCTGAATTGACGTCATGGCAATCAGCAGCACCAGTACGGGTAACCAGACAGCATTTTTTACGTGTGAAGAAGACATCCTGTATTCCAGCCTTTAATTAATCCGTTTCGAAGATAAACGCCCTGTGACAGTGTACTGGAAGGCACTGCTAAACCCAGAGATGGGAAAAAAATAAGTGAAAAAAACAGAAACTCTGTAAGAAAACAGGGCCAGTTCAGTAAAGAATTGTCAGATTTGATTAGGATTTATCTCAATGAAGCTTTTTTTACAGTCGGTAAAAATAGAATAGGAATGGCAATAATCATAAGAAAAAAGAATGACATAGAAAGCATCATTAACTTTCTGTTACACCAAACATTCTGTTAGACAACAAAATCAAGGCAGAGTTTCTCGCTGATTTTTGTTATATTTTCAGCGTTGTCAGGAGAGAAGTACTTTCACATTTGAGGTGGTTATGAAAAAAATTGCATGTCTTTCAGCATTAGCTTGCGTACTGGCAGTATCTGCTGGTTCAGCAATGGCACAGAGCACCGTTTCCGCTGGTTACGCTCAGAGCGACTACCAGGGCGTAGCGAACAAAGCTAACGGCTTCAACTTGAAATACCGCTACGAGAACGGCAGCGATGCTCTGGGTTGGATCGGCTCTTTCACTTACACTGAGAAAGACCGTACCGATGCAGGCGACTACATCAAGGGCCAGTACTATGGCATCACTGGTGGTCCAGC
This sequence comes from Erwinia sp. AnSW2-5, assembly GCF_045107195.1. Lineage (NCBI taxonomy): Bacteria > Pseudomonadati > Pseudomonadota > Gammaproteobacteria > Enterobacterales > Erwiniaceae > Erwinia > Erwinia sp. AnSW2-5. The sequence goes on from NZ_JBJGXA010000002.1 coordinate 222,977, forward strand.
TTACCGTCTGAATGACTGGGCGAGCATCTACGGTGTTGTGGGTATCGGCTACGGCAAATACCAGTACAACGAACCAAACCGTGAGCGTTATAATTCTAGCGACGTAGGTTTCTCCTACGGTGCTGGCCTGCAGTTCAACCCAATCCAGGACATCGCTCTGGACGTGGGTTACGAGCAGAGCCGTATCCGCAACGTTGACGTTGGCACCTGGACTGCTGGCGTAGGTTACAGCTTCTAAGTTGCTAACCGCAAGTCCGGATACCCGGACTGACGTTGAAGAATCCGCCCCCTGGGGCGGATTTTTTTTATCCAGAGTATCTACTTAGCAAATTGATCCTGTGGCAGTTGGCTGAACGGCAGGCGTTTCAGTTCAAAGTTAGTCACTTCAATCGGCGGGGCTTTCTCCGCAGACACAAAACGATAGTTCGATTTAATTTCCTGCGTTTCAATACCCGTCCACTGTGAGAACAGCATCAGAAAGTCATTGGCTGAGCGCGGCGTATTCATCACCTGATGGCGGCTGTCATTACTGGAACTGATAAACATCGGCACTTCAAAGTTCTGACGGTATTTATCATCGTGAGCCAGATACTCGTTACGCGTCCCTTTCTCTTTAAATGCCAGACCGTGATCGGAAAAATAGATCATCGAAAAGGTCAGGCCGCTGCTGTGCAACTGCTGCCAGAGCTGCTGAAGGAAACCGTCAGTTTGCGTCATGCTGTAAAGGTAGCAGGACGTTTCCAGCGAGTGTACGCGTTCGACGAAGCGACCACGCGTGCGATCACAGGCCTTGGGATGTGAACCGACAAGGTGATACACCAGCAGGCGCGGACGATCGACCGGGCGTGCCAAAGCCCCCGGAGTAAAACTCAGCAGGTCTTCATCGCGCGTGTTTTTATCCGCTTCAAAGTCCCCGCTTTTCAGGAAGTGCACATTTTTGGCCCGCTGAGCAATGCTGGCAATCGGCGTATCGTACTGACCAATCTGCCCCTGGTTCGACATCCACCAGGTATCAAACCCGGCGCGGTTAGCGAGGGTAATAATATTGTTCTGATATTCAGGGTTACCGTCCACCACCTGATTGAGCGTCAAGCCCAGTGATTTCTGAGTGGAAGAGGCCGCTGAGGTATAGCGGGTGAAAAACTGCCCGTTAAGCTGGCTGGCAAAAGGCGTGTTATCCCACTGGCCACCAAAGGCACCCAGCGCATCACGTCGCGCGCTTTCCCCGATAACCACTACATAGATCTGCTGCTGTGGTTTGACGCTTAATACATGCCAGTTGTCTTTCAGCGTAGCCAGCTGGTTCATTCGGTCGATCTCTTTATCGACCGACAATTTGCTCTCCAGCGTATCTTTCACAAAGCGCACCAGCGGGATACCGGTATCCTTCGGATTAAATACGCCACCCGTCAGCTGGTTCATCACCGGCTGTGTCATCCATGCCACCAGCACAAAGGCAAGACAGGCACTTTCCGCATGCCACCAGCGCTGCTTCGCCAGCGGCTTACGCTTAAGCGCCAGCACACCGACGGCGAGGATCGCCAGGCCAATAAAATAATCATGCAGCGGGAAGATCAGCATAATTTCACTGGCTTCTTCAACGTTGGTCGCGTGCAGTGCCAGCAGGGTATTAAAATTGGGCGGGCCATAAACCTGACCAAAAGGGTAATAGAACCCGGCAATCAGTACACTGAAGGCAATCAGCACTTTCTGCGTTTTCGGGGCAACCGCCGCCAGCAGTACCAGCAGTGCCGTGAAGGCCAGGCTGTATAAACCGCTTAACGGGTAACCGCATGCCAGGTTAATCAGAACGGACAAAAGCAAATACAGCCCAACGTACGGGCTAATCCAGGCACGATAACGGCCTGCTGTAGCAGTTTTAATTAATGTCAGATTCATTATTGGTTCTTATTAGGGAAAGCTATAGCGGCCATTCAGCCAGGCGCTGAAATGGCAAACTGCCTGATACAACTCGTAAGATCATGGGGGAAGGGGAAGGATGGAGCCCGATCGGCCTGCACTCTTTACGAAAGGCTGGCACGATAATCGCTGTTTTGCCGAAAGGCAACCAGCATCATCAATAAGTTCTGTGAAGTGACAAACAAAATAGTCGGAACAAGCGTTTAGTGATTAAGAAGCCTGACGGGCAGGCTTCGGATTCACCAGCATTTCCAGCAGCATCAGCCGGAGTGTAAACGGCGAGCGGCAAAAGAGTTTTAATAGCAGTGGTGTTTTCATCTGATGTCCCTCCGGTCAATCAGGATATGCGCGAATTATCATCAGGTATAGCACAGGCTATACCCTATAGCCATAGCTAAGACGCTAAATTTTGTGCTTGCCTGCGGTTCGTTTACAATGTGGCACACAACAAACCGCCGTCCCGCTATAATGCTGCGGTTGATAAGAAGAGGAAGCTGAATGAGTCATCGCGCAAAAGTGGCAGTGCCCGCGCCACTGAAAGAAATTGAAGAGCATGTCGAGGGTTTCCGCCAGGTACGTGAAGCGCACCGTCGTGAATTAATCGATGACTATGTAGAGCTGATTTCTGACCTGATCCGCGAGTTTGGTGAGGCCCGCCAGGTGGACATGGCCGCCCGCCTGGGCGTGTCGCAGCCAACGGTGGCAAAAATGCTTAAACGTCTCGCCACTGGTGGGTTGGTGGAGCAGGTGCCTTACCGTGGCGTTTTCCTCACACCGGAAGGGGAAAAGCTGGCAGAAGAGAGCCGCGAGCGTCACCATATTGTTGAAACCTTCCTGCTGGCATTGGGTATCAGCCCGGATACTGCCCGTCGCGATGCAGAAGGCATTGAGCATCACGTCAGCGATGAAACGCTGGCTATCTTCAAAAAATTTAGCGAAAGTCGTTAATCACCTTATTTTTCCCCAATCACGGGCGTTGCCTGCGGCAGCCCTGACGAGCCTTGCCCGACATGGGGATGGTTCATCGGGCTGATGCCGATGCGGCGTCAGGGATAAAGGGGGTATCACATGGCGCGCCAGCATGACCTCTCTGCTCAGACCTTTTTTGCACGATCGTTTTTTGCATCTGTTGGTGTTTCTGGGGCTGTTGCTGGCCTGCTTTGTCCCTTTCCGGCTGGCGGAACTGCCTGGCTCAGTCGACTGGCCCACCATTATCACGCTGTGCGGCCTGTTGATGCTGACCAAAGGCATAGAGGCCAGTGGTTATTTTGATGTGCTCGGACGTCGTCTGGTGCAGGGCTTTGGCCATCAGCGCCAGTTAGCCCTGTTTCTGGTGGCTGCGGCGGCGTTGCTCTCAACGTTCCTGACCAACGATGTTGCTCTGTTTATTCTGGTGCCGCTGACGCTCTCTCTGCGAAAGTATTCCGCGTTACCAATTGCCCGATTAATTATCTTTGAAGCGCTGGCGGTGAACGCCGGTTCGCTGCTGACGCCCATCGGCAATCCGCAAAATATCCTGCTATGGCGTCACGGTGACGCAGGTTTTGCTGGTTTTATCTGGCAGATGTTACCGCTGGCCGGATGGCTGGTGCTCAGCCTGCTGCTACTGACCGCCTGCTGTTTCCGTGCAAAGAAAATTGAACAGCACCAGACGTCGGAGGATGCGCCCTGGCAGCGCCGCCTGCTGTTTGCCAGCGCACTGCTTTATCTGCTGTTTATTGCGGCGCTGGAGATGGATCTCGCCGTTTGGGGGCTGCTGCTGGTCTTCGCTACCTTCCTTGTGCTGGCGCGCCGCATCCTGTTAAGCATCGACTGGAGCCTGCTGGTGGTGTTCATCGTGATGTTTATCGATGTCTTCCTGCTGACGAAGCTTCCGCTGGTGCAGTCCACTCTGCATCTGGCCGGGCAGCTTCCGGCTGGCGGGCAGTTTTTGCTGGCAGCAGGGTTGTCGCAGGTGATCAGTAATGTGCCTGCTACGATCCTGCTGTTAAGCAGCCTGCCGCCGTCGGTGCTGCTGGCGTGGGCGGTAAATATTGGCGGGTTTGGTTTGCTGCCCGGTTCGCTGGCTAATCTGATTGCGCTGCGTATGGCAAAAGATCGCGCCATCTGGTGGCACTTCCACCTCTACTCATTGCCGATGCTACTGTGGGCGTTAGTCAGTGGGTGGGGGCTCTACTTGTTTATTTATGCGAACTGACATCAGGCAATTCTGGATTTGTCAGGAACCCCTGGCATTTGTCAATTTTGGCCCTATGGTTATACCAGGTTGAATTATTGCGCCCGTTGATCCCGGGCGCCCATTACTGACGGATACTATGGCTAATCAAACCCCTTCTGCACCCGATGAAGAATCCCTGCATCAGCCTGATGCTGAGCAAAATGAAGAAACCCCACGTAAACGCCCCGGCAAAAAGCCGCTGATCATTCTGGCAATCGTTGTTGTCATGATGATGATTGTCGCGCTGTGGTTCTGGCTGACGACGCGCAACATAGAAACGACGGACGATGCCTTTACTGAAGCCGATGCGGTGACCATCGCGCCGAAAGCGTCTGGCTACGTCACCGAACTGCGGGTCAAAGACAACCAGCGGGTGAAGAAGGGCGATCTGCTGGTGGTGATTGACCCGCGTGATGCAGCAGCGCAGCGCGACCAGGCGCAGGCGCAGCTGGGTCTGGCGCAGGCCCAACTGCATCAGGCGCAGGCGCAGCTATTGTTGTCCAAAGTGCAGTATCCGGCTCAGAAAGACCAGGCACTGGCGCAGTTAGCGCGTGCGCAGGCGAATTACCTCAATGCCCAGGCTGATGATAAACGCCAGCGCGGCGTTGACCCTCGCGCGACGTCGCAGCGCAATATTGATTCTGCCAATGCGCAGCTGCGCAGTGGCAAAGCAGAGCTGGCGAATGCCCAGGCACAGGTTGAAGTCGCCTCCCAGGTTGCATTGCAAATACGTCAGCAGGAAACCAATGTTGAAGCCCGTCAGAGCCAGGTGGAACAAGCGCAGGCACAGCTCAATACCGCGAATCTGAATCTTTCCTACACCGAGGTGCGTGCGCCCTACGATGGTTTTGTCACCAAGCGTAATGTGCAGGTCGGCACGCTGGTGCAGGCGGGTTCGTCACTGTTTTCACTGGTTTCTCCCGACGTATGGATTGTGGCTAACTTTAAAGAGTCACAGCTGGCGCGGATGAAACCGGGTGACAAAGTGGAAATTGGCGTGGATGCCTGGCCGGATATGAAGCTGGAAGGGCATGTGGATAGCGTGCAGATGGGTAGCGGCTCACGTTTCTCTGCCTTCCCGTCTGAGAATGCCACCGGCAACTACGTGAAAATCGTTCAGCGTGTGCCGGTGAAAATCGTGATTGATAAAGGGCTGGACCCGAACCGTCCGCTGCCGATTGGCCTGTCAGTTGAGCCGAAGGTCACGCTGGAATGAATCCCGCCCAGAGCTGGAAACCGGCCAGTAACCCCTGGCTGGTAGCGATGACCGTTACGCTGGCGGTGTTTATGGAGATCCTCGACACCACCATCGTTAACGTTGCCCTGCCGCATGTGGCCGGATCGCTTTCGGCCAGTTATGACGAATCCACCTGGGTGCTGACCTCCTATCTGGTCGCCAACGGCATTGTGCTGCCGATCTCCGCTTTTCTCAGCCGCCTGCTGGGACGTAAACAGTTTTTCCTCATCTGTATTGTGATGTTTACCGTCTGCTCCTTCCTGTGCGGCATCGCCACTGAGCTGTGGCAGATCATTCTGTTCCGCGTATTGCAGGGGTTCTTCGGCGGCGGGTTACAGCCCGTGCAGCAGTCGGTGCTGCTGGACTACTTTAAGCCCGAAGATCGCGGTAAGGCGTTCGGTCTGTCGTCGATTGCGGTGATCGTGGCCCCGGTTCTCGGCCCGACGCTCGGCGGCTGGATCACGGATAACTACAGCTGGCGCTGGGTGTTCTTTATCAATATTCCGGTGGGGATCCTCAGCGTGCTGGCGATCTACCAGCTGCTGGAAGATCCCCCGTGGGAACGTAAAAAAGCGAAGGGCAAACTGAGCGTCGATTATATCGGTATCAGTCTGATCACCCTCGGTCTTGGCTGCCTGCAAGTCATGATGGACCGGGGCGAAGATGAAGACTGGTTCCAGTCGGGGTTTATCGTCACCTTCGCGCTGCTGGCACTGACCGGAATTGTCGGGGCGATTTACTGGCTGCTGTATGCCAAAAAACCGGTGGTTGATCTGCACGTGCTGAAAGACCGTAATTTTGCGGTGGCCTGCCTGCTGATGGCGGGCATGGCCGCGATCCTGTATGGCAGTTCGGTGGTGATCCCTCAGCTGGCTCAGCAGGACCTCGGATATACCGCCACGCTCTCGGGGCTGGTGTTATCGCCCGGGGCGGTGCTGATTGTGCTGTCGATCCCGCTGGTGCTGAAGCTGATGCCCATCGTGCAGACGCGTCTGCTGATTGCCTTCGGCTTTGCGCTACTTGGGGTATCGTTTATCTACTCATCGACGCTGACGCCGGATATCGACTTCACCACGCTGGTGATTATGCGCAGTTTCCAGACCATTGGCCTCGGCTTCCTGTTTGTCCCGCTGACCACCATCGCCTTTGTCACCATTCCGCAGCGGCTGAATGCTGATGCCTCGGCACTGTTTACTATGTTCCGCAACGTGGCCGGATCAATTGGTATTTCACTGTCGACGGCAATGATCACCGAACGATCCCAGGCACGGAGTGCGCAGCTGGTGCACAACATGACCCCGCTCAATGAGCCGTTTAATCTGGCGGTTGAGCGCTGGGCGCAGGGCATCAGGGACTTTGTGCACACGGCGGGTGATCCGGTAACGATGGCGACCGGGCAACTGTATAAACAGATGATCGTGCAGGCGCGCTTCCTCGCCTACATTGATGTCTTTATGGGCCTCAGTATTGTTGCCCTGATCCTTATTCCATTTTGTCTGTTACTGGCGCCCATCAAGAGCCAGGGCAGTGCAGGAGCACACTGACATGAACGTTCCTTCTTCTTTTTTGCGTTCGCGCAGTGGTGCGCTGGTCGCCGTCGCCCTGATGATCAGTGGCTGTGCCGTTGGCCCGGATTACCAGGCACCGAAGCCCGCGACACCGGAACGTTTTAACAGCATGCAGCCGGACGGCGGATCGGCGCCGCTGGCGGCAGCAACCAACCCGAACTGGTGGAAGTCATTTAACGATCCGCAGCTGGACAGCCTGATCGCCCGTGCCATTAAAGGCAATTTATCCCTGCAACAGGCGGTACTGCGCATTGCCGGAGCACGTCAGCAGCTTAACCAGTCACGCGGTGCCTGGGCGCCGTCGGTCAGCGGCAACGCGCGATTCACTCGTCAGCAGCTGGGCATTAAAGGCGAGCTGGAGTCCGAAGGGGTGTATGACCAGCTTGACCAGGCGAACAGTGAAACTGATTTACGCCCGGCGCTCGACAGTTTGTCGAAACCGGTCGGGCTGTATCAGGGCAGTTTTGATGCCTCCTGGGAGCTGGATCTGTGGGGTAAGGTGCGGCGTGAAGTTGAGATGGCGGGTGCGCGTCAGCAGCAGTCAATAGAAAGCCGCAACGATGCGCTGGTGTCACTGGAGGCTGAAGTGGCGCGGGCGTACCTGCAACTGCGGGGCGCACAGGCCATTACCCGGACGTTACAAACGCAGATTGATGTGGCGCAGCAGACGCTGGAGCTGACGCAAAGTCAGCAGCGTAACGGGCTGGCTCCGCAAACTAACGTAGAAAATGCGCGTGCGCAGGTGAACTCACTCCGTGCCCAGCTCCCGCAGTATCAGGCGCAGATCCACCAGGCGATGAATGGCCTGGCGGTGCTGACCGGCAGAGTTCCCGGCGCACTGGATGCGGAGTTAATGACGGCCAAACCGCTGCCTGCGCTGCCGAAAGCGGTGCCGGTCGGTGTGCCATCCGAGCTGGCGCGCCGCCGCCCGGATGTGCGTGAAGCGGAAGCCAGCCTGCACGCGGCGACGGCCAACATCGGCGTTTCTGTGGCGCAGCTGTTCCCCAGCCTGTCGCTGACCGGGCAGTTTGGCATGCGTAACAGCGATGCCAGCTATCTGGATAACTGGAGCAGTCATTTCTACAGCTACGGGCCGTCAGTCACTATTCCGATCTTCCAGGGCGGTCGGCTGGTTTCCAGTGTGAAACTGGCCCGCGCACAGCAGGCGAGCGCGGCGCTGGGTTATCGTCAGACGGTGCTGACGGCGTTGCAGGATGTGGAAAATGCGCTGGTCAGCTACCGTAGCGACCAGCAGCAGGTCGAAGGGCTGGATGAGACGGTGGCCGCCTTGCAAAGCGCCTTTACTTTGGCCAGCGACAGCTACCGGCAGGGACTGTCGAGCTTTATTGAGGCGCTGGATGCGCAACGCCAGCTGGCACAGGCCCAACAGCAGGCGGAACAAGCCCGGGTGCAGAGCACGCTTGACCTGGTGGCATTGTATAAAGCACTGGGTGGTGGCTGGGAAGGCTGGCAGAACGTGCAGATGCCGGAATATTCCGTTTTTGGTCCGGCTGAAACGCCTTAATCGTTATGACCTTCTCGTTAAAAAGCGCGGCTGTCATCAGATTGCCGCGCTTTTTTTGGTTTTAACCCCATTGGTTTTTTCCTCATAAAAAGCAAGAAATGAGAGTTTCCTCTGTTTCACTTTCCGCACCTGTGCAAACGATGACGATGGATTACCCCCTGTATTTCATTGTTTCCGACGGTGAATGAGAGGCTGATAATAACCAGAGATAGTTTTATTTAATCGAATGATAGTAAACTATCATTATTTTAATGCATTGTTATTAATGGTTTTTATCAATAAATTGCTCAGATTAATCGGTTGATTAAATTGATGTTTTATTATCATTCGTCTGTTTGAAATGAAATAAACAACCGTTATTTCATTTGAGATGAAATATTCTCAAAATACCTTTGCGCCAGTAAGATCACATTAATACAACGTAATTGGCTTATTTATGTGATTAACATCTCAATTAAAATGAAATAATGCGATGCAACACCCAGAATTTAATTTTCATTGTTAATTTAAATGAAAAAAATAGTCTAAATTAAGGTTCAGAGGCGGTGAGCGGTTAAGCAAAATAATGATTTCCCCCTCTGCACCCTACTAACCAGGTCGATGAGAGGTCACTGTAGTCACCATGGCAAAAGAACAATATTTAACACCTAACCGGGCATCAGGGCCCAACAGCAATACCAAAACAGAACCCTTTGTTAAGGTCATTGCGTTGGTTGCCACCCTCGGCGGATTACTCTTCGGTTATGACACCGGGGTTATCTCCGGCGCGCTGCTGTTTATGGGCGATGAATTACACCTTACCCCCTTCACTACCGGGCTGGTCACCAGTTCACTGCTGTTTGGTGCAGCCTTTGGCGCATTGTTCTCCGGGCATTTCGCTGCCTCTGCCGGGCGTAAAAAGATCATTATCATTTTGGCGATTATTTTCGCTGTCGGCGCAATGGGCACCGCCCTGGCGCCAAATGTGGAATGGATGATCTTCTTCCGACTGGTCTTAGGGGTAGCCGTTGGCGGTGCATCCGCCACGGTGCCGATCTACATTGCTGAAATCGCGCCAGCGAATAAGCGTGGGCAACTGGTGACGATTCAGGAGCTGATGATCGTCTCCGGCCAGATGCTGGCGTATATCTCCAATGCCGGATTTAACGCGGCGTGGGGCGGCCATGAAACCTGGCGCTGGATGCTGGCTGTCGCCACCATTCCGGCGGTGCTGCTGTGGTTTGGCATGATGTTTATGCCGGACACGCCGCGCTGGTATGCGATGAAAGGACGCCTGGCAGAAGCGCGTAAAGTACTGGAACGCACTCGCGCCAAAGAGGACGTTGACTGGGAGCTGGAGGAGATCACCGAAACGCTGGAGGATGAGGACAAAGCGCAGACACGAGCCAGCGTGCGTGAACTGAAAAAGCCCTGGTTGTTTAAGCTGTTCCTGATCGGTATCGGCGTGGCGGTGATCCAGCAAACCTCCGGCGTCAACACCATTATGTACTATGCGCCGACGATGCTGAAAGCGGTGGGGATGAGTACGGATGCGGCACTGTTTGCCACCATCGCCAATGGCGCTATCTCGGTGCTGATGACCTTCGTGGGTATCTGGCTGTTGGGTAAAATTGGCCGACGAACGATGGTGAAAATAGGCCAGTTTGGCTGTACCGCCTGCCTGTTCTTTATTGGTGCCGTCAGCTATTTCATGCCAGAGACCATCAACGGTCAGGTGGATATGTTACGCAGCTATATGGTGTTGCTGGGGATGCTGATGTTCCTGAGCTTCCAGCAGGGGGCGTTATCGCCCGTGACCTGGCTGCTGCTGTCCGAAATATTCCCAACCCGGCTACGCGGTATCTTTATGGGCGGGGCAGTCTTTGCCATGTGGATTGCCAACTTCCTTATTTCTCTCGCCTTCCCGATGCTGCTTGCCAGCGTGGGGCTTTCCGGGGCGTTCTTTATCTTTGGCCTGATTGGTATTGTCGGGGCGGTGTTTGTGATCAAATGTATCCCGGAAACACGCAATCGCAGTCTTGAACAGATTGAGCACTATCTGCATGACTGGCTCAGTAATGAAGAAGAGAGCAAGGGATTAACCGCGTCGAAACGCAAAGCAGAAAGTCATTAACCGCCAGGGCCGGGTTTCTTCCCGGCCCTGATGTCCCCCCTCTCCAGGATTTCCCGCTGTATGCCGCGCGCCTTTTTTTTGGCATAATGCGCGCTGACTCACATACTCACATCAAAAATTAAAGGCTATCTCTGTGCTAGTTTCCAGCAACGTCACCATGCAGTTTGGCAGTAAGCCGCTGTTCGAAAACATCTCTGTCAAATTTGGCGGCGGCAACCGCTATGGCCTGATTGGCGCCAACGGCAGCGGCAAATCCACCTTTATGAAAATTCTGGGCGGCGACCTGGTGCCATCTGGCGGCAACGTTGCTCTCGACCCGAACGAACGCCTGGGTAAATTACGCCAGGACCAGTTCGCCTTTGAGCAGTATTCCGTGCTGGATACTGTGATCATGGGCCACGGTGAGCTGTGGGCGGTGAAAGAAAAGCGTGATGCGATCTATGCGCTGCCGGAAATGAGCGAAGAAGACGGCTACAAAGTGGCCGACCTCGAAGAGAAGTATGGCGAGATGGACGGTTACACTGCGGAAGCGCGTGCCGGTGAACTGTTGCTGGGCGTGGGGATCCCGCTGGAGCAGCATTATGGCCCGATGAGCGAAGTGGCTCCCGGCTGGAAACTGCGTGTGCTGTTGGCACAGGCGCTGTTCTCTAACCCGGAAATTCTGCTGCTTGACGAACCAACGAACAACCTGGACATCGATACTATTCGCTGGCTGGAGCAGGTGCTGAACGAACGTAACAGCACCATGATCATCATTTCGCATGACCGTCACTTCCTGAATATGGTGTGTACGCACATGGCGGATCTGGATTACGGCGAACTGCGTGTTTATCCGGGTAACTACGATGAATATATGACGGCGGCCACCCAGGCCCGCGATCGTCTGCTGTCAGATAACGCCAAGAAGAAAGCGCAGATCAACGAACTGCAATCCTTCGTGAGCCGTTTCAGCGCCAACGCCTCTAAATCTCGCCAGGCGACGTCACGTGCTAAGCAGATTGATAAGATCAAACTGGACGAAGTGAAAGCCTCCAGCCGTCAGAACCCGTTTATCCGTTTCGAGCAGGACAAGAAGCTGTTCCGTAACGCGCTGACGCTGGAAGCGGTGACCAAAGGTTTCGACAATGGCCCGCTGTTTAAAAACGTCAACATGCTGCTGGAAGTGGGCGAGAAGCTGGCGATCCTGGGGCCAAACGGTATCGGTAAAACCACGCTGCTGAAAACCCTTATCGGCGAACTGCTGCCAGAAAACGGTACGGTGAAATGGTCTGAAAATGCGCAGATTGGTTACTACGCGCAGGACCATGCACATGACTTTGCTGACGATCTGAATGTGTTCGACTGGATGAGCCAGTGGAAGCAGGACGGTGATGACGAGCAGGCCGTACGCGGTATTCTCGGTCGTCTGCTGTTCAGCCAGGACGATATCAAGAAGCCTGCGAAAGTGTTGTCCGGTGGTGAAAAGGGCCGTATGTTGTTTGGTAAGCTGATGATGCAGAAGCCTAACGTGCTGATCATGGATGAGCCAACCAACCACCTTGATATGGAATCCATCGAAGCGCTGAACATGGCGCTGGAGATGTACGAAGGTACGCTGATCTTCGTGTCTCACGACCGTGAATTCGTCAGCTCGCTGGCGACACGCGTGATTGAAATGACGCCGGGTAAAATCAACGACTTTACCGGTGATTACGAAGATTACCTGCGTAGCCAGGGTATCGTTTAAGGTTAGTTTTGTGGATGCGGGCTGACCGAAACAGAAGGTCAGCCCCTACGCCAACCCCGCACGGGGTGACCATTTTTTCCGGTCCCCCCCACGCCAAATCCGTAGGGGTCGACCATTTGTTTCGGTCGACCCGTGCCGATGATTTGCACCCACCGTGATGAAGACCATTTGTTTCGGTCGACCCGTGTCAGGGTTAGCACGCTATATCAGGCACTCGCCTGAGATTGATTTTCCGCCACCTGGTTTTTCCCCGCTTTTTTCGCTGCATACAGCGCTTTATCCGCCTCCGCAATCAGTGACAGGCTGATGTCGACATTACGTTCGGCATTCATCACATGCATTCCCACGCTGATGGTTACCACATTGCCCGTTTTTTCGGCATGTTGATGAGGAATGGCAAGGGCAGCAATCGCCGCGATGGCCTGATGAGCATAACGCAGCGCGGCAGCCCGGTCCGCCCCTGGCATCACCACGGCAAACTCTTCCCCTCCGTAACGTGCGACCAGATCCTCAGGTCTGCGCGGTAACTGCGCCAGCGTATCGCCCACCAGCTTCAGGCAATCATCACCAGCCAGATGACCGTAACTGTCATTGAACAGTTTGAAGCTGTCGACATCAATCATCAGCAGCGCCAGCGGGCTATGCATTTTTGCCGACCGCACCGCACTGCGCTGCAGATAGAGATCAAACTGCCGACGGTTAGCTAATCCGGTCAGGCTGTCTACCAGCGCCAGCGTCTGAAGAGTCCGGTTCATTGAGGTCAGCCTGTCGCGTACCTGGGTCAGCTCCTGCTGATTTTTCAGGTTAAGCGAAATATGGCGCAGCACGAGGAAACCAAGCAGGGCAATCACCAGCAACAGAATGGTACAAAGGGTAATAGAGATGCTGATATCGGAGAACCATACTTCCAGCAGATGATTTTTGTCGTAGCCTGCGGCCACCACCAGCGGATATCGCTTCAGGCTGGAGTAACCAAACACCCGTTCGACACCATCCAGCGCCGAACGATAAATGGCGGTGCCGCTGGCCGCATCTTTGAGCAGGCTGGTAAAAAGCGGGCTGTCGGAAATATTGCGGTTAATAGTGTCATCGGGGAAAGGGCGGACGTAGAGAATGGTGCCGTCTTTTAGCATTAGTGCCAGTACATCATGCTCGCCGAGGTTGTAGTAGCTGTAAGTCTGCTTGAAATAGCTCAGTTTGACGGTGGCCAACAGCACGCCGCGGAATGAGCCATCGTAATTATCCAGACGCATGGACACTGGGACAACCAGATCTCCGGTAGTTCTGCTGCGGATAACCTTGCCAATATGCACCTTGGTACTGGTGTTCTGCTGGTGATAATGGAAATATTCGCGGTCATTATTATTGGCACGTTTGGGAATGTTGCCGTCAGAGGTCACCAGCCAGCTGCCCCTGGCGTCAAAGATAAACAGACCGTGCAGTTGGGGCAGGCTGGCCTTACGGTTGGTCAGTATCTCACGCAGGTAATCGGTCTGATCGTCGCGCAGGCCGATCAGGGAAACACGATCACGCAGATCCTGTAAGGTCAGATCAACCTGTAAGAAGGTGTCTTCCGCCTGGCGGGAAAGGGACTGGGAGAGATTGCGCGCACCATCTTTCGACGTGGAAATCATGCGGTTCCACGAACTCCACACGATCCAGCTGTTAATCGCAATAACAGCGGTAACAATCACCAATAGAAAAATAATCATCATCTTACGTAATGACGATTTTTCGCTCACGCTTATCCCACTCGGCTCATCAATCATGTGCTTATCAATCCTTTATGCATCCCATTAACTATAGTGTTGGTTGGCGATGCTGCACACTTCACAAGCCGGATCTTTGGCCAGCTTCATACTTCGGAACTGCAAGGTCATCGCATCATACAGCAACAATTTTCCCGCCACCGGGCTGCCGTAGTGGGTGAGGAGGCGGATCGCCTCCATCGCCTGCAATGAGCCGATGACGCCGACCAGCGGTGCCATCACGCCCGCTTCCACACAGCTCAGGGTCGCGGCACCGAACAGGCGGCTGACGCAGCGATAACAGGGTTCATCGTCCCCCCAGGTGAAGACGCTGATCTGGCCTTCCATGCGAATGGCCGCGCCGGATACCAGCGGAATTTTGTGCGCATGGCACAGCCGGTTGAGCTGTTCACGCGTTTCCAGGTTATCGCAACAGTCCACCACCAGATGATGCGTGGCGATCTTCTCCTCCAGCCGTTGATCGTCCAGCCGGGCGTTGATCGCCTCAAGGGATATCAGGGAATTGATGGCCGCCAGCCGCAGACGCGCCGAGTCCACTTTTGCCATACCGACCTGCGCTTCGCCGTGCAGGACCTGACGTTGCAAATTCGACACCGATACGTTGTCGAAATCGAGCAGCGTCAGGTGGCCAACACCGGCCGAGGCAAGGTACTGGCTGGCGGCGCAACCCAAGCCGCCCAGCCCGACAACCAGCACCCGGGCAGCTTTCAGCCGCTCCTGGCCGTCAAAATCGAAGCCACGTAGCACGATCTGGCGATTGTAGCGCAGCATCTCTTCATCGTTCAGTTCGGGTAACATATCAGCCTTCCAGCAGGGAATTGAACGGTTCGACTTCGACCCATTCTCCGACGTCGACGTTGCCGCGATCCCGTTCCAGCACAATAAAGCAGTTAGCCTGTTGGAAGGAGCTGAAGATATGTGAACCCTGATGGCCGGTGGTGGCCACTTCCAGCTCACCTTGCGCATTGCGCTGCAAAACGCCGCGCTGGAAGTCGAGGCGACCCGGGGACTTTTTCAGATAGCTGGCGCTACGCACCCGTTGACGTGGCGGCAGCGCCGGACCTGCCTGTCCGGTCAGCTTCGCCAGCAGCGGCTGCACCAGCTGGTAAAAGGTCACCACCGCCGAGACAGGGTTGCCGGGCAGGCCGCAGAACCAGCTGTTCGGCAGGCGGCCGAAAGCAAAAGGTTTACCGGGTTTTATTGCCAGCTTCCAGAAGCCGATTTCACCCAGCTCTTCCAGCATCAGTTTGGTGTAATCTGCGGCACCTACCGATACGCCGCCGCTGCTGATCACCACATCAGCAAGGCTATCCGCCTCAATAAAGGCAGCACGCAGCGCAGCCGGGTCGTCGCGGATAATCCCGAGATCGATCACCTCGCAGCCGAGTTTGTTCAGCATCAGCTGCACGGCAAAGCGGTTAGTATCGTAGATCTGACCCGCTGCCAGCGGCTGGCCAACCGGCTGTAATTCATCGCCGGTGGAGAACAGGGCAACCCGCAGCTTACGCAGCACCGCGACCTGCGCAATGCCCAGCGATGCCAGCAGCGGCAATTCGGCCGCACCCAGTTTCACCCCGGCTTCCAGTACCTGGGTGCCCTGGCGGATATCTTCACCCACCCGGCGGATATTTTGCCCGGCGTTGACGTTGGCCGTGATGCGGATGGCTTCACCCTCCAGTTCCGTCTGCTCCTGCATCACCACCGCGTCACAGCCCACAGGCACAGGGGCGCCGGTCATAATGCGAATGCAGCTCCCCACCGGCCAGTTGCCGCTAAACGGGCTGCCGGCGAAGGCAATCCCCGCCACGGGCAGCGCGCTGCCTGGGGTGAGATCGGCCATGCGCAGGGCATAACCGTCCATGGCGGAATTATCGAAAGGCGGCACATCGATGGGGGAGATCACCGCGCTGGCGGTAATACGGCCAGCGGCATCCGGCAAAGTAACGGTGTCGTGTTGCTGAACAGGGGTCACGCGTGAGAGCAGGGTACTGAGTGCATCATCAAGCGAGATCAACCCCGCCGTGAAAGCTTCCATTTGGTTATTTCTCCGGGATTCGGGAAAAAATCTGATGGGTTCATTATGGCGTGAATCCGTCGCAGGGTCACGTTTGCCCGCCTGGGTAAGTGATAACCGGCTATAAAGTTTATCTTAGAATTAATGGTTATTATCAGGGTGCGAACTTTCCGCTTTACATCGCTATATTGCCTGCCTATAGTCAAAAACTGCTATTTTTCGACAAATACATTCTAACTCAGTGTTTTTCATGCTGATTTGGCACACAGGGTAAAATGAATTATGGCCATAGCGACGATTGCAATTCACGGTGGTGCAGGAGCTATCGCGCGTGCCAGCATGGATGCGGAGAAAGAGCTGCTCTATCGCCAGGCGCTGTTACAGATCGTTGCCGGCGGCCAGGCGCTGCTGGCCGCGGGAAGCAGTGCACTGGATGTGGTGACCGAGGCGGTACGCCAGCTGGAGGAGTGTTCCCTGTTTAATGCCGGGGTCGGCTCCGTGTTTACCCATGAAGGTACGCACGAGCTGGATGCCTGCGTTATGGAGGGGCGTACGCGTGAAGTCGGCGCGGTGGCGGGTGTGACCCGCGTGCGGAATCCTGTGCTGGCGGCACGTGCAGTGCTGGAAAACAGCCCACATGTGTTGTTTATTGGCCGTGGTGCGGAATCGTTTGCGGCGTCACATGGCCTTGAAATGGTCGAAAATGCATTTTTCTCCACGCCAGAGCGCCGTGCGCAGCTTGATCGCGCCATCGCCACACAGCAAACCGTATTGGATCATGATGGCGATGCGCCCGGCGATCCGCTGGACCCTGACCGTAAGTTTGGCACGGTGGGCGCGGTGGCGATCGACCTGGCGGGGAATCTTGCGGCAGCGACGTCCACGGGCGGGATGACCAACAAGCAGGCCGGTCGTGTCGGCGATTCCCCCTTACCTGGCGCAGGCTGCTATGCCAGCGACAGCGTGGCCGTCTCCTGTACAGGCACCGGAGAAGTCTTTATGCGCACGCTGGCTGCCTATGATATTGCCGCGCTGATGACCTACGCCGGACTGTCGTTACAACAGGCCAGTGACAAAGTGATCCATGAAAATATTCCCGCACTGGGTGGCAGCGGCGGGCTGATTGCCATCGACGCCGCGGGCAATGTCGTGCTGCCGTTTAACAGCGAAGGTATGTATCGCGCTTATGCGGTGGTCGGCGAGCTGCCCGTCGTGGCTATTTATCGGGAGGAACCCTGATGAGTGAGTTACCCCATCAGGATGATGTGGTGTTGTCGATACGCGATCTCAGCGTCAGCTTCCAGCATGAAGGTCAGCGCATTCAGGCGGTCAATAACCTGTCACTGGAGGTTCGCCGTGGCGAAACGCTGGCGATTGTCGGCGAGTCCGGTTCCGGTAAATCCGTTACTTCACTGGCCCTGATGCGGCTGGTGGAGCAGGGCGGGGGCACTATTGACAGCGGGGCAATGTGGCTGCGTCGCCGCAATCACCAGTTGGTCAATCTGGCCAGACAGTCGTCGTCGCAGTTGCGTTCCATCCGCGGCGCCGATATGGCAATGATTTTCCAGGAGCCGATGACCTCGCTGAATCCGGTGTTCCCGGTGGGTGAGCAAATTGCCGAATCCATTCGTTTGCATCAGGGGAAAAGCCACGCCGGGGCACTGGTCGAGGCGCAGCGCATGCTCGACCTTGTGCGTATCCCTGAAGCGAAAAATGTACTGGCGCGCTATCCGCATCAGCTTTCTGGCGGGATGCGCCAGCGAGTGATGATCGCCATGGCGCTCTCCTGCCGTCCGGCGCTGCTGATTGCCGATGAACCCACGACCGCGCTGGATGTGACGATTCAGGCGCAAATACTTCAGCTGATCCGTGTGCTGCAAAAAGAGATGCAGATGGGGGTGATCTTTATCACTCACGATATGGGCGTGGTGGCTGAGATGGCCGACCGCGTGCAGGTGATGTATCGCGGTGATGTGGTGGAAACCGGCAGCGTCGAGGCCATCTTCAGCCAGCCTCAGCAGCCTTATACCCGTGCGCTGCTGGCGGCGGTGCCAAAACTGGGCGCAATGGCCGGGCGTCGCTGGCCTGCCAAATTCCCGCTGATCCGTGAAGGTGAGCCGGAGGAAGAGCAGCCGCAGGATACGGTGAACCCGCAGGATACGCCGATCCTTCAGGTGCGCGACCTGGTGACGCGTTTTGATATTCGCGGCGGTCTGCTCAACCGGGTCCAGCGCCGTGTGCATGCGGTGGAGAAGGTGAGCTTTGATCTGCGCCCCGGCGAAACGCTGGCGCTGGTGGGCGAGTCCGGCTGCGGCAAGTCCACCACCGGGCGCTCACTGCTGCGGCTGGTTGAAAGCCAGGGCGGCAGCATTACCTTCAACGGCCAGCGCATCGATAATCTCACCGGGAGCGCGCTGTCGCATCTGCGTCGCGATATTCAGTTTATTTTCCAGGACCCTTACGCCTCGCTCGACCCGCGCCTGACGGTCGGATATTCGATCATGGAACCGCTGCTGGTGCACGGTATTGCCCGTGGCCGGGAGGCGGAGCAGCGTGTGGCCGCTCTGCTGGAGCGCGTTGGCCTGCTGCCTGAGCACGCCGAACGCTATCCTCATGAATTCTCCGGTGGGCAGCGTCAGCGCATCTGCATTGCCAGGGCGCTGGCGCTTAATCCGAAAGTGGTGATCGCCGATGAAGCGGTGTCCGCGCTGGATGTGTCGATCCAGGCACAGATCATTAACCTGATGCTCGATTTGCAGCGTGAATTTGGCATCGCGTTTCTGTTTATCTCGCACGATATGGCGGTAGTGGAACGCATCAGCCACCGGGTGGCGGTGATGTTCCTCGGACAGATTGTGGAAATCGGTCCGCGCCAGGCCGTGTTCGAACACCCCCAGCATCCTTACACTCGCAAGCTGATGGCCGCCGTACCGGTGGCCGATCCTGCGCACCGCAGACGTGAACGCGCGCTGCTGGTTGATGAAATACCCAGCCCGATCCGCGCCCTCGGCGACGAACCGGATGTGGCACCGCTGGTTGAGGTCAGCGCCGGGCATTATGTGGCGCGCCATGCCATAAATCGCACCTAGAAACTGTTTACTCCAGAGTAGAACGACAACAAGGGATGACATGATGAATCACTACACGCGTAAATTGCTGTTAACCGCTGGCCTGCTCGGCAGCGTTGTTGCACTGCCTGCCTGGGCGGCGAAAGATGTCACCATTGCAGTAGCTTCAAACTTCACCACCCTGGACCCGTACGATGCGAATGACACGTTGTCGCAGGCGGTGGCAAAGTCGTTTTATCAGGGGCTGTTTGGCTTTGATAAAGAGATGAAGCTGGAAAACGTGCTGGCAGAAAGCTACCAGGCCAGCCCGGATGGATTGAGCTATACCATCAAACTGAAAACCGGCGTTAAGTTCCAGGATGGCACGCCGTTTAACGCTGAAGCGGTGAAAGCCAACCTCGATCGCGCCAGCAACCCGGATAATCATCTCAAGCGTTATAACCTGTTTAAAACCATCGCCAGCACCGAGGCGGTGGACGCTAACACAGTAAAAATCACCCTGAAGCAGCCGTTCTCCGCGTTTATCAATACCCTGGCCAGCCCCGCAGCGGCGATGATCTCCCCGGATGCGCTGAAAAAATACGGTAAGGATATCGGCTTCCACCCGGTCGGCACCGGTCCATACGAGTTCGTCACCTGGAATCAGACTGACTTTGTGAAAGTGAAGAAGTTTGCGGGTTACTGGAAAGCGGGCTATCCGAAGCTGGACAGCATTACCTGGCGCCCGGTAGTGGATAACAATACCCGCTCCGCGATGCTGCAAACGGGTGAAGCTAACTTTGCTTTCCCGATCCCGTTTGAGCAGGCCAAACTGCTGGAGAAAAACAGCAAGCTGGATCTGGTGACCTCGCCGTCCATCATGCAGCGTTACATCAGCTTTAACGTGACGCAGAAGCCGTTTGATAACCCGAAAGTGCGTGAGGCGATTAACTACGCGATTAACCGTGAGGCGCTGGCGAAAGTGGCCTTCGCGGGTTATGCCACCCCGGCAACCGGGATTGTGCCGCCGTCGATCCAGTACTCACAGAGCTACCCGGCCCCGGAATACAACCCGGCGAAAGCGCGTGAGCTGTTGAAGGAAGCGGGCTACCCGAACGGCTTTACCACGTCGCTGTGGTCTTCACATAACCACAGCACCGCGCAGAAGGTGTTGCAGTTCACCCAGCAGCAGCTGGCACAGGTGGGCATTAAAGTGGAACTGACGGCGATGGATGCCGGTCAGCGTGCAGCACAGGTGGAAGATAAAGGCCAGAAAGAGAGCGGCGTGCGCATGTTCTACACTGGCTGGTCTGCTTCTACCGGGGAAGCCAACTGGGCGTTAACGCCGCTGTTTGCTACTCAGTCCTGGCCGCCAACCATCTTTAATACCGCCTTCTACAGCAACACTCAGGTGGATAAAGATCTGGCTGACGCGCTGAATACCACCGACGGCGAGAAAAAAGCCGCGCTGTACAAAGACGCGCAGGATCGCATCTGGAAAGATCAGCCGTGGGCACCGCTGGTGGTAGAAAAACTGGTTTCGGCGAACACCAAAAACCTGACCGGGTTCTATGTGATGCCGGATACCTCGTTCAGCTTTGATGATGCTGACCTGAAGTAATGGACTAACGCGCCTCCCGCCAGGGAGGCGCAGGGTACAAAATGCTTAACTATTTTCTCAAACGCTTACTGGGGCTGATCCCCACGCTGCTGATTGTGGCGGTGCTGGTGTTCCTGTTTGTTCACCTGTTGCCGGGCGATCCGGCGCGTCTGATTGCCGGGCGCGAAGCCGATGCCGACGTGGTGGCGATGGTGCGCCAGCAGCTGGGGCTGGATTTGCCTTTGCCGCAGCAGTTCTGGCAGTACATCACTCATGCCGTGCGCGGTGATTTTGGCATCTCGATGGTGTCGAAACGTCCGGTATCGGAAGAGATCGCTCAACGCTTTCTGCCGACGCTGTGGCTGACGCTGAGCAGCATGGTGTGGTCGGTGATTTTTGGTATGGCGATTGGCATTGTCTCTGCCGTGTGGCGCAACCGCTGGCCAGACAGGCTGGGGATGACGCTGGCGGTTTCAGGGATCTCCTTCCCGGCGTTTGCGCTGGGCATTCTGCTGATGCAGGTCTTTTCCGTGGAGCTGGGCTGGCTGCCGACCGTCGGTGCCGAGAGCTGGCAACACTATATTTTACCCTCCATTACCCTCGGCGCTGCCGTGGCGGCGGTGATGGCGCGCTTTACCCGGGCCTCTTTCGTGGAGGTGATGCAGGAAGACTATATGCGTACCGCACGTGCCAAGGGCGTGCGTGAATCGGTGGTGGTGATCAAACACGGCCTGCGTAATGCGATGATCCCGGTGATCACGATGATGGGCCTGCAATTTGGCTTCCTGCTGGGTGGCTCCATCGTGGTTGAGGTGGTGTTTAACTGGCCGGGGTTGGGGCGACTGCTGGTTGATTCGGTGGAAATGCGTGACTACCCGGTTATCCAGGCCGAAGTGCTGCTGTTTTCGCTGGAGTTTATCTTGATTAACCTGGTGGTTGATATGCTGTATGCCGCGATCAACCCCGCCATTCGCTACAAGTAAGGATGCACGATGATTAACTGGCGACGTAACGCCGTACTCTCAGCGCTGCCGGGTGTCAGCCCCCATCGCGTCCGCACCCCGTGGCGCGAATTCTGGCGGCGTTTCCGTCGCCAGCATGTGGCAATGATCGCCGCGGTGTTTGTGCTGCTGCTGATCCTGATTGCGCTGTTTGCACCGCTTCTCGCACCGTTCGATGCCGAGAACTTTTTTGATTATGATCGGCTGAATGAAGGGCCGTCGCTGGTGCACTGGTTTGGCGTGGATGCGCTGGGGCGTGATATTTTCAGCCGCGTGCTGCTGGGCAGCCGGTTATCGCTGGTTGCTGGTTTCTTCTCGGTGGCGGTCGGTGCTGCCATTGGCACGCTGCTGGGGCTGTTAGCCGGTTACTACGAAGGCTGGTGGGACCGCATCATTATGCGTATCTGTGATGTGCTGTTCGCCTTCCCCGGCATTCTGCTGGCTATTGCCGTGGTGGCGGTGATGGGCAACGGCATGTCGAACGTGATTCTTGCGGTGGCGATATTCAGTATCCCGGCTTTTGCCCGCCTGGTACGCGGCAATACGCTGGTGCTGAAGCACCTGACCTATATTGAGTCGGCACGCAGTATTGGCGCATCGGATCTGACTATCATTCTGCGGCATATCCTGCCGGGGACGCTGTCGTCGATCGTGGTCTATTTCACCATGCGCATCGGCACTTCAATTATTTCGGCAGCCAGCCTGTCGTTTCTCGGCCTGGGTGCGCAGCCGCCAACCCCGGAGTGGGGCGCGATGCTGAATGAGGCTCAGGCGGATATGGTGCTGGCGCCGCACGTGGCAATTTTCCCCAGCCTGGCGATCTTCCTGACCGTGTTAGCCTTTAATCTGCTGGGGGATGGCCTGCGTGATGCGCTGGATCCGAAGCTGAAAACATAAGCCAGACCGCAGTCAGATCAAATATTTTGCTTATCCCGCTGGTGAACGCGCAGGTGCGCTCTATGCTTGAATAACCTTCACTGAGCAAGGAATTTGGCAATGCAGAATCTGCGTCTCCCTCTGGTCGCCGGGCTGGCAACGTTGTGTTTTGTGCTGGCGGGCTGTTCGTCAAAAGTAGCTGATACCACGCAATATTCTGGTTTTTTACCGGATTACTCCCGACTGAAAGCGTCTGAGTCTCCCAGTGGTCATGATACGTTGCGCTGGGTTTCGCCTGATTTCAAACTGTCTGATTATCGAGGCATATATTACACCCCGGTGGTCTATTATCCGGCAGCAAAACCGACGGCTCGCGTTAGCCAGGCCACGCTGGACCAGGTGCGCGGCTATCTCGACCAGCAGCTGAAAAGTGCGGTCGCGCAGCGTAAAGCGCTGGTGAATCAGCCCGGCCCCGGCACGCTGACCCTGAAAACAGCGATCACTGCGGTGAATGCCGAAAATCAGGACATGAAGTTCTATGAAGTGGTGCCGGTGGCGGCAGTCGTTGCCAGCACCATGGCGGCATCCGGGCATCGCACTCAGAACAGCGTGCTGTTCCTGGAAGTCCAGTTACTGGATACCAAAACGGGCAAGCCGGTGGTGGAAGTGGTGCGTAAGGCTTACGGGAAAACCGTTCCTAACAGCAATGCGCCGATCAATCTGACGGAGCTGAAAAGCGGTATCGATGAGATGGTGCGGGATGTGGTGACCTTCCCGGCGCAGTAAATAACGACGGTGCATTGCATGTAGGGGTCGATCATTTTTTCCGATCGACCCGTGCTGATGGTCTGCACCACGGGCCAGGCCGGCGTTGCTGGCTGACCGAAACAGAAGGTCAGCCACTACCGGTTAGTGTTTGCCGGATTTAACGGATCATGCCTTGTAACTGACCCGCCGTCTTCATCAGGGCCATCACCCGCGGCTGGAGCTGCTGCTGAATGGCATTGTACTGATCCAGCGCTTTCTGGTCGGTAAACTGCACGATATTCCCGGAGATGCTGACCTTGTCTCCCTGCTGCTTCAACAGATCCACCTGGCTCACCAGCAGCGTCAGCACCTCTGGCACCTGCGTGGCAACCTGCGATGCCGCATCGCCCGGTGCAACAATCACTTTAGCCCATACCTGGTCATAAACCGCTTTCAGATCGTCCGGCTGTTTCAGCGCGGCATGTTTGCTTTCGCTATCCGCACGCAGCTTCACCAGCACGGGCTGCCAGGTGGCACTTTGATCGGCCATTTTTTTGATGTCATCGCGCTTAGCCATCAGGCTGCTGACAGTCGTTACGCCCCTGAACTGCTCAAAAACCGCCCCCAGGGAGGCGCTGAACACCTCGCCCATCCCCTTGTGATAATCCGTCAGTAATGCGTAATCGCTGGCATAAGGACCGAATGCTTTGGTCTCTTCCTCCGTCAGCGTTGGCACGGCAACCTGCGATTTCGCCAGCACGCGGGTTTGCAGGAATTCAATAAACGCCTTGCGTTGTTCTGGCTCTTTGTCGCCGCAGCCGCTTAACGTCAGCAGCAGGGCCATCATGATCAACGGTAACAGTAAGAAACGGGTGAAACCCGTCTGTGGTAATCGTGAAGTCATCAGACATATCCCTTGTAGTATTGAAAAAAAACAGCCCCGGAAATATAGCGTAACAGTGCAGATAATTCGGCAATTATTGGTAATTTAACTACGTTTATTGAATAAATAGCGATAAGGAGCGTAACGATGAGAGGTTGCCTGGCGGCGTTAACAATGGTGTCTGCGTTATTACTCAGCCCCGCAATACGGGCAGAGGCGGTCCATGCTGAGGTGCTACAGGACGGGCTGGATCACCCGTGGTCGCTGGCCTTTTTGCCGGATAACCAGGGCATGTTGATCACCGAACGTTCCGGCCAGTTACGTCGCTGGCAGGCAGGGGCAGGTCTGTCTGAACCGATCGCCGGCGTGCCTGAGGTTTGGGCGCAACGTCAGGGCGGATTACTGGATGTGGTGCTGGCGCCTGATTTTTCCAGCAGCCGCCGCGTCTGGCTCAGTTATACCGTCGCCGGGCCGGATGGCCGCGCCGGAGCGGCCGTCGGCGTTGGTCAGCTCAGTAAAGATCATCGTCAGCTAACGGACTTCCGTGAGGTACTGCGTCAGCAGGGGCTGTCAACCGGTGCCAATCTGGGGACGCGCCTGGCGTTTGACCGCAGCGGCCATCTGTTTATCGCCTTTGGTGATAACTTCCAGGCGGAGAAAGCGCAGGATCTGTCTGCCCTGCAAGGCAAAATTGTCCGTCTTAATGCCGATGGCTCCGTGCCTGCTGATAATCCGCTGGCCACCAAAGCGGGTGCGCGGCCTGAAATCTGGAGCTGGGGGATGCGTAACCCGCAGGGGCTTGCTCTGAATCCGGCCAGCGGTGAGATCTGGGAAAGTGAACACGGCCCGCGTGGCGGCGATGAAGTGAATATTCCACACCGGGGCAATAACTACGGCTGGCCGCTGGCGACGTGGGGCATTGATTACAGCGGTGAAAAAGTACCCGGATCGAAAGGTGGCCGTGTGGCGGGAACCGAACAGCCCGTCTGGTACTGGAAAGTCTCTCCGGCGATTAGCGGTATGGCGTTCTACAGCGGCACACGCTTCCCGCAGTGGAAAGATTCACTGTTTATCGGCGCGCTGAAGGAGAAAAACCTGATCCGTCTGAGCCTCAATGGCAATCGGGTTGAGGGGCAGGAGCGTCTGCTGATCGACCGTGGCGAGCGTATTCGTGATGTGCGTGCCGGGCCGGATGGCTGGCTGTATGTGCTGACTGACGAGGCGAATGGCAAGCTGCTGAAGATCGGGTTGCAGCCTTAAGCCGCAAAGCAGGGCTGACCGGAGGCGATCAGCCCTGTACGTTACCGGAGCCAGTGACAGATTTCCCAGCCACGCTGCTGTGCCAGCTGGCTGAGCGGTTCGGCAGGGTTGATCACCCAGGCATGATCCGCATGTTCCAGCATCGGCAGGTCGTTGATGGAATCACTGTAAGCCCAGGTGCGCGAATAGGGCGGCGTTTGCGTCTGTTGCAGCCAGTCGGTCAGACGGCTGACTTTGCCCTCTTTGTAGGTCATGGTGCCGTAGGTCTGGCCGCTGTAGCGGTCATCAATGATCTCTACGCCAATCGCCAGCGCACCAGACGCACCCAGTTGTTCTGCGATCGGGGAAACCAGATGTTCACCACTGGCCGAGATAACGATGACGGTATCACCGCGTTCCTGGTGCCAGCGCATGCGCTCGCGGGCGGCAGGGTAGACGCGTGGCAGAATGTCGCGCTGGATAAAGCGGCGGATCCAGCCGGATACGGTCGTCGCCGCCATGCCGGTCAGCGGGGAGAGTGTGGTGTGCATATAGGCTTCTATCGACAGCGAGCCTTGATAGTATTGCTCCATCAGTGCCCGCTCTTCATCGAGCAAAGCGGCAGGGGCAAACCCCTGGGAAACCAGCCAGCGCAGCCACAGGCCGGTGCTGTCTTCACAAATCAGTGTTTCATCGAGATCGAACAGCGCTAAATCCATCGTCGTGACTCCTCTTGCGGACTTTTCTTAGATTAGCGGATTTTTATGACAGGCTTAGCTGTTCGTCGATAATTCGGATTTACGCCCGTTTTACTCTTTGTGCAAATGACGCTAGATTGTCCCTTATTGCAGGCAAAATCTGCCATTTTGAATAAACTCTAGAAATCTTTACGGTAAAATTGTTCTTTTTCAGGATGTAACACCTTAGTGTAGGACGGTTAGTCTCCTGACTTTACTTTTAATCATTGTCTTTCAAATGGATAACTGGTCACGACATGAAGAATATTCCCCTGTCATCCCGTGTTTATGCACTGGCTACCACCTCCACGCTGTTGCTGTTAACGCTGTCCCCTGCCTGGGCAGAACAGGCCCCTGCCGCCCCGCAGATTGAGGCGAAAGCCTGGGTGCTGATGGACTATAACAGCGGTAAAGTTCTCACTGAGTCTAATGCCGATCAGCGTCTTGACCCGGCCAGCCTGACGAAAATGATGGCCAGCTATGTCACCGGACAGGCTCTGAAAGCAGGCAAGATCAGCAACGATGATATGGTGACTGTCGGCAAAGATGCCTGGGCCACCGGTAATCCGATATTGCAGGGATCATCCCTGATGTTCCTGAAACCCGGCGACCGCATCCCGGTTTCTGAGCTGAATAAAGGCATTGTGATCCAGTCCGGTAACGATGCCAGTATTGCCCTGGCCGATCACGTGGCGGGCAGCCAGGATTCGTTTGTGGGCCTGATGAATAACTACGTGAAGGCGCTGGGGCTGCAAAATACCCATTTTAAAACGGTGCACGGGCTGGATTCCTCCGGTCAGTACAGTACTGCCCGTGATATGGCGCTGATCGGCCAGGCGTTGATCCGCGATGTGCCGGAAGAGTATGCCCTGCACAAAGAGAAAGAATTTACCTTCAATAAGATCCGCCAGCATAACCGTAACCGCCTGCTGTGGAGCACCAACCTGCACGTTGACGGTATCAAGACCGGCCACACGTCCGGGGCCGGGAATAACCTGGTGGCTTCCGCGACGGACGGCGATATGCGCCTGATCTCCGTGGTGCTGGGCGCTGCAACCGATGCCATTCGCTTCCGCGAAAGTGAAAAGCTGCTGACCTGGGGTTTCCGTTTTTTTGAGACCGTCACGCCGATTAAAACGGGGAACGCGTTTGCTACTCAGCGCGTCTGGTTTGGCGACAGGAAAGAGGTCAGTCTCGGTGTGGCGAAGGATGCATCCATTACGCTGCCAAAAGGGCAGATGAAAAACCTGAAGGCCAGTTTCACGCTGACCGACCCCCAACTGACGGCCCCGCTGGCGAAACATCAGGTGGTCGGGACGATTGATTTCCAGTTGAATGGCAAATCGATTGAACAACGCCCGCTGGTGGTGCTGGAGGAAGTGAAAGAGGGCGGTTTCTTTGCCCGCATTTGGGACTTCGTGATGATGAAGATGGATAGCTGGTTCGGGAAGTGGTTCGCGTAAATCATCAACGTATCGGATCGGGCGAGGCGTGCCTCGCCCCTACATATCGGGATGAATTTATGTAGGGGTCAGGCATGCCTGACCCTGTGAAAATCAGATCAGGTTATACGCCGCGGCGGAAATTGCCACCAGGCCTACCAGCACCACAAACACATTGCTCAGCTTACCGCTGTATTTACGCATCGCCGGAACTTTGTTGATGGCGTACATCGGCATCAGGAACAGCAGCACGGCGATGATTGGGCCACCCAGGCTCTCAATCAGGCCGAGGATGCTTGGATCCAGTGTTGCCACAATCCAGGTCGTCACCAGCATAAACAGCGCGGTAAAGCGGTTCAGTTTATGCTCGGCAATGGTTTTACCCCGGCTGCGCAGCATCTTATTCACCGTACCGTTAAAGCCTTCACGTGCGCCCAGATAGTGGCCCAGGAAGGATTTAGTAATGGCAACCATCGCAATGATCGGGGCCAGCCACGCCATCAGCGGGGTGTCAAAGTGGTTAGCCAGGTAAGACAGAATAGAGATGTTCTGAGACTTGGCTTCCACCAGGTTTTCCGGTGTCAGGCTCAGTACGCAGCTGAACACGAAGAACATCACGGTGATCACCATCATGATATGGCTGCGTGCCAGAATGCGTGAGCATTTTGGCTCTGCCTGATCGCCGTACTCTTCGCGTTTGGCAACGGCAAAGGCAGAGATAATCGGTGAGTGGTTGAATGAGAACACCATGACCGGGATGGCCAGCCACAGGGTCATCATCAGGCCTTTTCCGCTGCCGCTCAGGCTGACGTTGTCGAAAACTGCGCTGCTCCAGTGTGGGATCAGGTACAACGCCAGTACCATCAGTACCAGAACAAACGGGTAAACCAGCACGCTCATGGTTTTGACGATGATCTCTTTACCAAAACGCACAATCATCATCAGACCAACAATCAGAATCAGAGACAGCAGCGCACGTGGCGGTGCCTGAAGCTGCAACTGGTGGGTCATGAAGCTTTCAACGGTGTTGGTGATCGCCACGCTGTACACCAGCAGGATCGGGTAGATGGCGAAGAAGTAGAGCAGGGTGATCAGCTTACCGGCACCGACGCCAAAATGTTCTTCAACCACTTCAGTAATATCTTCGCCTGGATTACGGCCAGACAAGACAAAACGGCAAAGTCCACGGTGAGCAAAGTAGGTCATCGGGAAGGCCAGCACGGCCATGATGATCAGCGGGATCAGGCCACCGATTCCGGCATTGATGGGCAAAAACAGCACGCCCGCACCAATCGCCGTGCCATACAGGCCGAGCATCCACATAGTGTCAGTTTTACGCCACGCGCTGGCATCCTGCGTTGCTTCGGGGCTCAACACCGCCGTTTGGGATGTGTCCATGATTTCTCCAGGGTTGAAATGTTAAAACAATTAACTAAAACGTATTTCATCCGCGATATCAGAATTAACTCCTGATGACGGCTTTTAATTAATTACTCTGATTTTATGGCGCACACTCTACCACTAGAAAAAATAGAAGAAAGCACTGTCTTTAGGGTTACCGGTGATCAAAATCACATTTCCACCACCTTTTTTAGTGTGAACATCTGTAGGGCGGGTTTTTGAAGGGGTTATTGACCAGGTAATCAGTGTTTAAACAGGTATTTACACTGATTTTTATCATTTTAGGATGGTGAAATAGTGAGCGTGTTTGGTGGAAATACCAGCATAGTCTTTTATAACACTTTAATTATCAATGCTTTATTTTTTGGCTGCAAAGCCATTTGTGGTTAATTTAAGCGCGTTGCGCAACAAGAATAATAGGCGGGAGAAGAGTGGATGATGTTGCGCAATAAACAAAAAGTGATTTTCATCAAATAGAGGGGAATTTTTTAAATAAAAGGAAAAGCTGTGATCTGCATCAATGTAAAAAGGGTCTGAATAATCAGACCCATAATATCGGATTAATCGCGTACCCAGCCTTTACTGATAGGAAAGGCAAACAGCGCCCGATAGAGAGAAGAGAGTCGAGGCAGCAATGTCGCGCCGCACAACTGCCAGAATATTTGCGCAAACAGGCAGGAGAGCAGGCCTACCAGCATGCCACCCAGCATATCCAGCGGCCAGTGTACGCCCAGATAGACGCGTGACCATGCAATGGCGGCGCCGGTCATCATCAGAACCGCACCTGACCACAGGCGGTGCCAGCAGATAAAAGCAATGGCAAAGGTAAAGATCACCGTACCGTGATCGCTGGGGTAAGAGTCATCCGGCGCATGTGACAGGAACTGATGGCCCAGACCGATAGCAAAGGGGCGCGGGTGGGGGAAGAGCTGCGCCAGGCACCAGGAAATTGCCAGGGCGTAAAGCAGTGCTATGCCGGTTTTGACCACCAGCACGCGCTGTGAAGTGAGCTGGCTGCGAGGCCCCCACAACCACAGGCCGACGATCAGCAGGGGAACGATGGCAATCACATCGCGGGCGATAAAGGTGGCCAGGTCGATCACCCATTCGGGTGATGCCGCGTTGGCGTTGACCCAAAGAAACAGTGCCCGGTTCAGCTCTTCCATTATGTTGATTTCCTCATCTTGTTAAGCAGATACGTCACGCATCCGAAAGTCACACATTGCGTCAGCCAGACCCACCATGCCGCCCACAGGTTGTGGGAGAGAAAGTGAGCGCCGCGCATAATCTGTCCAAAGCCCATTACCATGCCAACGACCAGGGCTACCCACCAGCAGGCCCAGGCCAGACGTGCGCGTCGTGGGTAGAACAGAAAAAACAGCGCCAGGGCACTGAAGCCGCTGGAGGCATGGCCGCCGGGGAAACAGCGACCCGGTCCGCTGTGCGCCGGGACAGCGCCGAACAGTGGGTAAGAGACCGCCTTACCACCAAATTCCACCAGATCCCACGGACAGGAGTGGGCGCTGGTGGCCTTCAGCACGCCCACCACCAGCGGGCCAATGCCCATCATCAATGCCACCAGTATCCAGCGTGGCTGGCGGCGCACTACGCCAGCCAGAAGCAGTACAATCCCCCCGCCGACCACCACCTGTTTCAGCAGGCGATGGTTAATCAGATCCAGCCAGTCATTCTCCTTCCACGGGAATTGCTGTGTCAGCGGGTCAAACCACAGGCGGGTGATCGCCATGTCGAGACTTTCACTGCGTGACAGCCAGATAAAAACCATGGCGCTGAGGATCAGTAGCACGAATTGCTTAAGGTAAAAGCGTGTGGGCAAGGGGTAAAGAGAATCGCTCTTAATTGCGCGATTCGTTTGGCTTTTGTTTAGAATTAATGATGATTTCATGACATTTTGGCGACCGGAGGAACATGGTGCTACTTTGCCGTGAGGGGCTTAAGGAAACATTAAGAAGGCAGCGGGAAGTCGGGCGGAAGCAGAAAAGAAAAAAACCCGAAAATCATAAGATTAACGGGCTCCTCAATATGGGGATTTCAAAGAAAAGCAGTGGCATAAATTAAGACTTCACGCCGCCATAAAAGTTCTCTGAAATTGATTAATTATTTTATCAGCCCAAAATCGGCCAGATTATCACGATCAATGTCCCTGCCAGCGTCAGTAATACGTTAGCGATGGCATACGTTCCTGCATAGCCCAGTGCTGGAATATTACTGCGTGCGGTATCGCTTATAATTTCCATCGCCGGGGCACAGGTACGTGCACCCATAATAGCGCCGAACAGCAGAGCACGGTTCATCTTCAATACCCAGGCACCGAACAGGAAGCAGATAATCACTGGCACCAGACTGACCACCAGCCCGGCACCCAGCATCAGCAGACCGGTTTCACCCAGACCATGAGTAATGCCGCTACCGGCGCTTAAACCGACGCCTGCCATAAACACCATCAGCCCGAACTCTTTCACCATCGTTAGCGCGCCCTGCGGAATGTAGCCAAAGGTCGGATGATTGGCACGCAGGAACCCGAGCATAATCCCGGCAAACAGCAGACCGGCCGCGTTACCAATGCCGAAATTAAAGCTGCTGAACTGGAAGGTGATCATGCCGATCATCAGCCCGACGATAAAGAAGGCACAAAACGCCAGCAGGTCGGTCATCTGACTGTGAATCGAGATAAAACCGATACGGTCCGCGACGGACTTCACGCGTCTTGCTTCACCGCTGATGTGCAACACATCGCCTTTATTCAGGATGATGTTGTCGTCGATCGGCATTTCGATCTGGCTGCGGATCACCCGGTTAAGGAAGCAGCCGTGGTCGGTGAGCTTCAGCTGGCTCAGACGTTTATTCACCGCATTGTTGTTCTTCACCACGATCTCTTCGTTAACGATGCGCATATCCAGCAGGTCGCGGTCGAACACTTCTTTGCCGTTACGGAAGCTGGGGTCCAGGCGGGAATGCGCGTCGGGATAACCCACCAGCGAGATTTCATCGCCAGGTTGCAGCAGGGCATCGCCGTCCGGGTTGGCGAGAATGCCATTACGGCGAATTCGCTCAATGTAGCAGCCGGTTTGACGGTAGATACCCAGCTCACGCAGATTCTTACCGTCACTCCAGGCGACCAGCTCCGGGCCAACGCGATAGGCGCGGATCACCGGCAGATAGACTTTGCGCTGGCTGTCAGGGTCCAGTCCACGTTCGCGGGCAATCTGTTGTGCACTGGTCGGCAGGTCCTGATGCTGTAATTTTGGCAGATAACGTGCGCCAATAATCAAACTCACCAGGCCCATCAGGTAGGTCAGCGCATAGCCGAGGCTGAGATGATCCTGCGCCAGCGTCAGGCTTTTACTGTCGGTGAGGGTTTGTCGCAGGGTATCGCCCGCGCCCACCAGCACCGGCGTGGAGGTCATCGAACCTGCCAGCATCCCGGCAGTCAGGCCGATGTCCCAGCCGAACAGTTTCCCAAGCCCAAGGGCAAGTACCATCGCACTGGTGACCATGACGATCGCCAGCATCAGATAGTTTTTTCCATCGCGGAAGAAAATAGAGAAAAAATTCGGCCCGGCTTCAACTCCGACACAAAAAATAAATAACATAAAGCCGAGGTTGAGTGCTTCAGTATTAATCGAAAAATGCTGCTGGCCGAGCAGTAATGAAACAACTAAAACACCAATAGAATTACCCAGTTGAACAGAACCTAACCGAAGTTTGCCTAAACATAACCCCAGAGCCAGTACGACAAATAATAACAGAATGTAATTTCCACTTAACAAATCTGCGATGTTTATATTCACGGTTTAACTTCTTGTTTACCAGTAACCTATTGAAGAAAGTGGGTTTATACGCTAGATTTCACCCTGTGTTCGTCATTTATCCGCTGTGGGTTAACAGGGCTTACCCTCAGTCAGATAAATTGCGCCACTATGTTAATCGCTATGCAGATTGACAGCCAGCCTCCGGCACGCTTATTTGTTACCGGTTCTGTTTTTATCGAATATTCTGACCAAAAACGGCAATTATCCATAGTGAATGAAATGGCTAATTGATGCGTCGAATTGAATTGGGTTAAAAATAACCTGGAGAAAATTCCCGTGTGGATGAAAGGTATCCGTTGGACAGGCCTGATTGCCTGTAGCGCGCTCTACGGTGCGATTTATGTCGCCGTGCGCTATCCGCTACCCGCAGATTATATCGGCCATGCTCAGTTGGGCCTGCTGCTGTTTGTGTTGCCGGGCGCACTGGCGGCGCTAACCTCGAAAGAGTCTCCCCTGACCGCAATGGTGATTGCTATCGCACTGGCGTCCCCCCCTTGTCTGGTGCTGATGCAGTCAGATGGTTTTAACTCGGTGGGCTTAGGGCAGGAGATTGCATTTATTGCCAGTGCAGTGTTCTGGTGCGGGTCTGGCACGTTGGGCGTGATGCTGTGGCGCACGCTGATGGCTATCCATCACCAGCAGGATGGGAAAGGGCATTTATAACGTTGCGTAAAAGCAAAGGGCCGATCTCAACGATCGGCCCTTACGGTCATCATGGCTGCGGTGATGCGGGTCGATCGGAAAAGATGATCGACCCCTACGGTAATCATCACCGCAAGGCGGTGATACGGGTCGATCGGAAAAGATGATCGACCCCTACAGTAATCATCACCGCAAGGCGGTGATGATTACTGGAACAGGCCCAGATTCTCTTTGGCATAGGCTTCGAAATCGGTGCAGCCGCCAATATGGGTAGAGTCGAGGAAGATCTGCGGTACGGTTTCGACCGGCTTACCGACCGTTTTTTCTAAGTCAGCTTTGGTGATCCCTTCGGCGTGAATATCCACATAGCGAAAATTGAAGTCTTCACGTTCTTCAGTCAGTTTTTCAGCCAGCTCTTTCGCGCGAACACAGTAAGGGCAGCCAGGGCGTCCAAAAATCACTGCAAACATAGGTTTCTCCTCAAAGGGTCAGAATTTAATGTGATTAACATCACATTTCAATGCTCAATGGCGCATATGATGCCCGCATCCTGGGGTGAAAGGAAGAAGGAATTACCTGTTAGTCTGATTCGCAACACCTATGCACAAGGGCACAATCTGCGCTTTAATATCCCCATTCAGCAGGAATGTCGTCATTAGCAGGAGAGCCGTTATGCGTGCCTTTAGTCAACTGCCCCGGGCGGTACTAGTCCTCGAAGTCTTCGGTATTTTGCTCTTGATCCTGTCTTACCTCACGTTACATGAAATGCTACCCTTGCCATCGCCTTTTACCGGTAAACTTGCCGCAACGCTGATGATCTTTGCCGGTATTGCCCTGATGCTACCCGCTGCGACAGTCATGATGTGGCGGACCGCGAAGGTCATGGCACCCGAACTATTTAACACGCGCCGTTCGCGTGATAAGCCCAAACCAGGAGATTCCCATGACGCCGACCATTGAGCTACTGCGTTCACACCGTTCGATTCGCGCTTACAGCGACCAGGTTATCACCGCAGAGCAGCGTGCCGCGATCCTTGATGCTGCGCAGTCGGCTTCCACTTCCAGTTTTTTACAATGCTCCTCGATTATCCGCATTACGGATACTGAAACGCGCAACGCGCTGGTGCCTCTGAGCGGTGGACAGCAATACGTTGCCGGGGCCGCTGAGTTTTGGGTGTTCTGCGCCGATTTTAATCGTAATCAGCAGATCTGCCCGGACGCCGAACTAGGGCTGGCAGAACAGCTGCTGCTGGGCTGCATAGACACGGCACTGATGGCGCAGAATGCGCTGGTCGCTGCCGAATCGCTTGGTTTCGGCGGCTGCTTTATTGGCGGCATCCGTAACCATATCGCTGATGTGACGGCGCTGCTGGGCCTGCCGAAGTTTGTGCTGCCGCTGTTTGGCCTTTGCCTGGGCAGCCCGGAGCAGGACCCGGACCACAAACCGCGTATGCCTGCGGGGCTGTTAATGCATGAGAACCGCTATCAGCCGCTCGACCCTGCGCTGCTGGCACAATATGACCGCGAACTGGTGGCCTATTACCAGTCGCGTGACAGCAACCGCCGTTCAGAAAGCTGGAGCGAGCATATTCAGAAGACGCTGATCAAAGAGAGCCGTCCGTTTATTCTTGACTACCTGCATCAGCAGGGCTGGGCTACGCGCTAATCCTTTTGGCCCCGGAGGCTATTGGTGAAAATTGCTATTCTTTCCCGTGATGGTTCGCTTTACTCCTGTAAACGTCTGCTGGAGGCCGCGCGTGCGCGTGGCCACAGTATTGACGTCATTGACCCACTCTCCTGCTATATGAATATTAATCCCGGCGCATCGGCTATCCATTACCGTGGCCGCCAGCTGGCACATTATGACGCGGTTATTCCGCGCATTGGTTCGGCCACGACTTTTTACGGCACGGCGGTACTGCGCCAGTTTGAAATGTGTGGCAGCTACCCGCTGAATGAATCGCTGGCGATTGCCAGGGCGCGTGACAAGCTGCGCTCGTTGCAGTTACTGGCACGGGCGGGCATCGCGATGCCGATCACCGGATTTGCTCATTCGCCGGACGATACGCGCGATTTGATCGAGATGGTGGGGGGCGCGCCGCTGGTGGTCAAACTGGTGGAAGGTACGCAGGGGATTGGCGTGGTGCTGGCGGAAACCCGTCAGGCCGCGGAAAGCGTGATTGATGCTTTTCGCGGCCTGAATGCGCATATTCTGGTGCAGGAGTTTATTAAAGAGGCTCGCGGGCGGGATGTGCGCTGCCTGGTGATTGGCGGGGAAGTGGTCGGGGCCATTGAACGCGAGGCGAAAGAGGGCGATTTTCGTTCGAACCTGCATCGTGGCGGAACGGCCCGGCGTGTGGCGATCAGCGAAAGCGAGCGCGAGATTGCGATTAAAGCGGCCACCACGCTCGGGCTGGATGTGGCCGGGGTGGATATCCTGCGTGCCAGCCGTGGCCCGCTGGTGATGGAAGTGAATGCCTCTCCAGGATTGGAAGGCATTGAGAAAACCACCGGACTGGATATTGCGGCGATGATGATCGGCTGGATTGAAGCACAGGCTCGCCCAGGTTTTTGTTTGAAAACGGGGGGTTAACGTCAAAAAGAGATCGTATCCAACAGGGGGTTGAAGCTGTAAAGGGGCAGTACAGAGATCACGGTGAATAAAATCATGCGGTCAGGTGTTTACGCTATGACGTCTAAAGAGAGGTTTACCGATGATGCGTTCTTGCTGCTTTCTGAGTTTTTTACTGCTGATCAGCCCGGTTCTGTATGCTGCGCCTGAAACCTATGTTATTTCGACAGACAAAACCGCCATCGGGCTGTCCTGGCGCGCGTTTGGTCATGCGTTTTCTCAGGCGCATTTAGAGGGGGTGACGGGAACGGTCACACTGGATCCCATGGCGGACTGGGACGATCATATTGAGGTGAAAATACCGGTCGCCACGCTGGTTGCGTCAAACATCCTCCTCACCAGTCAGATGAAAAGCGCCCTGTTTTTTGATGCGGTTCATTATCCCTGGATTCGGTTTACCAGTAGCCGCGTGGTGGCGCTGGGGCAGGGCCAGTTCAGAGTGTTCGGTCTTTTATCCGTCAAAGATGTTCGTCGTCCGATCGTCATGGAGGCGACGCTGGATAATCACGGTGTGTTATCACCCGAGGTACAAACGCTGGCACTGCATGCGTCAACCGCAATTTCCCGCAGTGCATTTCGGGTCGATCGTCTTGTCGGAATTGTTGATGACCGGGTGGCAATTGACCTGACGATTGCGGCGCACGCCACCCGTCCATAATATCCGTCTGCCCGAATGCGGCAGCGGCAGGGGGGGCGCTCTGTTGTTGCTTCCGGCGGCGTGACCGGGAAGCGCCTCCCTGAGTTAATGCTTAAAACCAGCCGCAGCCGTCATATTTCTGTCGTAATCATGGTTTTTGGCGGCGTTTTTACGTAAGCTAGGGCGCAATTTTATTGCGGCAAGAGACAAAGAATATGGATTCACTCGTCGTTCCGGATCTCGACGTATTGCGACGTTGGCTGGATCAGCAAAGCATTACCTGGTTTGAGTGTGATTCATGCCAGGCACTTCATCTGCCGCATATGCAGAATTTTGACGGGGTGTTTGATGCCAAACTCGATTTGGTGGACAACGTCATCCTGTTTTCGGCCCTGGCTGAAGTCAAGCCAACGGCGCTGATCCCGCTGTTGGGGGAGCTGTCACAGATTAACGCCAGCTCGCTGACGGTGAAGGCGTTCCTTGATATTCAGGACGATAATCTGCCAAAACTGATTGTCTGCCAGTCGCTGAGTGTGACCGCCGGGCTGACTTACGGCCAGTTTGTTCATTTTATGAAGCAGAGCGAAGAACAAATTTCGATGATCGTCCTGGAAGCGTTTGCCAATCATCTACTGATGATCGGTGAAGAGGACGAGCGGCCCCCTCTGAGCACCGGTCACTCCGTGCTGCATTAATCGGCATTTCTCACTTTATGCTTTCCTGCGGGCGGATACCCTTTTCGCCCGTTTTAACCCTGTTTCCCTCGCCCACTTTGTGTAGCTGAATCAACTGCTGTTTTAAACACCGCCTTCCGCGAAGCAACAACCATTTTTTATTCTGCATTTTGCCCTATATTGCCAGATATCTGTCGCTGTTTATGCCGTGAATGGCGTATCACATAGAGGAAACATGCATAAAAAATCGATAAAAGGCGTTTTTTACTCTAGGGGCTGGTCTGAGCCTGAGAGTGGGGCTATTCTTGCGTGGCTGCATTACGCGTGCAACGTCCCCAGATATATAGGTTTTTAGTATTAACGGCTCGGTGAATAATGATTCATTCTTTAGCCCTAATGCTTCAAATATTATCTATCAAGAAGGCAGGTGTTCACCGGTTCACCTGCCCGGCAAAAGCTTATCTCTGTTCATGAGGATGGAAAATGTTCAACCAACGTAAAAAATGGTTGTCAGGTGTGGTAGCGGGTACGCTGATGGCGATCTCTGCTGGTTCACTGGCCGCAGACAAGACGCTGCACGTTTATAACTGGTCTGATTATATTGCGCCGGGCACGGTGGCGGATTTTGAAAAGCAAACCGGTATTAAAGTGGTGTACGACGTATTCGACTCCAATGAAGTGCTGGAAGGCAAACTGATGGCCGGTAGCACCGGTTATGACGTCGTTGTGCCATCCTCCAGCTTCCTTGCGCGTCAGCTGCAGTCGGGTGTGTTCCAGCCGCTGGACAGAAGCAAACTGCCAAACTATAAAAATCTCGACCCGGATTTGATGAAAAAGCTCGAGCAGCACGATCCGGGCAACAAGTATGCGATCCCTTATCTGTGGGCGACCACCGGGATTGGCTATAACGTTGAGAAAGTGAAAGCCGCGCTGGGTAAAGATGCCCCGGTCGATAGCTGGGATCTGGTCCTGAAGCCGGAAAACCTCGAAAAGCTGAAGAGCTGTGGCGTCTCCTTCCTCGATGCACCTGAAGAGATCTTCGCCACTGTGTTGAACTACATGGGCAAAGATCCGAACAGCAGCGATGCAAAAGATTATACAGCGGCAACCGATCTGCTGTTGAAACTGCGTCCGAGCATTCGCTATTTCCACTCTTCCCAGTACATCAACGATCTGGCGAACGGCAATACCTGTGTGGCCATCGGCTGGGCAGGCGATATTCTCCAGGCGAAAAACCGTGCTGCCGAAGCGAAGAACGGCGTAAATATCGCTTACAGCATTCCTAAGCAGGGTGCGCTGGCGTTCTTCGATATGCTGGCGATCCCGAAAGATGCGAAAAACGTTGATGAAGCCTATCAGTTCATTAACTACCTGATGGAGCCGAAAGTGATGGCGCAGATCTCCAACACGGTGTTTTACGCCAGCGGTGTGAAGGCTTCCCTACCGTTTGTTGATGCGGCCATTCGTGACAACCCTGGGATCTATCCAACCCCTGAAATTATGGCGAAACTGTTCACCCTGAAGGTGCAGGATCCGAAACTTGACCGTGTGCGTACGCGCGCATGGACTAAAGTTAAAAGCGGTAAGTAACGAATAACCGTTTCACACTCGTTAAGCAGCAGAGGCGCGGTTACCGGCCTCTGTTTTGTTTTTTTAGGCCTGGGCAGACGTAAACCCGCACAGCAGCCCCGCCTTTTAGCGCCGGAGTATAATGGTAGTGAATGACGCGATCCCCCTTCCTCAAAGCAAAGCAGGTAAGGCACTGACGCCACTGCTGGAGATCCGTAATCTGACCAAATCGTTTGATGGTCAGCATGCGGTGGATGATGTGAACCTCACCATTTATAAAGGCGAAATCTTCGCCCTGTTGGGAGCCTCAGGCTGTGGTAAGTCAACGCTGCTGCGTATGCTGGCCGGTTTTGAAGCGCCGACCCAGGGGCAAATCGTGCTGGATGGCCTGGATCTCTCCCATGTGCCGCCGTATCAGCGCCCGATTAATATGATGTTCCAGTCCTACGCCCTGTTCCCCCATATGACGGTGGAGCAGAATATTGCCTTTGGACTGAAACAGGATCGTCTGCCGAAAGGCGAGATTGCCGAGCGTGTGGCTGAGATGCTGACGCTGGTGCATATGCAGGAGTTTGCCAAACGTAAGCCTCATCAGCTCTCTGGCGGTCAGCGCCAGCGTGTGGCACTGGCCCGTAGCCTGGCAAAGCGCCCTAAGCTGTTGCTGCTGGATGAACCGATGGGCGCGCTGGATAAAAAACTGCGTGACCGTATGCAGCATGAAGTCGTGGATATCCTTGAGCGCGTAGGGGCGACCTGCGTCATGGTCACCCACGATCAGGAAGAAGCCATGACGATGGCGGGCCGCATCGCGATCATGAACCGGGGTAAGTTTGTGCAGATCGGTGAACCGGAAGAGATTTACGAGCATCCGACCACGCGTTTCAGCGCCGAATTTATCGGTTCAGTTAACCTGTTTGAAGGGCTGCTGCGCGAACGTCAGGAAGATGGACTGATTATTGAGAGTCCAGGCCTGATTCATCCGTTGAAAGTCACCTCTGACGTGTCGGTGGTGGATGGCGTTCCTGTCTCTGTGGCGCTGCGCCCGGAAAAAGTGATGTTATGCGATGAGATCCCGGCCGACGGCTGTAATTTTGCCGTGGGTGAAGTGGTGCATATTGCCTACCTTGGCGATCTGTCGATTTATCATGTGCGCCTGCATAGCGGGCAGATGATCAGTGCCCAGTTGCAGAATGCCTATCGCTTCCGTAAGGATACCCCGACCTGGGGTGACGAAGTGCGTCTGTGCTGGGATGCCGATAGCTGTGTTGTCTTAACGGTGTAATCATGAATCCATTTTCTGAACGCCCTCCCGAGCCGCCAAGCGGCCAGCAAACCGGCATCAAAGGCCTGTTGACGCGTCTGTCGATGGCGCATGGTCGTAAGCTGGTCATTGGCCTGCCTTATCTCTGGCTCTCGCTGCTGTTTCTGCTGCCGTTTCTGATTGTTCTGAAAATCAGTTTCGCCGATATCGCCCGTTCCAGCCCGCCTTATACCGAGCTGTTAAGCTGGGCTGACGGCCAGTTGAATATGGCACTGAACTTCGGCAACTATCTGATGTTGACTGAGGATCCGCTGTATATTGATGCCTATCTTCACTCGTTGAAGGTGGCGGGCATTGCCACGGTGATCTGTTTAGCGATGGGTTATCCGCTGGCATGGGCGGTGGCGCATGCTTCACCTTCTACGCGCAATATCCTGCTGTTGCTGGTGATCCTGCCGTCGTGGACCTCGTTTCTGGTGCGCGTTTACGCGTGGATGGGCATCCTCAATAATAACGGTATCCTGAACCGCTTCCTGATGTGGACGGGCGTGATCGATCATCCGCTCACCATCCTTTACACCGACCTTGCGGTTTATATCGGGATTGTTTACTGCTATCTGCCGTTTATGGTGTTACCGATTTACACCGCGCTGACACGTATCGATTACTCGCTGGTGGAAGCCTCGCTGGATCTCGGCGCCCGTCCGATAAGAACCTTTTTCAGCGTGATTGTGCCCCTGACCAAAGGCGGCATTATTGCCGGTTCGATGCTGGTATTTATTCCGGCGGTGGGGGAGTACGTGATCCCGGAGCTGCTGGGTGGCCCGGACAGTATTATGATTGGTCGCGTGGTGTGGATGGAGTTCTTTAATAACCGTGACTGGCCGGTCGCCTCGGCGCTGGCGGTGATTATTCTGCTGATCCTGATCCTGCCGATTATCTGGTTCCATAAACATCAGAACAAAGAGGGGGATAATGCATGAGCCAGCTACCGGTTATTCGCTCAAAGTGGCGTACTGCTATCCTCGCCGTCTGCTTCTTTTTCCTGTACGCG
The DNA here is from genome assembly GCF_045107195.1 of Erwinia sp. AnSW2-5. Taxonomy (NCBI): domain Bacteria; kingdom Pseudomonadati; phylum Pseudomonadota; class Gammaproteobacteria; order Enterobacterales; family Erwiniaceae; genus Erwinia; species Erwinia sp. AnSW2-5. The sequence goes on from NZ_JBJGXA010000002.1 coordinate 264,342, forward strand.
CCGATGCTGCTGCTGGTGATTTATTCGTTTAACTCATCGCAGCTGGCGGCATGGGAGGGCTTCTCGCTGCGCTGGTATCAGGTATTGTTTAACGACGATGCCATGATCCGGGCGGTGACGCTCAGCCTCTCTCTTGCAGGGCTGTCGGCGACGGCAGCGGTGATCCTTGGGACCATTGCCGCGATGGTGATTGTACGCTTCGGTCGCTTTAAAGGCTCCACGGGTTTTGCCTTTATCCTGACGGCACCGCTGGTGATGCCGGATGTGATCACCGGGCTGTCGCTGCTGCTGCTGTTTGTGGCGATGGCGAATGCCTTCGGCTGGCCTGCCGAGCGCGGAATGCTGACCATCTGGCTGGCCCACGTCACCTTTTGTACCGCTTATGTGGCGGTGGTGATTAACTCACGCCTGCGTGAGCTGGACCGCTCGATTGAAGAAGCCGCGATGGACCTGGGTGCCACACCGCTGAAGGTGTTCTTTGTGATCACCGTGCCGATGATTGCCCCGGCGATTGTCACCGGCTGGCTGCTGGCATTCACCCTGTCGCTTGACGACCTGGTGATCTCCAACTTCGTTACCGGGCCGGGAGCCAATACGTTACCGATGCAGATTTTTGCCACCGTGCGCCGTGGGATCAACCCGGAGATTAACGCGCTGGCGACTCTGATTCTGCTGGTGGTGGGGATTGTTGGCTTTATTGCCTGGCGCTTGATGGCCAGTAAAGAGAAGCAGCGCCTGAAGGATATTCAGAGGGCGCGCGCGGGGCATTGATCGCAACGATAAATGCAGGCTTGCGTAGGGGCGGACCTTCTTTTTCGGTCCGCCCGCTATTTACCATCCGGCTGGGAATCGCTTACCCCAGCACCTTCTTCACACAGGCTTTGAAGATCTTAATCCCGACCGGCAGTGAATTCAGATCAAAATGCATATCTGGGTGGTGCAATCCGGGGACTAACCCGGTGCCCAGCCCCCAGAACCCCGCCTTCACGGAGGGGCGCTGTACCGGATAGTGGAAGAAATCTTCACTGCCCGGCGTAGAGCGCGGCTCCAGTAAGGCATCCTTGCCCAGCACCTCGACAATCGCGCCGGAAATCAGTGCGCTCATCTCATCATCAATTTCAGCTGCCGGCATCGCTTTCAGTATCAGCACGTCCACCTGCGCGCCAAAGGCGGCAACGCTGTGCTCAATCGCACGCTGCACGCGGCTTTGCAGTTCGATCATATCCTCGTTCTTTGCTGCGCGCAGATCGAACACCACGCGGGCTTCATCCGGGATTGAGTTGGTCACGCCTGCATCGCAGAGGAAGCGCGTGGCTTTCACACTCCACACGCTGTTCGGTGCCATATGAATGGCGTTGACGGCCTGCACCGCGCTGACGCCCGCATCCAGCGCATTGACGCCAAGATGGGGGCGAGCGCCGTGCGCGGTCTGGCCACGAATAATAGCTTCCACGGTCACACATGCTGAGTAATATACGGCAGGGATTGCTGTGCCAACCGCGCACTCTTCCGCCGGACGGACGTGGAAACCGAGGATCATATCGACATCATCAATGGCACCGCCGTCGATCATCGCCAGCGCGCCGGTTCCCAGTTCTTCAGCAGGCTGGAAAATCAGTTTCAGGCGGCCTTTTTTAATCGCCTGTTCGGCGATCAATTCCTGAGCGGCGGTGAGCACCACTGAAGAGTGGCCGTCGTGGCCGCAGGTATGGCGGGCGCAGGGAATGCCGTTGATGATATGCCCCAGCGCATCCATATCGGCGCGCAGTGCCAGAGTGGGACCGGGAACGCCGCTGTCCAGCACAGCGACAATGCCGGTGGTGGCATTGAAATTATCCTGCACCTCATAACCTGCTGCTTTGAGCTGCTGGCTAATATAGGCCGAGGTCTTAAACTCTTGGAAACCCAACTCCGGGATTTCGTGCAGGTAGTGGTAATGTTCTAACACTTTTGACACGTTATACACTCCATTCAGCTTCTGTTACGCAATGATCCGCATGACCAGCATGGCGATGACTGAGTTCATGATGCTGGTCAGCATCAGCAGCGGCCAGTATTTTTTCGGTACGTCGGAAACGCCGAGCAGGCGGCCCATATACTGTAACTGAGAACCCATTAAAAAGATCGCCGGAGCCAGAATAGTGATATCTCCCCCGGTCAGTACGCCTTTTGCCAGCAGGCTGATAGCAACGCCCGTCCCGGCAGAGGAGGAGAGCCAGGCGGTCAGCAGGACGGTAACCGCTTCACCGGGCAGGCCGAATAATCCCATGACGGGCGCGAAAACCGTGCCAATCAGTTTCATCACGCCAAGCAGGTTCAGCACTTCGGCAATCACATAAGCCATCACCACGTTCGGCATTAAATTATGAATGGCAATATGGAAGCCTTTACGTGCGCCAATCACAAAGATATCGAAGGGATTATTAGAAACGCTAACCTGAGGATTATTCTGCATGTTGGAAATCTCGCTTGTAGACGGTATTCAGCATCAGACGGACAAAGGCGCCGCCAACAAATTTCAGCACGAACATCAGCACCAGTGGAACCAGTACCGGTGTGGCCAGCGAAGCAAATAACGCCGACCCGATAGAGAAGTAGTTATTAATCAGCCCGGCGCCGGAATATTGCCAGGCCGCCATGATCACCACGTCTTTCTTTGTTACCTGTTTGTTGTCGTACAGCTCTTTGGTTAATGCCGCACCCGCATCGGTGCTTTGTAAATCGGTAATTAAGGCCAGTCCGGTGCGGCCTGGAATACCTAATAGCGGACGTAGCAGCGGTGTCAGCAACTTATGGGCTGCGCGAATGGCACCATAATGGGTGAAGATCTCCAGCAACCCCAGCGCCAGCATCACGGTAGGCACCAGCGACAGTGCAAACAGGAAACCGGCTTTGGCGCTCAGCCCGCCTGCACCGACAAAAGTATTATGAGCCGGATCTTTCATGGTGCCGAAACTGCCGCCCAGCGTGGTGAAATCAAAAGCACCCAGCCATGCCATACCCTCGACGTTAAATAGCAGGCCGGAAAAAAACAATATGGCTAATATTAAGGCCAGCCAGGCACCTTTGCCGACTGACCACTTTTCAGCCGACTGGGTTATTTTATCTTCAGACATCTGGTTCTTACTCCCCGGAATTCATCAAAGGTTAGGCAAATAGTCGATAGCGGATTTTTCGTTCCATCGTGTGGAATGATTAACCGGCCTGGACTAAAAATAAGGTGGTTGCTGCCGATAACTATCGAACCACCAGGTTCGGATTGCAGGGATCGTGCCAGGATGCATTCATGTTATTAATCTTCCGAAATGAACTGAGGCAGGGCGGGTTAATTTCGCTATCAGATAAAGGTGAAAAACCAATTATTTATTTGTAGCGAAGAAATAAAAGACACTTTTTTTCTTTTCTCAGTAGGAATATTCTTGTGAGCGCGACAGTAAGACACCATGATGGATCAATTGCACCATCACAGGGCGTGGCAGCAGCAGGGGAGAGAAATGTCAGAAGTCATAAGAGAGGGCAAAACTCTGTTCAGCGGCGCAGGGACGATCCCGGTGCCAGTGTGGATTGCGGGTATTGCCATTATTGCCACCCGTTGCCTGGGCGTTTTGCTGCTCGCCAACGAGCTGGGGCTGATGGAGCTGATGAACTTTGTCCATCGTAGTGCACAGGCCTGGGATTCAACGCTGATCTTTATTGCCAGCCAGCTGATCTTCTTTATCGAACTGCGCTGTGCCATTGCGCTGATGCGTGGGCACAGCTGGGGGCGCTGGGGTTTTCTGATCGCTCAGGTGCTGGTGCTGATCTATATGTTTGTGGCGTCTATGGGCTGGGTCTATCCAGAGATATTCAGCATTAACAGTACTAACGATAGTCAGATTGTTGCCTCTCTGTTGGTACAAAAGCTTCCCGATATCCTGGTCTTGTTGTTGCTGTTTGTGCCGCAAAGTAGCAGACGGTTTTATCGCTAATCCTCCACTGCTATACTGTCCGACTGCATTTCGCTTCCCAGATCAGGCTTCCATCATGCATTGCGCGCTTTACGACGCCGGCCGTTGCCGTTCCTGCCAGTGGCTGGAGACGCCTTACCCCCAGCAAGTTGCTCAAAAACAGTCACATTTACAGCAACTGCTGGAGTCATTTCCAGTTGAGCAGTGGTTGTCGCCTGCGCTCTCGCCGCCACAGAAATTCCGCAATAAAGCCAAAATGGTGGTTAGCGGCAGCGTTGAACGCCCGCTGCTGGGTATGCTGCATCGCGATGGTACGCCGGTCGATCTCAGCGATTGCCCGCTCTATCCTGACAGTTTTGTCAGCGTGTTCGCTGAACTGCGCCCGTTTATTGCCCGTGCCGGGCTGACGCCGTATAACGTGGCACGCCGCCGTGGTGAACTGAAATATATCCTGTTGACTGAGAGCCAGCATAACGGGCAACTGATGCTGCGCTTTGTTCTGCGTTCAACCACCAAGCTGGCGCAGCTGCGCGCTGCGCTGCCTGAACTTCAGCGCGCACTGCCGCAGCTGGTGGCGATTTCTGCCAATATTCAGCCTGTGGCGATGGCGATTATGGAGGGGGAGGAGGAGATCCCGCTGACGGAGAATCAGGTGCTGGCCGAGCAGCTTAACGACGTGCCGCTCTCCATTCTGCCGAAAAGCTTCTTTCAGACCAATCCCCGCGTGGCGGCCGAACTGTATGCCACTGCGCGCGGCTGGGTCAGAGAGTTGCAGGTGAGCGCGATGTGGGATCTGTTCTGTGGGGTCGGTGGTTTTGGCCTGCACTGTGCCACGCCCGAAATGCAGCTGACGGGGATCGAAATCAGTCAGGAGGCGATTGCCTGTGCGCAACGATCAGCGGCACAGATGGGGCTGACGCAGGTGAGCTTTGCGGCTCTGGACTCCACCGCTTTTGCCACCGGAGAGGGCAGCGTGCCGGAGCTGGTGTTGGTCAATCCACCGCGCCGGGGAATTGGTGCAGAGCTTTGCGCGTATCTGGAGAAAATGGCACCACCGTGGATACTCTATTCCAGCTGTAATGCCGAAACGATGGCCACCGATATCGGGCGCCTGAAAGCGTACCGCATCATCAAAGTTCAGATGTTTGATATGTTCCCGCATACCGCGCATTACGAAGTCTTAACGCTGCTACAGCGGGTTTAAGGCGGGGCGGGCATGCCCGACCCCTACGATGATTGCATTATGTTGGGCGCGGTACGTCGCGTTACGATGATTGCACTATGTGGGTAGGGGCGTGGCATGCCGCGCCCTGATGCCGAAAATTACTCCGGGAACCACTGCTTATTCAGCTTGTCGATAGTGCCGTCCGCTTTCAGTGCCGCCAGCGCGGTGTCCAGCTTCTTCAGCAGCGCATCATTATCTTTACGTACTGCAATCCCCAGGCCCGTGCCGAAATAACTGCTGTCCGTAATATGTTCGCCGACAGCGCTGAGATTCGGGTTGGTTTTAAGCCAGGCGCCGACCACTGCCGTGTCGCCCAGAATGCCATCCAGTCGATTATTTTTCAGGTCAAGGATCGCGTTCTGGTAGCTGTCATAGGCAACCGCTGTGATATCCGGCTGCTTATCATGCAGATATTTCTGGTGCGTGGTGCCATTCTCCATGCCAACACGTTTTCCCTTCAGCTGCTCCAGGCTGGTGAACTTGCCTTTCTGCGCAATAATAATCGCTGAGTTGGCATAGTAAGGCTGCGTGAAGCTGACCTGTTTCTTGCGCTCTTCGGTGATATCCATACCGGAGATCACGGCGTCATAGCGGCGGAATTTCAGCGCCGGAACCAGACTGTCGAAGGGATTGTTGGTGAAGCTGCACTCCGCCTGCATCTGTTTGCACAGCGCTTTCGCCAGATCGATATCGAAGCCGACAATCTGGTTATCGCTGTTCAGGGATTCAAACGGAGGGTAGGTCGCGGAGGAGGCAAAACGAATCTTGTCTGCCGCCTGGGTTCCTAAGGCAACGCTGGCCAGCAATGCTGCCAGAACGAGTTTTTTCATCTATATATTCCTTGGGGTCTCATTGTCCTGACCAGTATCGACGACCAAAGCTGTTCGTCATCCGCTGATTAAAGGGCTACGAAGGCTTTTTATTCATGGAAGCCCGGGGCGCTGGCGCGGATCGGGCATCGGTGAGCATTAATTTCGCTGTTCGAACGCCAGTGCCCGGCGCTCAATCAGGCGCATCATCAGGGTCAGCAACCCGTTTACGCACAGATAGATCACCCCGGCGGCGGCAAACACGCTGATGTCGTAGGTGCGCCCGTAAAGCATTTGCCCGTGGCCCATCACTTCCATCAGCGTGATGGTGTAGGCCAGCGAGGTGCTTTTAAACACCAGCACCACCTCATTGGAGTACGAGGAGAGCGCGCGCTTAAACGCATACGGCAGCAAAATCCGCAGCTGATCGCGGCGGTTCATGCCCAGCGCCGCACAGGACTGCCATTGCCCGGCAGGAATGGCGCGCACCGCACCGTGGAACAGCAGCGTGGTATAGGCCGCACTGTTCAGGGACAGCGCCAGCAGCGCACAGAGCCAGGGTTGTGAAAGCAGATCCCATAACCAGTGAATATTCTGGATCGCCGGGAATTGTCCTGGTCCATAGTAGATCAGGAAGATCTGCACCAGCAGAGGGGTGCCGGTAAACAGGGTGATATAAGCACGCGTGATCGCGTTAAGTACCGGGACTTTCAGCGCCAGGATGACGGTAAACACCAGGGCCAGAATCAATGCCAGCAGCAATGACGCCACGGTGAGCATCAGGCTGGTATTCAGACCTTTCAGCAGCTCAGGGAAGTAACTCAACATCAGCAGTCTCCCCGCTCAAAGCGTGTCGTTCGCAGTTCGATGCGTTTCAGGATTGCCTGGCTGAACAGGGTGATTAGCAGGTAAATTCCCGCCGCGATGACATACCAGGTAAAGGGCTCCTGGGTGCGGGTCGCGATGCTTTTGGTCTGCAACATAATATCGTTAACGCTAATCAGGGAGACCAGCGCGGTATCTTTCAGCAGCACCAGCCACTGATTGCCAAGGCCCGGCAGCGCATGGCGCCACATCTGCGGCATAATCAGTCGGAAGAAGATGGCGGTTTTCTTCATCCCCAATGCCTGCCCTGACTCCCACTGGCCTGATGGTACGGCTTTCAGTGCACCACGCAGGGTTTGTGAGGCATAAGAAGAGTAGAGGATAGCCAGCGCAATCACCCCGCAAAGAAACGGGCTGACGTCAAAATTCTCAATGGCGACCTGAATCGGGATCTGTATGAACCCCAGGTTAACCGTGAAGCCGTCCGACAGCGTCAACAGCAGCTGCGAGGCACCGAAGTAGATAAACAGCACCACAAGGATTTCCGGCAGGCCGCGAAATAGCGTGACCAGTCCGGTTCCGAGCCAGGCGAGGGGACGCCAGCGTGCAGATTCCCAGACGGCGAAAACCATCGCCAGTATTAAACCGGCGATCAGTGCACAAACGGCCAGGCCGACGGTCATCCCGGCGGCGCTGGCGAGAGTATAAAGTTCGCTCATTAATTACTGCTGAAACCACTTGCTGTAGATAGTTTTGTAGGTGCCGTTGGCTTTCACCTTGTCCAGCGCCGCGTCGAATTTGCTCTGAAGCTCGGTATTGCCCTGGCGCACGGCGATGCCGAGGCCGGTACCGAAGTAGGCTTTATCCGTCACTTTCTCGCCCATTGGCGCGAGGTTCGGGTTCTGCTTCAGCCATTCGTTCACTACTGCAGTATCACCAAATACCGCGTCGATACGGCCATTTTTCAGGTCGAGGATCGCGTTCTGGTAGCTGTCGTAAGGCACGACCTTAATGGAAGGCAGCTTTTCGCTCAGGTATTTCTGGTGAGTGGTGCCGTTCTGCACACCCACGCGTTTGCCTTTCAGCGCATCAACGCTGGCGACTTTATCTTTCTGGGTAATAAACAGCGCAGAGTTGTCGTAATAGGCTTTAGTGAACAGCACCTGTTTTTCACGCTCAGGCGTGATGTCCATGCCCGCCATCACCGCATCGAAACGACGGAATTTCAGGCTAGGGATCAGGCTGTCGAACGCCTGGTTGGTAAAGGTACAGTCGGCACCGATTTCGCGGCACAGCGCGTTAGCCAGATCGACATCAAAGCCCTGGATCTTGTTATCAGAATCCACGAATTCGAAAGGAGGATAAGACGCTTCAGTAGCAAAACGAAGCGTCTGAGTGGCGCTGGCGCTCAGGCTGAAACCGGCTAACAGTGCGGCAATGACAATTTTTTTCATCGTTATGTCCTGCAATTAATGCGAAAGATAGTGGGCAAACGCCTCGGTTTGCGGCTGTGTAAAGCGACTGGCATCACCCTGTTCGACAATATAGCCATTTTCCATATACACCACGCGGCTGGCCGTTTTACGCGCCACTTCCACTTCATGGGTGACGATCACCTGGGTGATATTGGTCTGCGCCAGCTCACGAATGATGCTGACGATCTGGGCGGTGATTTCCGGGTCCAGTGCGGCGGTGGGTTCATCGAACAGCAGCACGGCCGGTTCCATCATCAGCGCACGGGCAATCGCCACGCGTTGCTGTTGACCACCGGACAGGTGCAGAGGGTAACGGTCGGCAAACGTCGTCAGACGCAGGCGATCGAGCAGCTTTGCCGCGCGCTCATGGGCCTGTGCTTTGCTTAAGCCCAGCACGCGGCAGGGGGCTTCGATCAGGTTCTGAACGACAGTCAGGTGAGGCCAGAGATTGTACTGTTGAAACACCATGCCGACGTTTTGACGCAATTCGCGTATTGCCGCATCGCCAGGGGGTTTTGTAAAGTCAAAGCGGTTACCTGCGATCTCAAGGGTACCGGAACGCGGCATCTCCAGCAGGTTTAACACACGCAGGAGAGAGCTCTTCCCGGCACCGCTAGGCCCCAGCAATACCAGCGTCTCGCCCTGAGGGCAAGCCAGCTGAATGTCAAAAAGCGCCTGGTGGGCACCGTAGTAGCAGTTAATACCGTTTAGTTGAATACTCATGCGCAAAAAGTGAATAGCAATTGATGCCGCGAATCTTAACGTCGACAGCATAGTTATGCAATCATTGTGCGTTAAAATTTATTTATGCGGGCAGGGTGATTAAATAGTAGCACAAGATAGCGTGATGTAACGGTTTTGGTCTGTATAAGTCGCTGTTGTTATGCAAATGTGTGCGCGCGATCGGAACACTGGCTGGCGCTTCGCCTTTTTTGTTTATTTTGCCAGCAAGTGAATAAGAAGTGCTGCCACACCGTTGAGCGGCAGCAGTGGATTAACAAATGAGATCGTCACCCAGACCATAGGTACAGGCGTAGGGATCGGTCCATTGATTGCCTTTGTGGAAGAAAGTTGCTGACTCGCCATTATCAAAAATAACAAATCCCAGACCACTGGATTGTATCTGCCAGTCACCTTTTGAGCCGTCTTTAAATTTTATCGTACCGAATGAAATGCAGGGTGAGTAATACTCATGAAGTAAGTTTCCGTTTTCTTTTGACTCGGCCGCCTGATTAAAAAATCGTACTATTTGATTTTTTGATGGTCTGAATACTTTACAAGCCTCAACTTCATTCTTATCTTCTCGCCCATCATCGTGCTGACCTGTTTGTTTTATCTCAACGTGGCTGACTACTCTTCCCTGAGCCTGCATCGAAAAAGTGAGGAAGAGAAATAGAGCTACGTTAAGTTTTTTATTGGTTTTTACCATTTTGCTGTACTCTCCTCTGTAGCGGTTTTTCTACCAATTTCAGGGTGGCGGTATATCTCAGACATGGAAACATTTAACGTACTAACAAGCTCTTTTATTAGCCATTTTAAAGAGTCATTTTGTTGATCGTTGACTGATTCATAAATTGATTCCATTTTCCCTGTTTTTTCATTTTTTACCTTTGAAGATTTTCCCACGATCTCTATTCCGATACTGTCAGCATTACTTGGGAATCGGTCAGGGAATTTTTTAACTTTTTCAATCTTGTGTATTTTGTCTGAATTTCTCCATGACTTTTCCAATTCAGCTACTTTATTTAATTCAGTAGGTTCACACTTTTTGGTCAGAAAACAGCGAGACTGCATTCTTCCCACATGCCAGGTGACTTTCAACAATGATGCTGTTTGATAAATAGTACCATCCTTGTCAATCAAAAAGTGCGCACCTGTAGCACCTTCGGTCTGATAACTGTTAAAGGTGCTGCTGGCTGTCGTGCTATCTGTTTGATGCACCACGATGCCATTAACGGCATCCATTTGTCCGCGTTCAATATTTTTAAACATTTTAAGGATGATGCGCTCTGCATCGATATAGCCTTCTTTATCTATATATAACATGGTTATCCATTCCTTATGTTATTCGGGTTTACATTGTTACGTTGGCTTTAATATCGAATCCAGTGGATACAGTGCCCGCCGTATTGCCTTGCGCATTTTGCAGAACATAATCTATCCTGAACCGGGCGAAAGATAATCCGACGGTTTCACGCGGGCTGCGCATGGTGTCATAACCAAAAGGCTCAACTGAAGTAATGAGTACTTCCTGTAACGTAATGACCAGATAGTCCAACGGCGAGCCACCCGCTTTTCGAGTGGTTAGTATGACTTCCGAAATATGCTTTCCGTTAAGGCAATACTGAAGAAGATTGGGGCTGGATTTGTCAATGTGGTGGTCGAAAAAGAGATCCTTGACGGTTGATTTTCCTGCGCCCCCGCCACTCCCGTTGTGCATATTGGCGGTCTGGCTGACAGACCATTCCCAACGGATGACATCAATTTCGCCTTTATGTAAATGATCCTGAGACTCACCCTCAATACTATTGAATTTAATGAAAGTATCCTGAGCCATATTACGTCCTTATTTTTTGATAAAAAATAAAACTGATAGCTGTTTAATTAACAGTGTTGCGTTAGTTAATCGATTAATAAATTAACTATCCACAGCAAGTAAAGTTACGGCCAATGGCCGACAGATATAAATCGTAAATCAATGATTTTTATTTAGGGCAGGCGTGCGTGGTGTAAGTAAAGGATACGGCGGGAGTGAATCAGAATGAGGCAGTCAGACATCGTGCCGCCAGGCCGCGGCACGTATTCGGGATTTATCTTTGTAGCTGCTGGACGAGTGAGCCGCCGGAAAGATGCGGATTATGGCCAAGATAGCGCACATCACTGACAGACCAGCAGGTGCCTTCACGTACCATCAGCACTTCATCCTGCCAGCTAACATCGCCCCGCTTGAGCGTGACGCGCAGCGGAATATTACGGGCATCGGTGTTGGGAATGGTCGAGGCATCCGCCACGCTGGCATCCGTAGCACCCTGGCTCTGACTGGAGAAGATATCTCCCGTCAGCAGTGCGGTTTTATGCGGTTTTGCCTGTGCGTTAATCAGTGACTGATAGAGTGTATCACTGAGTAGCGGACGGTATTTTGCCAGCAGTTGAGCATCCGGCAATCCCTGCGAAGGTTGCTGTGTACGCAGATCGTAGAACTGCTGCGCGACGCTGTCCGGGCCGCCATCAGCACATGGCCCCACCCGGGTACCAATGTCCTTATAGGCAGGCTCTACGGTAGTACAGGCACTGAGTAACAGCGCAAGGGGTACCACGGTAGCAAAGGGGCGGTATTTCATTCTGATTTCCTTATTGTTATCAGTGGAGGTGCTTTATAATTACCCGCGTAAGTATAGCTGCTCAGTGTAGTTGCAAGAGCGAAGCGATCATTGAACAAGGAGAGCGACATGAAATTTTCCACAACGCCAACGCTGGAAGGCCAGTCCATTACTGAATATTGCGGCGTCGTCACCGGTGAGGTGATTCTCGGCGCCAACATCTTTAAAGACTTTTTTGCCGGTATCCGCGATATCGTCGGCGGCCGTGCCGGGGCGTATGAGAAAGAACTGCATAAGGCGCGCCAGATAGCCTTTACGGAGCTGGAAGTACGGGCGAAAGCACTGGGGGCTGATGCCGTCGTCGGAATCGATATTGATTATGAAACCGTGGGCAAAGGCAACAGCATGCTGATGGTCAGCGTAAGCGGCACCGCAGTCAAACTGCGCCACTGATGCGTCCGTTGTCCATTGTTCGTCCGCTGTTGCTGTTGCTGGCGGTCTTTCTGTATACCTCAATCACCCCGAATGGGCTGCAACAGCACCAGGGATACATGGTGGATACCCGGCAGGAAGCATACGGTGCCCGCCCGCGCGTCAAAGTGCTGGTGATCCACTATACGGCCGGGGATTTCCCACGTTCGCTGAATACGCTGACCGATCGTCGTGTGAGCGCTCACTATCTTTTACCGGCAACGCCGCCAAAATATGATGGTCAACCGCTGGTATGGCGACTGGTGCCGGAGTCGATGCTGGCATGGCACGCCGGGGAGAGTTTCTGGCGTGGCGCAACCCGGCTGAATGATACCTCCATCGGCATTGAGCTGGAGAATCAGGGCTGGCATCGTGAGGGCGGGGTCGTGGTCTGGCAGCCGTTCCCCCAGTCGCAGATGGATGCACTGCTGCCGCTGGTGCGTGACATTGTGCAGCGCTACGGCATTCAGCCACAGGATGTGGTGGCACACAGTGATATTGCCCCGCTGCGTAAACAGGACCCAGGCCCGCTGTTCCCCTGGCAGTGGTTTGCCGCGCAGGGCATTGGCGCATGGCCTGATGCAGAAAGGGTGACGTTCTGGCTGGCGGGCCGCCCGCCGACGCAGCGCGTGGATAAAACCCGGCTGCTGGATCTGTTGGCCCGCTATGGTTATGAGGTGACGCCGCAGATGAAGCCCTATCAGCAGCAGGCGCTGATCGCCGCTTTTCAGATGCACTTTCGTCCGGCAGATTACAGCGGCGTGGCAGATGCTGAAACCGAAGCCATCGCCGCTGCGCTGCTGGAGAAATACGGTTCCGAGTAACTTACTGTGCGGCTAAAAATGCCTGCCACTGGCTAACCAGCTGTTGCAGCGCATCACGGTCGGCATCCAGGTGGGTCACCAGGCGTGTTATCGGGCCAGGGCTGAGGAGAATACCGCGTTCGCGCATCCACGGCCCCAGCGTGGCAATCTGCGCCTCTGGCAGGCGCAGGAACACCATGTTGGTGTCGTAACGGGTGACATCCACGCCGATCTCACGCAGCGCCCCGGCCAGCCAGGCCGCATTGTCGTGGTCATCTTTTAAGCGATCGACGTTGTGCTCCAGCGCATACAGCCCGGCTGCGGCCAGAATCCCCGCCTGGCGCATGCCGCCGCCCGTCATCTTCCGCCAGCGACGTGCTCGCTGGATAAACGCCTCACTGCCGCACAGCAGCGATCCCACAGGCGTGCCCAGCCCTTTAGACAGGCAGATAGTCAGCGTATCACAGTAGCGGGCAAGCGCCTCCAGCGGCACGTCCAGCGCCACTGCCGCGTTGAAAATACGCGCGCCATCGATATGCAGCGCCAGCTTGCGTTCACGGGTGAAGTTCCACGCCTGTTGCAGATAGGCAATCGGCAGCACTTTGCCGTTATGGGTATTTTCCAGGCTTAACAGGCGGGTGATGGCGAAATGCACATCATCGGGTTTGATAAACTGCGCTACCACATCCAGTGGTAACGATCCGTCAGCGGCGGCGAGGATCGGCTGAGGCTGTATGCTGCCCAGTACGGCCGCGCCGCCGGCTTCGTATTTGTAGTTATGTGCCAGTTGGCCGACGATATACTCTTCACCACGCTGACAGTGACACAGCAGGGCGACCAGGTTCGCCTGGGTGCCCGTGGGCAGGAACAGAGCGGCAGCCTTGCCGCTGAGGCGGGCGGCTTCTGATTCCAGGAGATTGACGGTGGGGTCATCACCATAAACATCGTCGCCGGTTTCAGCCGACATCATGGCATTCAGCATCGCCTGGCTGGGGCGGGTCACGGTATCACTACGCAGATCAATCACGCTCAACTCTCCTGTCAACAGTAAAACGGACGCCGCAGCGTCCGTGAAAAAGGCCTTCGCTCTTTTTTACCGCAGCCAGTTGGTTTTTGCCAGATCAACCACTTCGTCACCACGGCCATTAATAATCGCGCGCAGCATGTACAGGCTGAAACCCTTCGCCTGTTCAAATTTGATCTGCGGCGGCATCGCCAGCTCTTCTTTTGCGGTGACCACATCGATCAGTGCCGGGCCATTGTGTGCCAGCGCCTGTTGAATGGCGTCGTCCAGTTGTGATGCCTGCTCAACCCGAATGCCTTTCACACCGCAGGCGTTAGCAATCGCCGCAAAGTTGGGATTTTCCAGCTCGGTGCCATCGGTGAGGTATCCGCCGGACTTCATCTCCATCGCGACAAACCCCAGCACGCTGTTGTTAAACACCACGATTTTGACCGGCAGTTTTAACTGTGCCAGTGAGAGGAAATCGCCCATTAACATGCTGAATCCGCCATCACCGCACAGGGCGATGGTTTGGCGGCCAGGATCAATCGCCTGGGCGCCAATGGCCTGCGGCATCGCATTGGCCATTGAACCGTGACTGAATGACCCGAGCAGGCGGCGTTTGCCGTTCATTTTCAGATAGCGGGCTGCCCAGACGGTGGGAGTACCGACATCGCAGGTGAAGATCGCATCGTCGCTGGCGTAGCGGCTGATCTGCTGCGCGAGGTATTGCGGATGGATCGGTTGTTTATCGTTAGCGGTGGCGAGTGCATCCAGCTCTTTACGCGCTTTGGCATAATGCTCCAGCGCCTGATCGAGGAAGCCGCGTTCGGTTTTCACGCTAAGCTGTGGCAGTAAGGCGGTCAGCGTGGCTTTGACATCACCGACCAGCGCCATATCCAGCGCGCAGTGGCTGCCCAGGCTGCCGGGATTGATATCGATCTGAATGATTTTCGCATTGGGCGGATAGAAGGCACGATAAGGAAACTGGCTGCCGAGGATCAGCAGCGTGTCAGCATTCATCATCGCGTGGTAGCCGGAGGAGAAGCCGATCAACCCGGTCATGCCCACATCGTATGGGTTGTCGTATTCGATATGTTCTTTGCCGCGCAGGGCATGCACCACCGGGGCTTTCAGGGTTGCTGCCAGCGCTACCACTTCGCTGTGCGCGCCTGCGCAGCCGCTGCCGCACAGCAGGGTAACATTGCTGGCCTGATTCAGTGCTGTCGCCAGTTTCTCCAGCTCAGCCGCGATGGGTTGCACCTGGGGTAACTGCGGAGGATACCAGTCGCTATTTGCGCCCTCCGGTGCCAGCTGAAGCGCGATATCACCCGGCAGTACCACGACGGAGACGCCTTTATTGAGAATCGCTTTGCGCATGGCAATCCCCAGCACCTGCGGAAGCTGCTCGGGGTTAGAAACCAGTTCACAGTAGTGGCTGCATTCACGAAACAGCTCCTGTGGATGGGTTTCCTGAAAGTAATTGCTGCCGATTTCTGCTGACGGAATATGTGCTGCAATCGCCAGTACCGGTACGTGGTTGCGGTGGCAATCGAACAGTCCATTGATAAGGTGCAGGTTACCTGGCCCACAGGATCCGGCACAGACCGCCAGTTCGCCGGTAAGGTGGGCCTCAGCGCCAGCGGCAAATGCCGCGACTTCTTCGTGACGGGTGGGCATCCAGCGAATGGTCCCCATGCGATTAAGGCTGTCACTCAAGCCGTTCAGTGAGTCGCCCGTGACGCCCCAGATACGTTTTACGCCGGCACTTTCCAGTGTTTTTGCGACCAGGGCTGCAACAGTTTGCTTCATGCGTTCTCCTCAGTGATGGGGGATGTCCTTTGACGGGAAGAGTGAATTCGCTGCGACAAGCTTAGATGAGGAAGTACCGGGCGGGGGATACCGTGTGAAACAAGCTGTTTCACACGGCAGTAAAACGCGAGATCAGGCGAGGGCGATATCACTTTCCGGGTAGCAACTGCAGGCCAGTACATAGCCCTGAGCAATCTCAGTGTCACTGAGTGTTTGCTGGCTGCGGGTTTGGTAACGGCCTTCGGTCACGCGGGTTTTGCAGCAGCCGCACACGCCCGAACGGCAGGCAGCGGCAACGGGGAGTTTATGGTGTTCCATCGCGGTCAGCAGCGACCAGCCTGATGGGAAGGTGCCGCCCTGTAAGCGCATCGGGCTACGCAGGGTGAACTGCGTCTCTTCTTTGGCGACCTCATTCACCGGGGTGAACTGCTCGGTGAAGATTTTTTCTGCCCCCAGTGCCTGTGCATCCTGCTGCACGCTCGCCATATACGCTTCGGGTCCGCAGATCATCACGGTGCGCTGATGGATATCAGGTACCAGCGCGGCCAGGCGCGCACGATCAAGGCGGCCGTCCAGCATCGCTTGCGTGGCGCCATTCTCAGCGATAATCGTCAGGGTTAACCACGGCTGCATGGCACTGAGTTCTCGGGCAAAAATGACATCCTGCGGTGAGCGTACGCTGTACACCAGTTGTACGCTGCACGCCGGGCGCTGCGCATGCAGCCAGCGGCACATCGACATGATCGGTGTGATGCCGCAGCCCGCCGCCAGAAAGAGATAATGGCTGGCGGGATGGCGCTGACAGCTGAACTCCCCCTGCGGATCGGACAGCCAGATATCATTGCCGGGGCGTACATCCCGCGTCAGCCAGCCCGAACCTTTACCCTGTTCGATCTGCCGCACGGTCAGGGTGATAAACGCGCTTTGTCCTGGCGTGGATGACAGCGTATACGCGCGCATTTCATCGCTGTTACCGATTTTCACCAGCGCGAACTGGCCCGCCTGCCAGCGATAGAAATCGTGATTTATCAGCGCCAGTGTCCAGACGTCGGGGGTTTCCTGCTGCACATGGTGAACCTGCATGCGCCAGGGGCACAGTATCGTTGAATTCATGGGTTACTCTCCGCTGCCAAGGATGGTCGCCAGATCGTTTTCCACGCTGCTGACCGGGATCATGCCGAACTCTTTTTGTAACAGAGCCAGCAGGTTATTGGTGAGGAAGGCCGGGGAGGTTGGGCCGGTACGGATGTTTTTTACCCCCAGGGATAACAACGTGAGCAGCACCACAATTGCTTTCTGTTCAAACCAGGAGAGCAGCAGTGACAGCGGCAGGTCGTTGACGCCGCAGTTCAGTTTTTCTGCCAGCCGTACCGCCAGCATAATGGCCGCGTAGCTGTCGTTACACTGCCCCACGTCCAGCAGGCGAGGTAATCCTTCGATGTGGCCAAAGTCCAGTTTGTTGAAACGGTATTTCCCACAGGCCAGCGTCAGCACCAGGCAGTCCTGCGGGATCGCCAGCGCCATGTCGGTGTAATAGCTGCGCTGATCGCGGCTGCCGTCACACCCCCCGACCAGGAACACATGACGCAGTTTTTGACGGCTGACCAGATCGATGATGCTGTCACAGGCATCCAGCAGCACTTTGCGCCCGAAGCCAACGGTGATCTCATGCGGAATTTCACTCCAGGGGAAGCCCGGCATGCTGTCTGCCTGGTCGATGACGGCGGAGAAATCGTCCCCTTCCAGGTGATTGACGCCAGGCCAGCCGACGATGCTGCGTGTCCAGATACGCTGCTGATAATCGCCCACCAGCGGGTCAATAATACAGTTGGAGGTCATCACGATCGGGCCAGGGAAACGGGCAAACTCTGTTTGCTGGTTCTGCCAGCCGCTGCCGTAATTGCCCACCAGATGCGGGTATTTTTTCAGTTCCGGGTAACCGTGGGCAGGTAACATCTCACCGTGGGTGAAAACATTAATGCCTCTTCCTGCGGTCTGCTCCAGCAGAAACTGCAGATCTTTCAGGTCGTGGCCGGAAATCAGGATCGCTTTGCCGGCGACCGGGCGTACATTGACGCTAACGGGCTGCGGATCGCCATAAACCGTGGTTTGCGCTTCATCCAGCATGCCCATAATGGTGAAGTTCATTTTGCCGATCTGCATGGCGCAGGCCACCAGATCGTTGGTGGCGGAAGGGTTGGTCCCCAGCCAGGCCATGATCTGATGATATTCAGCATAGATAGCGTTATCGAAGCGGTTATGGACGTGGGCGTGTTCCATGTAGGCCGCGGCCCCTTTCAGCCCATACAGACAGAGCAGACGCAGCCCGAGCGTGTCGGCATCCACTCCGCCATCGTTCAGCGCAAACTGCGCGGCCTGCTGCTGCAAACCGGCGATTTCGTGGCTGGCCAAATTCAGCGCGGCAAGCGGATGATCGAGAAACAGGCTGCCGCCCATTTGCACGCAACGCTGTTGCAGACGGTCGCGCAGGGCGATCGCTTCAAACGCATAATCGACAATACGCGTGGAATCAAAATTGACGTTAGTCAGCGTGGAGAAAAATGCGCGCGGGGCAAAGTTATCTACCTCGTGATCGATAATCCCCAGGCTGCGTGCCTGAAGTGCCCAGGCCGACAAGCCCTGAAGTACCGCCACCAGCAGATCCTGCAGATCGGAGGTTTCTGCCGTTTTACCGCACATGCCTTGCGCGTAAGCACAGCCGTCGCCGACCGGAGTACGCATTGTTTGCTCACATTGAATACAGAACATGATCTCACCTTTTATAAGATGTATTTAATATGCATCTTTATGTATGAGATTCCGGCCCGGGATACAAGCAGCCGAAGAGATTAACCTGTCCGGGTTTGATCTGGCGCAATTCTGCAATAGAAAATAACGATTTTTCTGCGTGGCTTGACCCACCGACGACAGGCTACCATTCTCAATGCAAAAGCAAAAAAGGGGCAAAGATGATTCTGGAAAAAATGGCCATTGTCGGCTTTCGTGGCATCAACCGCTTGTCGTTGCCGCTGGAAGGAAACAACGTGCTGATTGGCGAAAATGCCTGGGGGAAATCCAGTCTGCTGGACGCGCTGACACTGTTGCTGGCACCTAAACAGGATCTGTATCAGTTCAGGCTGCATGACTTTCATTACCTGCCGGGTGAGCAGCATCGCCGGGGGCGTAATCTGCAGGTGGTGCTGACGTTTTGTGAACGCGAGGCCGGTGAGGCAGAAGCGGCACAGTATCAGCCATTTTCCTCTCTGTGGTGGCGCGGTGAGGGCGGGCTGCGCCGTCTCGAACTCTGTATTGAGGGGCAGTTGCTCGAGGAAGAGCAGGTGGTGACACGGCGACAGTTTCGTGATGCCAGTGGACAAAGCATCATCAGCGGCGACCAGGCGACGGAGGCGATAACCGCCCTGATCCGTCTGCATCCGGTACTGCGCCTGCGCGATGCGCGTTTCAGTCGCCGCCAGCCACACGAGGCCGCACCGGCTGCGCCACTGACCGATCTGACGAGCATGATGGAAGATCTGATGCGTGGCGGGGCGTCCTGCCCGCAAAATCTGACGGATACTGCCCTGCGCGAAGGGTTGAACACCCTACAACAGCTGGTGGAACACTATTTTTCGTTTCAGTCGCCCCAGGCATCACTTCCGGCCAGCCGCGTCCCTCATCATCTGCGTGAATCCGGCAGCGGCTGGCGTCATCTGGGGGAGATGAATCAGCTGATTGCCGGGGGCGACCGCAGCCGTCGACTGATTCTGTTGCGGATGTTTGCCCTTCTGGTTCAGGCGCGTGGTGCGCAACAACTGGATGCGCAAGCCCGGCCGCTACTGCTGGTGGAAGATCCGGAAACCCGTCTGCACCCGACCATGCTGGCAGTGGCCTGGGAGCTGCTTTCGCTGCTGCCCCTGCAAAAAATCGTTACGACTAACTCGGGTGAGCTGCTGTCACAGGTGCCGGTGGAGCAGGTGTGCCGTCTGGTGCGCGAACCGCAGCACGTAGCCGCATGGCGTATTGGCCCCGCAGGCATGAGCGCTGAGGACAGCCGACGCATCGCTTTTCACATTCGTTTTAATCGTCCGTCTTCGCTGTTTGCCCGCTGCTGGTTGCTGGTGGAAGGGGAAACCGAAGTGTGGGTGATGAACGAGCTGGCGCGCCAGTGTGGTTATCATTTTGCGGCAGAAGGTGTGAAGGTGATTGAGTTTGCCCAGTCCGGGCTAAAACCGTTGATAAAATTTGCCCAACGTATGGGTATTGAGTGGCATGTTCTGACCGATGGCGATGATGCCGGAAAGAAATATGCCGCCACAGCGCGCAGTATGCTGGAGAAGGACCGGGCAGCTGAGCACCAGCATCTGACGCAATTACCCGCACTGGATATGGAGCATTTCCTGTACAAAGAGGGTTTTGCAGCGGTTTATCATCGTATCGCCAGGCTTCCTCCCAATGTGCCGATGAATATGCGGCGGATTATTGGCAAGGCGCTCCAGTATGCTTCTAAACCGGAATTGGCTATTTCTGTGGCGATGGACGCCGCAGCGCGCGGCACGGAGTCAGTGCCGCCGTTGCTGCGTAAAATGTTTGCCTGTGTGCAGTGGCTGGCGCGAGGAAAAGCGGATTAATGCCGTTTTTTCTGTTTGCGGCCTTCTGCCTGGGTTGAAAAATGCATCTGCCCACCCATATTAACTGAGTGAGCAGGGCGCCCAATAAAAATGCCAGCATCACTGGCTGGCATTTTGTCGCAGGGTTGTACAGAATGAGTAAAGGGTCATGCGCTGATAGCGATGGCCTCTTCAACAGGGACGATGAGACTGGCATGATTGCCCTTTGGACCCTGATGCAAATCAAACTGGACTTGTTGCCCTGCTTTCAGCGTTCTGTAACCGTCCATCTTAATCGTTGAGTAGTGCGCGAAGATATCCTCGCCGCCGCCCACCGGACAGATGAAACCGAAGCCTTTGGCGTTATTAAACCACTTAACAGTACCCGTCTCCATGCTTCTACATCCCTCGCAAGACATTCAAATGAGTGAGGTGTCCAGGCTACAAGCCTGACGGCTGGTTAATCTTCATTCAGCCTGTGTTTGTACTGTAGAGAATTGGCATCGGGGGTCAAGCAAACGGGCGGTTATGATGGGGATGAAATCATCAAAATTTGAAGCAGTTAACGCTATTGCGAATTTTGTGATGAAGGTCGCGATTGATGATTTCTGTACACAATTTCAACCGCGCTGTACAACATTGTGCTCATGTTATTCCTAACATGAATGATGTTAGTCTGGCGTAAGTAAGCAATGTTGATCACACTGGGTAGGTATGGGAAAGACTAACGATTGGCTTAATTTTGAAAAGCTTGCAGACGATAAAGTCCGTGAGGAGCTCAAGCCACCATCGATGTATAAAGTTATTCTGAATAATGACGATTATACGCCTATGGAATTTGTTATTGACGTTCTGCAAAAGTTCTTTTCTTATGATGTTGAACGTGCAACGCAACTGATGCTCGCGGTTCACTACCAGGGAAAGGCGATATGCGGTGTATTTACTGCTGAAGTCGCAGAGACTAAAGTCGCTAATGTGAACAAATATGCCAGGGAAAATGAGCATCCGTTGCTTTGTACGCTGGAAAAAGCCTGAATAAGGCGATCTATTTGTGGGGGAGGTGCCTATGCTCAATCAAGAACTGGAACTCAGTTTAAATATGGCTTTCGCCAGAGCGCGCGAGCACCGACATGAGTTTATGACCGTCGAGCATTTGTTACTGGCATTGCTCAGTAACCCGTCGGCCAGAGAGGCACTGGAAGCCTGTACGGTGGATATTGTCGCGTTACGGCAGGAGCTCGAAGCTTTCATTGAACAAACCACCCCGGTCTTGCCGGTTAGCGAAGAAGAGCGCGACACACAGCCGACGCTTAGTTTCCAACGCGTACTGCAACGTGCTGTTTTTCACGTGCAGTCATCCGGCCGCAGCGAAGTCGCGGGCGCTAACGTACTGGTCGCTATCTTTAGCGAGCAGGAGTCGCAGGCTGCTTATCTGCTGCGCAAACATGAAGTCAGTCGTCTTGATGTGGTGAACTACATCTCACACGGCACACGCAAAGATGAACCAGGCCCGGCATCGGGTGCTGAGAATCCGGTTAATGAAGAGCAAGCAGGCGGGGAGGAACGTATGGAAAACTTCACCACCAACCTTAACCAGCTTGCCCGTGTTGGCGGAATTGATCCGCTGATCGGCCGTGATAAAGAGCTGGAACGCGCTGTTCAGGTTCTTTGCCGCCGTCGTAAAAACAATCCACTGCTGGTGGGCGAATCTGGTGTCGGTAAAACGGCGATTGCGGAAGGTCTTGCCTGGCGTATTGTGCAGGGTGATGTGCCGGAAGTGATGAAGGATTGCACCATCTACTCACTGGATATCGGCTCTTTGCTGGCGGGTACCAAATACCGTGGTGACTTCGAGAAACGATTTAAAGCGTTACTGAAACAGCTTGAGCAGGACACCAGCAGCATTCTGTTCATTGATGAAATTCATACCATCATCGGTGCTGGCGCTGCGTCTGGTGGGCAGGTGGATGCCGCGAATCTGATTAAACCGCTGCTGTCGGGCGGAAAAATTCGCGTAATGGGCTCCACCACCTATCAGGAATTCAGTAATATTTTCGAAAAAGATCGTGCACTGGCACGTCGCTTCCAGAAAATCGATATTACTGAACCAACGGTCGAAGAAACGGTGCAGATCATCAATGGTCTGAAGCCGAAATACGAAGCGCATCACGATGTTCGTTATACCGCAAAAGCGGTGCGAGCTGCGGTGGAGCTGGCGGTGAAATACATCAACGATCGTCATCTGCCCGATAAGGCCATTGACGTGATTGATGAAGCCGGTGCCCGTGCACGTCTGATGCCGGTCAGCAAACGCAAAAAAACCGTCAACGTGTCGGATATCGAAACGGTGGTGGCGCGTATTGCCCGTATTCCAGAGAAGAGTGTGTCGGCTTCCGACCGTGATTCACTGAAAACACTGGGCGACCGTCTGAGAATGCTGGTATTCGGCCAGGATAATGCCATTGAAGTGCTGACCGAAGCGATCAAAATGAGCCGTGCAGGTTTGGGCCAGGATCGTAAACCTGTGGGTTCCTTCCTGTTTGCTGGCCCGACCGGTGTCGGGAAAACCGAGGTGACGGTTCAGTTGGCCAAGGCGCTGGGCATTGAACTGCTGCGTTTTGATATGTCTGAGTACATGGAGCGCCACACAGTCAGTCGTCTGATTGGTGCGCCTCCGGGTTATGTTGGTTTCGACCAGGGCGGCTTGTTAACGGACGCGGTAATCAAGCATCCACATGCCGTCGTGTTGCTGGATGAAATTGAGAAAGCGCATCCGGATGTCTTCAACCTGTTGTTACAGGTGATGGATAACGGCATGCTGACGGATAATAACGGCCGTAAAGCGGACTTCCGTAATGTGGTGGTTGTGATGACCACGAACGCCGGGGTACGTGAAACGGAACGTAAATCTATCGGCCTGATCCAGCAGGACAACAGCACCGATGCGATGGAAGAGATCAAAAAGATCTTTACGCCAGAGTTCCGTAACCGTCTCGATAACATTATTTGGTTCAAACATCTCGATCAGGCAGTGATCCATCAGGTCGTCGACAAGTTTATCGTCGAACTCCAGGCCCAGCTGGATGCCAAAGGCGTCTCGCTGGAAGTCAGTGATGATGCCCGTGACTGGCTGGCAGAGAAAGGCTACGACAAGGCAATGGGCGCACGCCCAATGGCCCGTACCGTTCAGGAAAGCCTGAAGAAACCGTTAGCGAATGAGCTGCTGTTTGGTTCACTGGTTGATGGGGGATCGGTATCGGTGGCGCTGGATAAAGATAAAAACCAGCTGACCTATCACTTCCTGAGCGCTGAGAAGCGTAAAGCGGAAGGGACCGTGCATTAATTTGCCGGACCTGCGTGAATAAAAAAGCCTGATGATGATTCATCAGGCTTTTTTTTATCTATCTGCAGGCGGGCTGCTGCTTCAGTAGCACGGACCAGTGCGCTTCCCAATGGCCACCGTGCGTCAGCCCCGGAACGCTGACAACTTTTACGCAGGAAGAGTGACTGGCATCGGCATACCCTTGTGCCACGCTATACGGCACCACCCGATCCTCACTGCCAGAGAAGTGGATCTGCGGTAGCGCGGCCAGCTTAGGGGCAACGTCTTTCGCATTCAGCGACTCTGGCATCGTGCTGGCCTGATGCAGACGATTCACCTCATCCATATCCAGATTACCTGCCACCGTTCGCAGCGACTGCACATCATGGCGCCGCGCCGCGACTAACGCTGCCACCGCGCCACCGCCCGAGTAGCCCACCAGCACTAATGGCTGACCGGGGGCCTGGCGGGCAATCTGTGTGATGGCTTCATTCATTGCGTTAATCACCCCCGGGGCGAAGCGGCGGTCGGTCCACCAGCTCTTGTTACAGACGGGATTGCGCGTCAGTGGAATGTACTGGCAGGGACGTGCCAGATACGCCACATTTACGGCAGGGTCGGTAGCGGCAAGCTTGAGCGCAGTCGGGTTAAACGGTGTGGGATCGCGTGAGGGTTGGCTGGGAGTAACCCAGGCAAAACCATCACCTTCAATGTAGAGATGCACAGGCTGCCGGGGATCGCGAATGCGCCCCCACCAGCTGAGAACAAAGGGGGCGGCGTTGATTTCACCCGGCTGTAAGCCCGCTGCACGCGCAATGGCGTCGGCGGTGGCAACACGGTTATCGGTGGCGCAGCCGCTCAGCAGGCTGCACCACAGTAGTCCAATGCTAAGGGGTATCAGTTTCATCTGTGACTTAGAAAAGCTTATGGAGTTGCAGGCGGACGATCTGACCCAACCGGTGGCGCTACCCCTTGCGCTGGCGGCTGGGGTGATGCGTAGGCCATCCATTGATGCTGCTGAAGTGGTTGCGGACGTCATGCTGTTCTGGCCTGGAGAAAGTTGCTCGCCCATATGGTTGGCTTCCGCTTCGATGGTGATGGTTTTTGAGGCGTTAAACAGATTCAGCAGTGCAGAGGAAGAGATACCGCTGTAGCTGGACAGCCCATTCAGTGAGGAGATGGCATTGCCGGTAGTTGGCAACGGTTTGGTTGGGTTTGGCGTCTTGCCACCTCCACTGCTGTGATTATATTGAGGATAGCAGCAGTCTGATGATAGTTTCCACTGATGCTTATCGGTTGGGTAATCAGTTCGTTAGCGCTGTTTTATCAATATATTTCAGGCATAAAAAAACCGGACTGAAAGCAGTCCGGTTTGGCTTATCGGTACTGCGGGCGATTAACGCGGCAGCACCTCAGAATGGGTCACTTAGCGACTACGGAAGACAATGCGGCCTTTGCTCAGGTCGTACGGGGTCAGCTCTACAGTGACTTTGTCGCCCGTCAGGATGCGGATATAGTTTTTGCGCATTTTACCGGAGATATGAGCGGTAACCACGTGACCGTTTTCCAATTCAACGCGGAACATGGTGTTAGGTAACGTATCGAGTACGGTACCCTGCATTTCAATATTGTCTTCTTTGGCCATCGAATCCTCTAGGTGGACTACCTTAGTTTTGAACCGGCGAGATAATGCCGAATTTCACGTATTAAGTAAAGAATTGCGGATGAATTCATCCACATCAATCCCTCTCACGCGCACCTGGCGCAGACGGATTACGAATTAATCTGGAGTCAATGACGTCAGCGTGGGGGAACAGCGGGCTAAGAATCTGTTAAAATATGCTTTGGTCGCACGATTAAAACAGTTCTGAAAAGGTGCGTTGAGATTCCCAGCCTGGTATTCCGCATCACCATCTTGTACCGGTGAAAGGCGGACGACATACCAAACGCGCATATTATATCACTGTTCTTGCGGTGTTGCGTGCAAAACATCGAACGAATGCATTAAAAAAGCCGGCGTGGCTGCCAGCAGTCTACAGAAAGCGGGTGATGCGCCAGAGAATGCACATATTGCAGGTAGGTTACGCGCGGGATTTCCTGTGCGCCCAGAGAGAGGGTGTGAGGATTAAGCACCTGGCAGTCGATTAACTTGCCACCCTGTTGCTGAAAGTAATCACTGAAGACCAGCAACGCCGTTTTTGAGGCATTTTCGCTGCGGCTGAACATCGACTCACCACAAAAAATCTGGCCCAGCTCCAGTCCGTACATACCGCCCACCAGTTCTTCACCCCGCCAGACTTCTATCGATTGTGCATGGCCCAGCTCATGCAACTTTTGCCAGGCACGCTTAACCTCATGGGTGATCCAGGTCCCTTCATTGCGATCGCTGGCGCAGCCTTCTATCACCTGCTGAAACTGCTGATTGAGTGTGACCTGATAAGGCGATTTTTGATGAAAGCGTTTCATGCTGCGGCTGAGGTGGAAATGCTCGGGCAGCAAGACAGCGCGTGGATCAGGTGACCACCAGAGGATCGGATCGCCAGGGGAAAACCACGGAAAAATGCCCCGATGATAGGCGTTAAGCAAACGCTGTGGACTGAGATCACCCCCCATTGCCAGCAGGCCATTGGGTTCCCGCAACGCCATTTCTGGCGGCGGGAAATTAAGCGATTCACGTGAGAGCTGGATCAGACGCATCGGGCAATACTCTTTAGCACGAGAGGTATTGACTATAGCGCAAAGCGCTGCAGAAATGTCCAGTATCGGCCCTGTTTTGAGACTAATTCCTGGTGATTGCCTTGTTCAATGATTTGGCCGCTGTCCATAACACAAACGCGATCGAAATGTGCCAGGCCTCGCAGACGGTGAGTCACCATAATCAGGGTTTTCCCGCTGGCGACCCGGCGCAGCAGAGCGAGGATCTGCTGTTCGGTTTCTGCATCCAGACCTTCTGTCGGTTCATCCAGTAACATCAAATCGCCACCGTGCAGCAGCGCACGCGCCAGGCCTAACCGGCGCAGCTCGCCGCCAGAAAGCTGACGACCGCCTTCACCCAGCCAGGCATTCAGCCCCTGATCATTGTCCAGCAGTGTCTCCAGCCCGACCTGATGGAGTGCATCACACAGTTGCTCATCGCGGCATGCCGGTGCGGCCAGTAGCAGGTTGTCACGCAGGCTGGCGCTGAACAGATGCACGCGCTGGGTAACCACGCTGGTGCGGGCGCGTAAATCGGCTTCACTCCAGTCAGTCAGCGGTTGGCCATTTAGCAGGATAGACCCTTGTTGCGGGTCCCAGGCGCGGGTGAGCAGTTGTAACAGCGTGGACTTGCCGCAGCCGGTACGGCCAAGCAGGGCGATATGTTCACCAGCACCAATCTCAAGCGTCAGCCCGGCGATGGCGAACGGGCCTTCGCCATAACGGAAACTGACATCGTTCAGGCTTAGCGCCGCACCTGCACCATGTGAGGCTTCACTGTCTGTTGCGAAGTTCACAGCCGGGCGTTGTTCGATAATCTGTGAAACGCGTTTTGCTGAGGCAATGACGTGGCCGAGATGCTGGAATGCAGTACCGACCGGTGCCAGGGCTTCAAAAGCGGCCAGCCCACAGAAGACAAACAGCGCAATATAAGCCCCTGGATAAGGATCACCGCCGATGCCATCAGCACTTAACCACAGCAGCAGTGTGACGGCGATGCCGCCCATCAACATCACCAGGCCCTGAGACATCCCGGTCAGACTGGCCTGCCGCTGTTGCGCTGTCAGCCAGGCCTGCTCGGTGGCATCCATGGTGCTGCGGAATGTGCTGGCAGCCCCATACAGACTTAATTCAGCTTGCCCCTGAAGCCAGCGGGTCAGGCCGCTGCGATATTCGCCACGCAGGCGGGTCAAATCAGTGCCTACCGGCAGCCCGGCACGGTAAAACACGGGCGGGATAACAATCAACGTCAGCAACATCAGTGCGCCGAGGGTCAGCGCCAGACTGCTATCCAGCCAGCTCAGGCCGACTGTCACCACCACGATGACCGCCAGCGCCCCCACCAGCGGTGAAATGACCCGCAGATAGAGATGGTCCAGCGTATCTACATCGGCTACCAGACGATTGAGCAACTCGCCTTCACGGAAACGGGCGATACCAGCAGGAGAGAGCGGCAGCAGTTTGCTGAAGGTAAATACCCGCAGATGCTGAAGCACGCGGAAGGTGGTGTCGTGACTAACCAGGCGCTCCAGGTAGCGCGCCACAGTACGGCTGATCGCCGCGCCGCGAACCCCGGCGGCAGGAAGCATATAGTTAAAGCTGTAAATCCCGGCGACACCCGCCAGCGAGGTGGCAGCCAGGAACCAGCCCGACAGCGTCAGCAGGCCGATGCTGGCCAGCAGCGTCAGCACCGCCAGAACAATGCCCGCCAGTAAGCGCAGAATATGGCGACGATAGAGTGCTAAAAACGGCAGCAGAGTTTTCATTCGAGCGATCCTCCTCGCTGGGCCATCAGGTCGGCAAACGGTCCAGGCTGCTGAGCCAGCGCTTCCCAGCGTCCTGTCTGAACAATTTCGCCTTTACGCATCAGCCAGATTTCATCCCACTGGTCAAGACGATCAAGCTGGTGGGTGATCAGCAAAGTGCTCTGCGCATGCGAGGCCTGTAACAGCGCGTGGTTAACATGCTGCTCACTGTGTGCATCGAGGCTGGCATCAGGTTCATCCAGCAGCAGTAGCTGGCAGGGCTTCATCAGCGCACGCGCAACGGCAACACGCTGTGCCTGGCCGACGGACAGGCCGGCGGCCTGGTCACCCGTTTCACTGTCAAGACCTGCCGGCAACTGCGGCAGGAATTCACTAACGCCAGCGAGTGCCAGCACTTGTTGCAGCCGGGCTTCATCGTTATTGCCGCTCAGCAAAATATTCTGCCGCAGAGTCCCCGCGGGAAGATGCGGGTTTTGCCCCACCCAGGCCAGCTGCTGCTGCCAGTGTGGCAACGCGATATCGCGCAGCTCAACGCCATTGATCAGCAGCGAACCGCGATAGGGCAGGTAGCCGAGCAGCACATTCATCAGTGAGGTTTTCCCCGCACCGCTTTGCCCGACCAGCGCCACACGTTGTCCTGGCTGTAACGTGAAATGCAGTGGGCCAGCAAGCGCTGTGCCTTCTGCCGTGGTGATCACCAGGTCCTGAGCCACAAGACTAAACCCGTTGCGCAGTTCCGGGGTCTGCGATCCGCGTTCAACGGAGGCCGTCTCACTCTCTTCCAGGAAGGTTTGCAGCGCATCGGCGGCACCAATCGCCTGGGCTTTGGCGTGGTAGTAAGCCCCAAGGTCACGCAATGGCTGGTAAAATTCAGGCGCGAGTATCAGCACCAGGAACCCGGCAAACAGCGTAACCGGGCCGCTGTAGTGACCAAAATTGAAGACGCCAAGATAAGAGAAACCGAAATAGACCGCGATCAGGGCAATGGAGATTGAGGCGAAGAATTCCAGCACCGCTGAGGACAGAAACGCCATGCGCAGGACTTCCATCGTGCGCTGACGGAACTGTTCGGACGCTTCTGCAATAGTGGCGGTTTCAGCCTGTGCGCGGTGAAACAGACGCAGCGTTTCCAGCCCGCGCAGGCGGTCGAGGAACTGACCACTCAGTCGTGCCAGCGCCTGAAAGTTACGGCGGTTAGCATCGGCTGCGCCCATTCCTACCATCGCCATAAATAAGGGGATCAATGGCGCGGTAGCCAGCAGGATCAGCGAGGCTGCCCAGTTCACTGGGAATAGCAGGATCAGCACCAGCAACGGGATGATCCCAGCCAGCATCATCTGCGGCAGATAGCGCGCGTAGTAATCCTGCATCTCCTCAATCTGCTCCAGCAGCAGCGTAGCCCAGCTCCCGGCGGGTTTACCTTGAATCCAGGCAGGCCCCAGCTCGGACAGACGGTTCAGCACCTGACGGCGCAGGGTCTGGCGGATAGCCTGGCCGGTTTTGAAACCGATTTTTTCGCGTAGCCATGCCAGCAAGGCACGACCCGCAAAGCAGGCCAGCAGCAGAATAAAATGCAGCAGCTGACCGTCACGCGGCTGATGGTCAATCAGCAGAGCCTGGAGCAGCGAGGCCAGAAACCAGGCCTGGGCGAGGATCAGCAGAGCGCTTAATGTGCCCAGCAAGTATGAGAGGCGCAGCCAGCGATGGCCATGCACACTCTGACTTTTCAGCCAGCGGGTGAGTTGTTGTTGTCGTGTTTTATTCATCTGTTGCCGTATTGCCCTGACGTAAACAGTAGTGAGGCAAAGGCCCCAGGAAGATAGGTGTCAAGCGCGGCAATGTTACAATGCGGAGGGTAAAAAGGCGACAATTGCTCGTCGCCTCAGGCAAGATTAGCTCAGAGTTTTAACAACTTACTGATTATTTTTAACTAAACCGTCAAGATAACGCTCTGCGTCCAGTGCGGCCATACAACCCGTTCCGGCTGAAGTAATCGCCTGGCGGTAAATATGGTCCATCACATCACCCGCAGCGAATACGCCCGGGATGCTGGTTTGCGTGGCGTTACCCTGGAGCCCAGACTGGACTTTGATATAACCATTTTCCAGAGCTAACTGACCGTTAAAGATAGCGGTATTCGGGCTGTGACCGATAGCAACGAACAGGCCGGCGACTTCCAGTGTTTTGGTCTGGTCGTCTTTGGTCGAGCGCAGACGCAATGAGCTGACGCCCATCTGATCGCCCAGCACTTCATCCAGCGTGTGGTCGGTATGCAACACGATATTGCCGTTTTTGACCTTTTCATTCAGACGGTCAATCAGGATTTTCTCTGCGCGGAAGCTGTCGCGGCGGTGGATCAGATGCACTTCGGCGGCGATGTTCGCCAGGTAAAGCGCTTCTTCCACTGCGGTGTTACCACCACCAATCACCGCGACTTTCTGATTACGGTAGAAGAAACCGTCGCAGGTGGCACAGGCTGAAACACCGCGACCTTTGAACTCTTCCTCTGAAGGCAGCCCCAGGTAACGGGCCGAGGCGCCGGTGGCGATAATCAGTGCATCAGCAGTGTACTCGCCTTCATCGCCGGTCAACCGGAAAGGACGGTTTTGCAGATCCACGCTGTGAATATGATCGAAAATGATCTCGGTGTTAAATTTCACCGCATGCTCGTGCATACGTTCCATCAACAGTGGCCCGGTTAACTCGTTTGGATCGCCTGGCCAATTTTCCACGTCGGTGGTGGTGGTCAGCTGACCTCCTTTTTCCAGGCCGGTAATCAGCACTGGGTTCAGGTTAGCGCGGGCTGCATACACGGCAGCGGTATAACCTGCCGGACCCGAGCCAAGAATCAGTAATTTACTGTGTTTAGCCGTACCCATGAAACCCTCATTAATTGACTGGCAAACCTATACCCGGATTGTAGGGAATTTAGCGAGGCAAAAAAAGTATTCTGCGATTTTGTTAACAATTAATGAAAAAGGTTTCGCCAATCGTTGCACGGATTTGGGATTGGGGAGGGAGAAAAAAATGGCATTTCATCCACTTTTTGTCATTTTAGCGACAAAATTGTCATTGAAAAACAGAGAGACAGCCTTCCCTTTGGCATGTTGTACTGATTTTTTTTGTTTTGCTTTGACAATCGGCTGCGCTTTTGCGAAAACATTATGGGAAGCAGAGTGTATTTGGTTACGCCAGTCAGGGTTTCATCCCGGATTTTGCGTTTATCGCCCGATATACTCAGCCTGTTATTTGGAATGACGCATGGTGTGGACAGACAACATGCGTCATGCAGATAGGGCGTTTAATACCGCTACAGGCTCTATGTCTTCACTTAGATCAACCCTGTTACATTGAGTCGTTCAGGGTATGGCAGGTAAAGGGAAGGAATTTAAGAGAGACAATAATAATGGTAGACAATAAAAAACGACCGGGTAAAGACCTCGACAGAATTGACCGCAATATCCTGAATGAGCTGCAGAAAGATGGGCGTATTTCTAACGTCGAGCTTTCCAAGCGAGTAGGCTTATCACCTACACCGTGTCTTGAGCGTGTTCGCCGTCTGGAGCGACAGGGCTTTATTCTCGGCTACACCGCCCAGCTAAACCCGCACTACCTGGATGCATCACTGCTGGTATTCGTTGAGATTACTCTGAATCGTGGTGCGCCGGATGTGTTTGAGCAGTTTAACGCTGCTGTACAAAAACTTGAGGAAACTCAAGAGTGTCACCTCGTTTCCGGTGATTTCGACTATCTGCTGAAAACGCGTGTGCCAGATATGTCTGCGTACCGTAAATTGCTGGGCGAAACCTTGCTGCGTCTGCCGGGTGTGAACGATACCCGTACTTATGTGGTCATGGAAGAAGTGAAACAAAGTAACCGGTTAGTGATTAAAACCCGGTAACACAGGGCAGGTGCAAAACCTGTTAGTTTTCGGTACACTCCTGTGAATTCATACAGGTTCAGCGCCGGGCATGCCCGGCGCTGTTACCTCCATAGTTTACAGGCACCTGGAGAGTACTCTTGAGCCAGGAATACACAGAAGATAAAGACGTTTCATTAGAACCGTTGAGCAGCGGGCGTCGCCTGCTGGAAGCATTATTAATTGTTGTTGCTCTTTTCGCCATCTATCTGATGGTGGCGCTGGTGAGCTTCAATCCTTCCGATCCCAGTTGGTCACAAACCGCCTGGCACGAACCTATCCACAACATAGGTGGTGGCGTTGGGGCCTGGCTCGCAGATACGCTATTTTTCATCTTTGGCGTGATGGCCTACGCGCTTCCTCCTGTGATTTTAGGCCTGTGCTGGATCACTTTCAGCCGACGCCATTTCCAGGATTACATCGACTATTTTGCCGTTGCTTTGCGCATGATTGGCGTGCTGGCTCTGGTGGTCACATCCTGTGGCCTGGCCGCGTTGAATGCCGATGATATCTGGTACTTCGCCTCTGGCGGGGTGATTGGCAGCCTGTTAAGCAGTGCAA
Source organism: Erwinia sp. AnSW2-5 (assembly GCF_045107195.1). NCBI lineage: Bacteria > Pseudomonadati > Pseudomonadota > Gammaproteobacteria > Enterobacterales > Erwiniaceae > Erwinia > Erwinia sp. AnSW2-5. Next base: position 296,901 of record NZ_JBJGXA010000002.1, read on the forward strand.
TGGCAGCCTACTTTAGCGGCCCTGGCGGTACGCTGACGCTGCTGTGTATCTGGGCTGCGGGGCTGACGCTCTATACCGGCTGGTCATGGCTGACGATTGCCGAAAAAATCGGTGGCGTGGTGATGGGGATCCTGACTTTCGCCAGTAATCGTTCACGTGCCGATGAAAAATGGCATGAAGAAGACGAGGAAGATGAAGTGGATGTGCCGGTGGCTGTGCGCAGCACGCCGGTACGTGCGGACGATCACGACGACGTACTGCTGACGAAACCGCAGCCTGTTTACGTAACAGCGGAGGACGAGCAGGACGATCCGCTGCTATTGAAGCCTGTAGCCAGTGATGTTGTCCCGGCTCCTGCACAGCAACCTGCGATTGCCCCCGTTGCGCCAGTGACTGTTCCCGTACAGGAATACGTAGCCCAGGTTGAGGCGCAGGTTCCCACACCTGTAGCGGCACCTCAACCTTCGCTGTATCGCTTTGAAGTGCCAGCGGATGTCCAGACCCCAGCACCTTCGCTCCCGGTGGAAGAAGATGACGGTCCGAAGATGGGCAACTGGCAGGATACATCAGCGGCTTCACCGTTTGATTTCTCCACGCCACATGTCTCTCATCCTGCATCTGTCGCTGCTGCGGCAACCGGTGCTGCGATTGGTGCAGTTGCACAATCTGCCAGCAGTAATACGCCGTTTATGCCGGGCTTTACGGCAACCAGCGGTGACGATCTTAATCCACAGGTAAAGCAGGGGATTGGCCCTGAACTGCCACGCCCGAACCCGGTTAAGCTGCCTACACGTCGTGAATTGGCTTCTTACGGCATCAAACTGCCTTCGCAGCGGATGGCGGAAGAGAAAGCCAAAGAGCAGGAATTACTGCAACCGGAAGTTGCTGAAGCGGATACCTGGCAGGCGGTGACGTCTGACGAGCAGGATGATGCAGAGCAGGCGCAGCTACGTGAGGCTTTCCTCGCACGGGAACAGCAGCGCTATGGCGAAGAGTTTGCAGCCGAAGATGAAGAAGCGCTGCAACAGGCGGCGCTGGCACGTCAGTTTGCTGAGCAACAGCAACAACGTTATGCAGCCGAAAAGCCAGGCCACAGCACGACCTTTACGCTGGATACCGCCAGTGCTTTCGACTTCTCACCGATGGACGACCTGGTCAATGACGGCCCAACTGAGCCGTTGTTTACGCTGTCTGCAGCACCGGAAGCAGAACCCGTTGCCCCCGTACAGCCGCAGTGGCAGCAGCCTGAAGAAGTACCTGTACAACCACAACCGCAGGCTCCCGTTGTACAGGCACCTCCCGCCTGGCAACCCACCGTTGCACCTGTCGCACGGCCTGTGGTGGCCCAGCCAGTGAAGCCACAAGAGCCGGATATGGACAGTTTGATCCATCCGTTCCTGATGCGTCATGAGCAGCCAACGTACAAACCGACCACACCGCTGCCGACGCTCGATCTGTTAGCGTCACCGCCAGCTGAAACGGAGCCGGTAGACCAGTTTGCGCTTGAACAGACAGCACGTCTGATTGAGGCGCGCCTGGCCGACTATCGCGTCAAGGCTGAAGTGGTGGGGTACTCACCAGGTCCTGTCATCACCCGATTTGAACTGGATCTGGCACCGGGCGTGAAAGCTGCGCGCATTTCTAACCTGTCGCGCGACCTGGCTCGCTCATTATCAGCCGTTGCCGTACGTGTGGTGGAAGTCATCCCTGGCCGTCCTTATGTGGGGCTGGAGTTGCCTAACCTGAATCGCCAGACGGTGTATCTGCGAGAAGTGCTGGATTGCCCGGCATTTCGTGATAATCCATCACCGCTGTCGATTGTGCTGGGCAAAGATATTTCCGGTGATCCGGTGGTGGCTGATTTGGGCAAAATGCCTCACTTGCTGGTTGCCGGTACTACCGGTTCCGGTAAGTCGGTCGGCGTAAACGCCATGATCCTCAGCATCCTGTATAAAGCCACGCCAAAAGAAGTGCGCTTTATTATGATCGACCCGAAAATGCTCGAATTGTCGGTGTATGAAGGTATTCCACATCTGTTAACCGACGTCGTCACCGACATGAAAGATGCGGCCAATGCTTTGCGCTGGTGCGTGGTTGAGATGGAGCGTCGTTACAAGCTGATGTCTGCCCTGGGTGTGCGTAACATTGCGGGCTATAACGAGAAGGTGGATATGGCTGAGGCGATGGGGCGTCCAATCCCTGATCCGTTCTGGAAGCCAACCGACAGCATGGATATGACGCCACCGGTACTGGAAAAAGAGCCTTATATCGTGGTGATGGTGGATGAGTTTGCTGACCTGATCATGACCGTCGGTAAAAAGGTGGAAGAGCTGATCGCGCGTCTGGCTCAGAAAGCCCGTGCAGCAGGGATTCACCTGGTACTGGCCACACAGCGACCATCGGTGGATGTGATCACCGGTCTGATTAAGGCCAACATTCCGACACGTATTGCCTTTACCGTATCAAGTAAAATTGACTCCCGTACCATCCTCGATCAGTCGGGTGCAGAATCTTTGCTGGGTATGGGGGATATGCTGTATCTGGCACCGAACTCTTCTATTCCGGTTCGTGTTCATGGCGCCTTTGTTCGTGACCAGGAAGTGCATGCCGTAGTGAAAGACTGGAAGGCGCGCGAACGCCCTCAGTATAAAGAAGGTATCCTGAGCGGCGGCGACGACACTGAGTCTGGCGCGGGTGGCGTCGACGGTGACGAAGAGCTGGACCAACTGTTTGACCAGGCGGTTGAGTTCGTCGTCGACAAACGTCGCGCCTCTATTTCCGGCGTGCAGCGGCAGTTCCGTATCGGCTATAACCGCGCCGCGCGTATCATTGAACAGATGGAAGCGCAGGGGATTGTCTCATCACCGGGGCATAACGGTAACCGCGAGGTGCTGGCGCCACCGCCGCATGAGCGTTAAGTATTCTTTTTCGCTAATCGTCAATGGGTCAGGCATTGCCTGGCCCGTTGAATTCCTGACAGCAGTCCCAATATTTGCATGATACGGCCAGGAGAATTCAGTTTTTTCTCCTGTTGTTGTTATCAACGCCTGGCTAAAGTTATCCACGTCACGCTTAACCCGAACGGGATACAAGAGTTTCAATAAGGATGCCGTAATGAAAAAATTAATGATTTCCTGCTGTCTGCTGGCTGCTTTTTCCTCTGTTACCGCCTGGGCTGATGCATCCGGTGATTTGCAACAGCGCCTGGATAAGGTGAAAAGTTTCCATGCCACGTTTAATCAGAAAGTGACCGACAGCAGCGGCGCATCGGTGCAGGATGGCGAAGGCGAAATGTGGGTTCAGCGCCCGAACCTGTTCAACTGGCATATGACTGCGCCGGATGAAAGCACCCTGATTTCCGATGGTAAAACGTTGTGGTTCTACAATCCGTTTGTTGAGCAGGTCAGCGCCAGCTGGGTGAAAGATGCCACCAGCAATACGCCATTTATGCTGATTGCACGTAACCAGGCGAGTGACTGGAAACAATACAACGTTGCGCAAAAAGGAGATGACTTCTCTCTGACGCCAAAAAATGCCGATGGCAACCTGAAGCAGTTCACCATCAATGTGGCGACCAACGGCACCATCAATCAGTTCAGCGCGGTAGAGCAGGATGGGCAGCGCAGCAGTTATACGCTGAAAAGCCAGCAAAATGGCAGCATCAGTGCCGATAAGTTCACGTTCACGCCACCTCAGGGTGTGACTGTGGACGACCAGCGCCAGTGAGGTCTGCGTGAGTAACCTGTCCCTCGACTTTTCCCGTAATGAGTTTCAGCCTCTGGCCGCGCGTATGCGGCCACGCACGCTGGCCGAGTATATTGGCCAGCAACATCTGCTGGCAGCGGGTAAACCGCTGCCACGTGCTATTGAGGCCGGTCATCTTCACTCGATGATTCTATGGGGACCGCCGGGGACGGGGAAAACGACGCTAGCCGAGATTATTGGTCACTACGGTCAGGCAGACGTCGAACGTATTTCTGCTGTCACCTCGGGGGTGAAAGAGATCCGTGAGGCAATTGAACGTGCGCGGCAAAACCGCAATGCGGGCAGGCGTACCATCCTGTTTGTTGATGAAGTCCACCGTTTTAATAAAAGCCAGCAGGATGCTTTCCTGCCCCATATTGAAGATGGCACCATTACCTTTATCGGTGCAACGACGGAAAATCCCTCTTTTGAGCTGAACTCAGCGCTGTTATCGCGTGCTCGCGTCTATCTGTTGAAATCCCTGACTACGGAAGACATTGCTGCCGTGCTAGACCAGGCGATGCAAGACGGTGAGCGTGGCTACGGTAATGACAACATCATCTTGCCAGAAAATACCCGTAATATGATTGCTGAGCTGGTCAACGGTGATGCGCGCCGTGCGCTGAATACGCTGGAAATGATGGCCGATATGGCTGAAGTGAATAGCAAAGGCAAGCGTGAACTGACGCCGCAGTTGCTCAATGAAGTGTCCGGTGAACGTAGCGCTCGCTTTGATAATAAAGGTGACCGTTTCTACGATCTGATTTCTGCCCTGCACAAATCAGTGCGGGGTTCGGCGCCGGATGCGGCACTTTACTGGTATGCACGGATCATTACTGCAGGCGGTGACCCGCTGTATGTTGCGCGACGTTTGCTGGCAATCGCCTCGGAAGATGTTGGCAACGCGGATCCTCGCGGTATGCAAGTGGCGATCTCCGCCTGGGATTGTTTTACCCGTGTCGGCCCGGCTGAAGGGGAGCGGGCGATCGCACAGGCGATTGTTTACCTGGCCTGCGCGCCAAAAAGTAACGCGGTGTATACCGCTTTCAAAGCGGCCATGCGTGATGCGCGTGAAAGCCCGGATTATGATGTACCTGAACATTTGCGTAACGCGCCAACCAAGCTGATGAAAGAAATGGGGCTGGGAGCGGAATACCGTTATGCCCACGATGAACCTAACGCCTATGCCGCCGGTGAGGACTATTTCCCGGCGCAAATGGCACAAACCCGTTATTACCATCCAACCACGCGTGGGCTGGAAGGGAAGATTGGTGAAAAGCTCGCCTGGTTGATTGAACAGGATCAAAATAGCCCGACAAAACGCTACCGCTGACAGTGACGTTGCGGTAAGGTTAGCAATGAATTCAACGCATTCGATATATCGGTGCGCCCCTTCTTTTTTAACTCAATCAATCATCACAGGACAAGCATGCTCGATCCCAATCTACTGCGTACTGAGCCAGACGCAGTCGCTGAAAAACTGGCACGCCGTGGCTATAAGCTGGACGTTGATACGCTGCGCGCACATGAAGAGCGTCGTAAAGTACTGCAGGTCGAAACCGAAAATCTGCAGGCAGAGCGTAACTCGCGATCCAAATCCATCGGGCAGGCCAAAGCACGTGGGGAAGATATCGAGCCATTGCGTCAGGAAGTGAACGTACTGGGCGAACGCCTGGACGCTGCAAAAGCAGAGCTGGATGCACTGTTGACCAGCATCAATGACTTTTCAATGGCTATTCCCAATATCCCTGCGGATGTGGTTCCACTGGGCAAAGATGACAGTGAAAACCAGGAAATCAGTCGCTGGGGTGAGCCGCGTAAGTTTGACTTCGCGGTGCGTGACCACGTTGAGCTGGGCGAAATGGCCGCAGGCCTCGATTTTGCCGCCGCAGTTAAACTGACCGGTTCGCGTTTTATCGTAATGAAAGGCCAGATTGCACTGATGCATCGTGCGCTGAGCCAGTTCATGCTCGATCTGCATACTGAACAGCATGGCTACCTGGAAACCTACGTACCTTACCTGGTGAACCATGCCAGCCTGTACGGCACGGGACAGTTGCCTAAGTTTGGTGAAGATCTGTTCCATACGCGTCCGTTGGAAGAAGAAGCTTCCAGCAGTAACTATGCGCTGATCCCGACTTCCGAAGTTCCGCTGACCAACCTGGTACGCGATGAGATTCTGGAAGAAGAGTCGCTGCCGATTAAAATGACCGCGCACACGCCGTGTTTCCGCTCAGAAGCTGGGGCATATGGTCGCGATACTCGCGGTCTGATCCGTATGCACCAGTTTGATAAAGTTGAAATGGTGCAGATCACGCGTCCTGAAGACTCAATGGATGCGCTGGAAGAACTGGTTGGCCACGCAGAGAAAGTGCTGCAACTGCTGAACCTGCCATATCGTAAAGTGCTGCTCTGCACCGGTGACATGGGCTTCGGTTCGCACAAAACTTACGATCTGGAAGTGTGGTTGCCCGCGCAGGATACCTATCGCGAAATTTCGTCCTGCTCGAACATGGGTGATTTCCAGGCGCGTCGTATGAAAGCGCGTTGCCGTCCACGTGGTGAGAAAGCAACACGTCTGGTACACACCCTGAATGGCTCCGGCCTGGCAGTGGGCCGTACTCTGGTTGCGGTGCTGGAAAACTACCAGCAGGCTGATGGCCGTATCGCTGTGCCTGATGTTCTTCGTCCGTATATGAAAGGCCTGGAATTTATTGGCTGATCCACAGACAGATTCGTAGGGTGTGCAAGCATGCCAGTCGCCCTGAAACCTGTTTTAAAAACCCGCCACTGGCGGGTTTTTTATTGCCTGAGATTGAGCAAAAATGGTTATGGATACTCGTGATGTTATTTTTACTTAATGCATGTGAATTCAATGAGATAATTTCGTCTGCAGCCTTCCGCTTAATGCCTCTAAGCCATTGAAGATAAGAATTTTAAATCGCGTATCTACAAATCGTGCTATTTGTTTTTTATTGTGCTTTTCCAATCGTCTGCTCAGTGGCATGATGCGAGCAAAATCTCCCTCGTTTTCGGTCCCCCAACTACTATGTCCACCTGGTCACGTCCTGTTCTGGTGCTGCTGTGCGGTCTGCTGCTGCTAACGGTCTCTATTGCTGTGCTCAATACGCTGGTGCCACTCTGGCTCACGCATGATGCACTGCCGACCTGGCAGGTGGGAATGGTCAGCTCGTCATACTACTGCGGAAACCTGCTTGGGACGCTGATTGCTGGCTGGGTAATCAAACGCTACGGCTTCAACCGCAGCTATTACCTTGCTTCACTGGTCTTCGCTCTGGCGACGCTGGCACTGGCGCTGGGGACGGGCTTCTGGTCGTGGACGCTGTGGCGCTTTGTGGCCGGTATTGGTTGTGCGCTGATTTGGGTTGTGGTGGAAAGTGCGCTGCTGTGTAACGGGACGCTGCGCAACCGTGGGCGGCTGCTGGCTGCCTATATGATCATTTATTATATTGGCACGGTGATCGGGCAGTTGCTGGTCAGCAAAGTGTCGACTGAATTGATGCACGTCCTCCCCTGGGTCAGCAGTGTGATACTGGCTGCGGTTCTGCCACTGGTCTTTTGCCGTGTCACCGCCAGCCAGGAAGGGGGAGAAGAAGCCCCAGCCGGGCGGCTTTGGTCAATGCTGCGCCGCCGAAATGCCCGTCTTGGCATCAATGGCTGTATTATTTCAGGCATTGTTCTGGGGTCGTTATATGGCCTGATGCCCCTTTACCTTTCGCATCAGGGAATGAGTGACTCAACCGTGGGTTACTGGATGGCATTGCTGGTGAGTGCGGGCATCATTGGCCAGTGGCCAATAGGCCGTCTTGCCGATCGTTACGGGCGTCTGCTGGTGCTGCGGGTGCAAGTGTTTGTGGTGATCCTCGGCGCTCTGGCAATGTTGAGTAATGCGGCGATGGCACCTGCGCTATTTATTCTCGGCTGTGCGGGCTTTACCCTTTATCCGGTGGCGATGTCCTGGGCGTGTGAAACCGTGGCGCACCATGAACTGGTGGCGATGAATCAGGCGCTGCTGCTGAGTTACACCGTCGGCAGTCTGGTGGGGCCGACGATGACCTCAATGCTGATGCAAAGCTACTCAGACCGGCTGCTGTTTGTGATGATTGCCGGAGTGGCGATGGTGTATCTGGTGATGCTGCTGCGTAAAGCGGATCATCATGCCAATCCGGTCGCGCACGCATAAAAAAGGCTGACCAGAAGGTCAGCCTCTACCATTATCGTTAGCCCGTACGCGGCTTAATACATCACGTGGTGGCCATAGCTTTCAAGAATACTTTTAACCCGATCCATCGTGTCGGCTTTCGGTGGATGAACACCATCCAGCTTGTACTCTTCCCCCATCGCTACCCACTTATGCTTGCCAAGTTCGTGATACGGCAGCAATTCGATTTTCTCCACATTGCCCATATCACGCGTGAACTCGCCCAAACGATGAGCTGATTCATCATCGTCAGAGTAGCCTGGCACCACAACATAGCGGATCCAGGTGCGGATATTACGTTTGGACAGATAACGGGCAAAATCAAGTGTGCGGTGGTTAGAGACGCCGACCAGAATCTGGTGGACATCATCATTAATCTGCTTAAGGTCGAGCATCACCAGATCGGTGACGTCCAGCAGTTCGTCAATCACCGGGTCATAGCGGCGAACAAAACCGTTGGTATCCAGACAGGTGTTAATCCCTTCAGCTTTACAGGCACGGAACCAGTCACGTACGAATTCGGCTTGCAGGATAGCTTCTCCGCCGGACGCGGTAACACCACCACCAGAGGCATTCATAAAGTGGCGATATGACACCACGTCTTTCATGAGTTCTTCTACGGTGATCTCTTTGCCGCCGTGCGTATCCCAGGTATCACGGTTATGGCAATACAGGCAGCGCATCAGGCAGCCCTGGAAGAAGGTGATAAAGCGGATGCCGGGGCCGTCAACGGTCCCGCAGGATTCAAAAGAGTGGATGCGACCGAGTACTGACATTGCGATGAATTCTCCACGGTGACACAGTCTTTAGCTGTGTTAAGTCTGTTTTGGCAGGCGTCCGTATCAGGCGACTGACAAAACCGGCTGGTGGTGAACAGGCCCCCTTACGGGAGCCTGTAGAGTGCGGCTGCTTACATCGACTGTGTAAAGGTACGTGTAATCACGTCCTGCTGCTGCTCTTTAGTCAGTGAGTTGAAGCGAACTGCATAACCTGATACGCGAATGGTGAGCTGCGGATATTTTTCCGGGTTCTCCATTGCTTCCAGCAGCATTTCACGGTTCATCACGTTGACGTTCAGGTGCTGACCACCTTCGATGCTGGCTTCGTGATGGAAGTAACCATCCATCAGACCGGCAAGGTTGGTTTTGCGCACGTCGTCGTTTTTGCCCAGCGCGTTTGGCACGATGGAGAAGGTATAAGAGATACCATCTTTCGCGTAAGCAAACGGCAGTTTAGCAACGGAGGTCAGAGAGGCAACCGCACCTTTCTGATCGCGACCATGCATTGGGTTTGCGCCTGGTCCAAATGGTGCGCCAGCACGGCGTCCGTCCGGAGTGTTGCCCGTTTTCTTACCATACACCACGTTAGAGGTAATGGTCAGTACGGATTGAGTTGGCACCGCATTACGGTAAGTTTGCAGTTTCTGAATTTTCTTCATGAAACGTTCAACCAGGTCGCAGGCAATGTCATCAACGCGTGAATCGTTGTTACCAAACTGCGGGTATTCACCTTCGATTTTGAAGTCTACGGCCAGGCCATCTTCATCACGAATGGTGGATACTTTGGCGTATTTGATAGCAGACAGGGAGTCAGCCGCAACGGACAGACCTGCGATACCACAAGCCATAGTACGGTAAACATCACGGTCATGCAGGGCCATCAGTGACGCTTCATAGCTGTATTTATCATGCATGTAGTGGATAACGTTCAGTGCAGTGACGTACTGTTTTGCCAGCCAGTCCATAAAGTGATCCATCCGGTTCATCACTTTATCGTAGTCCAGCACGTCATCCATCATTGGCGCTTCTTTCGGGCCAACCTGCATTTTCATTTTTTCATCCACGCCGCCGTTAATCGCATACAGCATGGTTTTTGCCAGGTTGGCACGCGCACCGAAGAACTGCATTTGTTTGCCGACGATCATCGGGCTCACGCAGCAGGCAATGGCGTAGTCATCATTGTCAAAGTCAGGGCGCATCAGATCATCATTCTCGTACTGCAGAGATGAGGTATCGATGGACACTTTTGCCGCGTATTTTTTGAAGTTCAGTGGCAGTTTTTCAGACCACAGGATGGTCATGTTTGGTTCCGGTGAAGGACCCATGGTGTAAAGGGTATTCAGGAAACGGTAGGTGTTTTTAGTCACCATGGTACGGCCGTCAACGCCCATGCCTGCCAGTGATTCAGTCGCCCAGATTGGGTCACCTGAGAACAGTTCATCGTACTCAGGAGTACGCAGGAAGCGCACCATACGCAGTTTCATCACCAGGTGGTCAATCAGTTCCTGTGCTTCCAGTTCGTTGATCACGCCTGCTTTCAGGTCGCGTTCAAAGTAGATATCCAGGAAGGTAGATACGCGTCCAAAGGACATCGCAGCACCATTTTGAGATTTCACCGCAGCCAGGTAACCGAAGTAGGTCCACTGTACCGCTTCTTTTGCGTTAGTTGCCGGGCCAGAGATATCACAGCCATATTTCGCTGCCATCTCTTTAATCTGCTGAAGTGCGTGATGCTGGTCGGCAATTTCTTCGCGCAGGCGAATAGTTGCTTCCAGATTAACGCCATTTTCCATATCGCTCTGCAGTGAAGTGAACTGAGCGAATTTGTCTTTCATCAGTGCGTCAATACCGTACAGCGCTACGCGGCGGTAGTCACCAATGATACGACCACGACCGTATGCGTCAGGCAGACCAGTCAGCACACCTGATTTACGACAACGCATAATATCGGGAGTGTACACATCGAATACACCCTGGTTATGGGTTTTACGGTATTCGGAGAAGATTTTTTTCACTGTCGGATCAAGTTCGCGGCCATACACTTTGCACGAACCTTCAACCATTTTAATGCCGCCGAAAGGGATCAGCGCACGTTTCAGTGGGGCTTCTGTCTGCAGGCCAACGATTTGTTCCAGGCTTTTATTGATATAGCCCGCATCGTGAGAGGTGATGGTTGATGGCAGGTCGGTATCAAAGTCAACCGGCGCATGCGTGCGGTTTTCTTGTTTGATGCCTTCCATCACTTTGTCCCACAGAGCCGTCGTTGCCTCAGTGGCACCGGCCAGGAACGCTTCGTCGCCTTCATACGGTGTGTAGTTTTTCTGGATGAAGTCACGGACGTTAACGCTGGTCTGCCATTCGCCCTGTGCAAAGCTTTCCCAGGCTGCCGCCATTTTTTGATTAAGCTCGGTCATTTGATACCTACCTTATAACGTGAAGTTCGATGTACGTTCCCGCCGGGTGACATCACACCGACGGTTGCAATATTGTGTTAGTGGGCCAATCAGTGATGGTCGCCATCACGCAGATAAATTACCCAGTACGTTAAACCAACCAGCAAACCACCACCGATGATATTGCCCAGTGTCACCGGGATCAGGTTATCGGTAATAAAATGGCCAACGGTGAGGTGCGAAAACTGCTCTGCACTTGCTCCGGTAGCTTGCCAGAACTCGGGAGTCGCAAAGTCTTTAATGATGATCGCCATCGGGACGAGAAACATGTTGGCGATGCTGTGCTCAAATCCACTGGCAACAAACATCGCAACTGGCAGCACCATGGCAAACATTTTGTCCATCAGACTGCGCCCGGAGTAACTCATCCATACAGCCATGCACACCATCAGATTCGCCAAAATGCCAAGGCAGACAGCTTCCGTGAAAGTATGGTGCATTTTATGGTCAGCGGTTTGCAGGACATTCAGTCCCCAGGCACCGTTGGCCGCCATGTACTGCCCGGCAAACCAAATCAGAGCAACAAAGAAGATGGCACCGATAAAGTTGCCTACATAGACGATGATCCAGTTGCGGGCGAGCTGCGCCCAGGTAATACGGCCGCTGGCTTTAGCGACCACGGTAAGAACAGTGGAAGTAAACAGGTCAGCACCGCAAACCACAACCAACATCAAACCCAGTGAAAAGCAGATACCACCAACCAGCTTTGCCAGCCCCCAGGGGACAGCAGACGTACCCGTCGTGGCAGTGATATAGAAAGCAAAGGCGATGGAGATGAAAACTCCAGCGGTAATTGCCAGAAAAAATGTGGTGAAGGGGTGTTTCGTTGCTTTATAGACACCTGCATCTTCAGCAACTTTCGCCATTTCTGACGGTAATAATAAGTCAAAGGGGTTGCCAGTTTTCACACTAACGTTCTCCCAAAAGTAATCAGCGAAGAAAGTCTAACAAAGGAGTATAGGAAAGAATTTGATGTGGATCATATAGCCCCGGCAAATTAGCGCTTAAGGCCTTCTGTATTGGTGGTTTATGTGGTTAAGATATTGATTTTTATAAATTAAAACTTTTTTAATTTTTAAAAAAATATTTGAGTCTCGCACGTGTTCCGTGATGGGGCGGGTGAAGAAATGAGAGTATATATAGCAATCTTGTAACAATTAAAAAGGTAACAGCCTGCGCTGTTACCTTTTATTAACCTGCCGGTGGAGATCGGCAGAAATGAAATAATACTGTCTGTTTATGACACCTTTAATGTGGTGCCATTTTTATAGTCAGTTATTTCCAGTAAAGACGTTTAGCCACCTGAAGTTTTTCATAAGCGGCCAGCAGCGATTGATGTGCCGGGAACGCTTTCAGATCGCTATCAACACTCTGCAAGCCATAAAACGGTGCTTCACCGCTGATAGCTGCAGAAGCGGTGTCTACCGCTTCCTGACCGTACATACGGACAAATGCCGTATGGTACTGCAGGGGATCGCGGCCCTCTTCCTGGCTCAATAACAGCAGTGTTTGCAGGCAGCGATAGTAGTTGGCGCGTTCGGCGCTGAAGATCGACTGATTGAACTCCATGGTCCATTCTGTCCAAATCAATGCCTGTTCCAGATCGCCTGCGGCCAATGCCAGCATCGCTTTCAGTTCACCAATGCGCAGTGTGTACCAGCCGTTATCTTTACCAGTTGCAAGGCCCAGCAGTTCGCGTACACGGGTGAAGTCATCATGGCCGTCTTCATCCAACTGCTCCAGCAGGGACAGATAGTCTGCTTTCTCCCAGCTGCTTTCGGGCAGGCTGAGCAGCGTCTCACGCAGGTAAGCGCCCATGCTGTTGTTAGCCAGCAGCAGGTCTTCTGCCGGATAGATATCCGACATGCCCGGCACGATGATACGGCAAGCGTAAACATCCAGATGCTCATAGTCAGCGATGTAAACTTCCTGATCTTCTGACTTGAAGATGTCCATCAGCGTCGAGAACTCTTCTTCTGTGCTGCCTTTGAAGCTCCAGTCCACGAATGGATAATCGGCATCATCCTTGAACATATCCCACGAGATCAGACCGCTGGAATCGATAAAGTGTGTTTCCAGATTGGCGTGCTCTGCCACTTCTTCATCGTCGAAGGTCGGCGGGGTGAACACATCTAAATCTTTCAGGCCACGGCCCTGCAGCAGTTCGGTGACGGTACGCTCCAGCGCCACGCCAAAGTCAGGGTGGGCACCAAAGGAGGCGAAACACGTGCCATTTGCAGGGTTAAACAGCACGACACAGATGACAGGATATTTGCCGCCCAGTGAGGCGTCGTAGGAGAAAATTGGGAAACCTTCTGCTTCCAGCGAGGCAATGGCTTCAACGACGCCCGGATAACGATTTAACACATCCTGTGGAATTGTCGGCAGGCTGATTGATTCCGCGATAATGCGATTTTTAATATAGCGCTCGAACACTTCTGAAAGCCCCTGAACGCGGGCTTCGTTGGCTGTATTACCCGCAGACATACCGTTTGATACGTACAGGTTGCCGATGATGTTCATCGGGATGTAAACCGTTTGCTGATCCGACTGGCGAGTAAACGGCAGGCCACAGATGCCGCGTGCGGCATTGCCAGACTGCAAATCAATCAGTTCGCTGGCGCTGACTTCATTTTCCGGGTCGTAGAATTTACGCAGACGCGGATCCAGGATGCCTTCTGGCAACTGGTCATCTTCCGGCAGTGGGAACCACTTCTCGTTAGGGTAGTGAACGAAGTCGCCATTGGCGATCTTCTCGCCTAACCAGAAATCAGCGAAGAAATAGTTGGTGGACAGGCGTTCAAAGTATTCGCCCAGTGCAGAGGCCAGAGCCGCTTTTTTGCTCGCGCCTTTACCATTGGTAAAACACAGTGGGCAGTCGCGATCGCGGATATGAACTGACCAGACATTCGGGACAGGGTTCAGCCAGGATGCTTCTTCGATGTTGAAGCCAAGATCCTGCAGTTTTTGCTGAAAGCGTGCGATGGAAACTTCCAGCGCGGCGTCTTTGCCTGGGATATAAGTTTGAGTCATTTTGCCCACTCGTCATTGATTGTACGGAAAGCGCGCAATGATACGGGGTTTCCGGCGGAACCGCTATCCGGCATCAGTAATTTCATGACAGGAAGAATGCCATTTTACGATGAAAAGATAACGGGTCTGTTTTTCAAACAGGAAAACACCTCACAAAATATCGTCTGCTGTTGCATTTCCCCTACAAGCTGTTGCGGCACAGGGCGGTGAACTGGTCGGTTGACCGGATAAATCATTGCAGCAACGGGGTGGCAATGATAAAACCGATGGAGGAATCAAAACCGATTGATCTGAAGGTGGTGAGGGGAAATGAGTCAGGTTTTCAATTTTAGCTCAGGCCCGGCTATGTTGCCGGTAGAAGTGCTTCGTCGTGCTGAACAGGAACTCTGCAACTGGCAGGGTTTAGGAACCTCCGTAATGGAGATCAGCCACCGTAGTAAGGAATTTATTCAGGTCGCGGAAGAGGCTGAAAAAGATTTTCGTGATCTGCTGAAAATCCCCTCCAACTATAAAGTTTTATTCTGCCACGGCGGTGCTCGCGCTCAGTTCGCTGCCATCCCGATGAATCTGTTGGGGCAACATGCTACGGCGGACTATGTTGATGGTGGTTACTGGGCAGCCAGCGCAGTAAAAGAGGCGCAGAAATATTGCACGCCAAACGTGATCGATGCCAAAACGACGATTGATGGTCTGCGTGGTATCACTCCAATGAGCGAGTGGGCGTTGTCTGATGACGCTGCTTACGTGCATTACTGCCCGAATGAAACGATTGACGGTATCGCTATCCCGGAAACTCCGGATTTTGGCGATAAAGTTGTGGTGGCCGATCTTTCTTCAACGATCCTGTCGTCCCCGATCGATGTTAATCGTTACGGCGTGCTGTATGCCGGTGCACAGAAAAATATTGGCCCTGCCGGTTTAACGCTGGTCGTCGTACGTGAAGATCTGTTGGGGCAGGCGCGCAAAGAGCTGCCTTCCATCCTGGATTATAAGGTTCTGGCGGATAACGAATCTATGTTCAATACGCCACCGACCTTTGCCTGGTATCTGTCCGGCCTGGTATTCAAGTGGCTGAAAGAGCAGGGTGGCGTGGCGGAACTGGATAAACGTAACCAGGCAAAAGCCGACCTGCTCTATAGCACCATCGATAACAGCAGTTTCTACCGCAACGATGTGGTAGCCGCTAATCGTTCACGTATGAACGTACCCTTCCAGCTGGCTGATGCCGCGCTGGACAAACTGTTCCTTGAAGAGTCATTTGCGGCGGGCCTGCATGCTCTGAAAGGACACCGCGTGGTCGGCGGTATGCGTGCTTCGATTTACAATGCCATGCCGTTGCAGGGCGTTAAAACGCTCACCGACTTTATGGTCGACTTCGAACGTCGCCACGGCTAAGGTACGTCGGTATTTGCAGTAAGTTTTGAATCTGAAACCCCGCAGCCCAGCGGGGTTTCATTGTAATTATTTTGGAGAATACGTTTCACATGCAGGATTCCCTGACGTTACAACCTATCGCCCTGGTCGACGGCACCGTTAACCTTCCAGGTTCTAAGAGCGTGTCTAACCGCGCGCTGCTGCTGGCCGCACTGGCAAAAGGCACCACCCGCCTGACGAATCTGCTCGATAGCGACGATGTTCGCCATATGCTGAATGCACTTCAGGCACTGGGTGTTCATTTCACGCTGTCTGCCGACCGCACCGTGTGTGAAGTCGAAGGTCAGGGCGGTGCACTTCAGGCAGAAGGCGCGCTGGAACTGTTCCTCGGCAACGCCGGAACGGCAATGCGTCCTCTGGCAGCGGCACTGTGCCTGGGCAGCAATGACATCGTTCTGACCGGTGAGCCTCGCATGAAAGAACGGCCGATCGGACACCTGGTTGATGCTTTACGTCAGGGGGGGGCCGATGTTGAATATCTTGAGCAGGAAGACTATCCACCGTTGCGCCTGAAAGGGGGATTCCGTGGTGGCGAAGTCGCCGTCGACGGTAGCGTTTCCAGCCAGTTCCTGACGGCATTGCTGATGACTGCGCCTTTGGCAGAAAACGATACCCGTATCGAGATTAAAGGCGATCTGGTATCAAAACCGTATATTGATATCACGCTCAACCTGATGGCGACCTTTGGCGTTAAGGTTGAGAATGAAGATTACCGCGCGTTTCACATTCGTGGCCAGCAGCAGTATCAGGCTCCAGGCGACTACCTGGTTGAAGGTGATGCATCTTCTGCGTCTTACTTCCTTGCCGCTGCCGCCATCAAAGGTGGGACGGTGAAAGTGACCGGTATTGGCCGTAACAGTATGCAGGGCGATATTCGCTTTGCGGACGTACTGGAAAAAATGGGCGCCAGCGTGGAGTGGGGCGATGATTTTATTGCCTGTACGCGTGGCGATCTCAATGCCATCGACCTGGATATGAATCATATCCCTGATGCAGCCATGACTATTGCAACGGCTGCACTGTTTGCGAAAGGCACGACGGTTATGCGCAATATCTATAACTGGCGTGTGAAAGAGACTGACCGTCTGGCGGCGATGGCCATTGAACTGCGTAAAGTGGGCGCTGAAGTTGAAGAGGGCCATGACTTCATCCGCATTACACCCCCTGCCCAGGTTAAGTTTGCTGAAATTGGCACGTATAACGATCACCGTATGGCGATGTGTTTCTCCCTGGTGGCACTTTCCTCAACGCCAGTGACCATCCTTGACCCTAAATGCACGGCGAAAACATTTCCTGACTACTTCGAACAGCTCGCCCGTATTAGTCAACTGGCGTAACGGGCATATTCGTTATGTATGCGTACCGTTCTTAACAGCGCACGGTGCGCAACCAACGCAGTTGCAGCTTCATGCACGAGGGGTATAATGCGCGTCGATATTTGTCCGGGCATCTGCTGCTCAGGCATTCCACCGACAGGAGAACGACATGATGGCAATAGCCCCAGTAATCACCATTGATGGCCCAAGTGGTGCAGGGAAAGGTACATTGTGTAAAGCGATGGCCGAGGCGTTGCACTGGCACCTGTTGGATTCCGGCGCAATTTATCGCGTTCTGGCCCTGGCTGCGCTGCATCATCAGGTAGATATGGCGTCTGAAGAAGCGTTGGTTCCTATCGCTGCCCATCTTGATGTGCGTTTTGTTTCTAACAATGGCGAAATGGAAGTCATTCTGGAAGGTGAAAATGTTACTGGTGAAATCCGTACTCAGGATGTCAGTAACACCGCCTCCAAAGTGGCCGCATTCCCTCGTGTGCGTGAAGCATTGTTGCGCCGTCAACGTGGTTTCCGGGATTTCCCCGGATTGATTGCCGATGGTCGCGATATGGGCACGGTGGTTTTCCCTGATGCGCCAGTGAAAATCTTCCTTGATGCCAGCTCTGAAGAACGTGCTAACCGTCGTATGCTACAGTTGCAGGAAAAGGGCTTTAGTGTTAACTTTGAGCGCCTTTTATCTGAGATAAAAGAGCGCGATGAGCGTGACCGTAATCGAGCCATTGCACCGTTGGTGCCGGCTGAAGATGCCTTAGTGCTTGATTCGACGACGATGTCGATTGAGCAGGTGATCGAGATTGCGTTAAAATATGCGCGTGAGAAACTCGCGCTAGCGTAAATTTCAACTACGCTTAGTGACCTCTACATGAGCTGCGGCCTGTAGAATGATTTATCTAACTCTGTGATATGGATGTCATGGAGCATGTGAAACAACCCCACCCGGCAGGATGTCAGGTGGACGTTAAATTGAAGAATCCTGAAGATTATCAATATGACTGAATCTTTTGCTGAACTATTTGAAGAATCCCTAAAAACAATCGAAACCCGTCCGGGTTCCATCGTTCGTGGCGTTGTTGTCTCTATCGACAAAGACGTAGTCCTGGTTGATGCGGGTCTGAAATCTGAATCTGCGATCCCTGCAGAGCAGTTCAAGAACGCAGCCGGCGAACTGGAAATCCAGGTAGGCGACGAAGTTGACGTTGCGCTGGATGCAGTGGAAGACGGCTTCGGTGAAACTCTGCTGTCTCGTGAGAAAGCTAAACGTCACGAAGCATGGATTACACTGGAAAAAGCTTACGAAGATGCTGAAACTGTTACCGGTGTTATCAACGGCAAAGTTAAAGGTGGCTTCACAGTTGAGCTGAATGGCATTCGTGCGTTCCTGCCAGGTTCACTGGTAGACGTTCGTCCAGTGCGCGATACACTGCACCTGGAAGGCAAAGAGCTTGAGTTCAAAGTCATCAAGCTGGATCAGAAACGTAACAACGTTGTAGTTTCACGTCGTGCGGTTATCGAATCCGAAAACAGCGCAGAGCGCGATCAGCTGCTGGAAAACCTGCAGGAAGGCATGGAAGTTAAAGGTATCGTTAAGAACCTTACTGACTACGGTGCATTCGTTGATCTGGGCGGCGTTGACGGCCTGCTGCACATCACTGATATGGCATGGAAACGCGTTAAGCATCCAAGCGAAATCGTGAATGTTGGCGATGAAATTACCGTTAAAGTTCTGAAATTCGACCGCGAGCGTACCCGTGTTTCTCTGGGTCTGAAGCAGCTGGGCGAAGATCCATGGGTTGCTATCGCGAAACGTTACCCAGAAGGCACCAAGCTGACTGGTCGTGTAACTAACCTGACCGACTACGGCTGCTTCGTTGAAATCGAAGAAGGCGTTGAAGGCCTGGTACACGTTTCTGAAATGGACTGGACCAACAAAAACATTCACCCATCTAAAGTTGTTAACGTTGGTGATGTTGTTGAAGTTATGGTTCTGGACATCGATGAAGAACGTCGTCGTATCTCCCTGGGTCTGAAGCAGTGCAAATCTAACCCATGGCAGCAGTTTGCAGAAACCCACAACAAGGGCGACCGTGTTGAAGGTAAAATCAAGTCAATCACTGACTTCGGTATCTTCATCGGCCTGGACGGCGGCATCGACGGCCTGGTTCACCTGTCTGACATCTCCTGGAACGCTACCGGAGAAGAAGCAGTTCGTGAATACAAGAAAGGCGACGAAATCGCTGCTGTTGTTCTGCAAGTTGACGCAGAGCGCGAGCGTATCTCCCTGGGCGTTAAGCAGCTGGCAGAAGATCCGTTCAACAACTACATCTCTCTGAACAAGAAAGGTGCAATTGTTAACGGTAAAGTGACTGCTGTTGACGCTAAAGGTGCTACAGTTGAATTAGCAGACGGCGTTGAAGGTTACCTGCGTGCTTCTGAAGCATCGCTGGACCGCGTAGAAGACGCAACTCTGGTTCTGAATGTTGGCGATGATGTTGAAGCTAAGTTCACCGGTGTAGACCGTAAGAACCGCGTTGTTAGCCTGTCTGTTCGTGCAAAAGACCAGGCTGACGAGAAAGAAGCAATCAATACTGTTAACACCAAACAGGAAGAAAGCAACTTCTCTAGCGCAATGGCTGAAGCTTTCAAAGCAGCTAAAGGCGAGTAATCGCTTTCAGGGCAGCGTAAGCTGCCCTGTGCCGTCGTTACTGTCAGAACTTTTCCTAACAAGGATTAACCGGAGGTTATATGACCAAGTCAGAACTGATTGAAAGACTTGCCGGCCAGCACTCTCATATTCCGGCGAAAGTCGTTGAGGATGCGGTAAAAGAGATGCTTGAGCATATGGCAACAACGTTGTCAGATGGCGAACGCATTGAAATCCGGGGATTTGGCAGCTTCTCTTTACACTATCGTGCACCTCGCACTGGCCGTAACCCGAAAACGGGTGACAAAGTGGAGTTGGAAGGTAAATACGTTCCACACTTCAAGCCAGGTAAAGAGTTGCGGGATCGCGCTAATATTTACGGCGGCTAATACCTTAGGGTATTGCGATGAATCGATAAAACGACACTTCGGTGTCGTTTTTTTTGCCCTAAATAAAATTACATGCTGATGCACAAAAATTTTGTGAAATTTGCAAACAACGAAAATTGTTAGCGAGACGTTTTCAGAATCCTTTCCCGTCCACCTGACACCCGATAGTGATTGCTGCACACTGGCGATCATTGATACAGGGAGGTGTCATGTTTATAACTGTGAATCGGCTGGCATGGAGCGTCATTGCCGCAACGCTACCACTGAGTTTCCTGCCCAGGCTTCCCGCTGCTGTCTACGATCTGCCCATTTTGTCCCTTGCCCTGCTATTAGCTCTGTCCGGATGGCGTCGAGCGAAAATAGTCGCGCTGATCCTGGTCTTGTTCCTCTGGGCAGTCAGCGCAGGGCGCGCAATGTTGGATCAGATAGAACAGCTGACGCACGGGCAATTGAATGCAGAAATTGTCGTGGACAACGTACTACCAGATGGGAAGATGATTAAAGTACGGCTGCTGCGCTACAAAGACAGGATTCTATTCCCACCGATTTATGCCAGCCTGAAAGTGCAGCCGCAGGAGATAGCATTTTGTGCCGGGCAGCACTGGAACATGGATTTGGTTTTGCGCCCAGTGCATGCTCAGCTCAACGAAGGAGGGTTTGACCACCAGCGTTTTGCGCTGGCTAATCATACGCCACTCACTGGCAGAGTGATGTCGGCATCAGCCCTTGATTCACAATGCAGCTGGCGTGCCAGAGTAATAAATGCCACGCAAAAGAACTATGGACATCTGACGTGGCATGCATTGATCTCCGCACTGGCTTTTGGCGAAAGAGCGGATGTAGATAGGGAGAGAAATCAGCTGCTGCGTGAAACCGGCACTGCACATCTGATGGCGATTTCAGGTATGCATATTGCCCTTGCTGCAAGTTTTGGATGGGTGTTGTCGCGTGGTATTCAGTTTGCTTTGCCTGCCTGGTGTATTGGTTATCGCTTGCCAATGTATTGCAGCCTGCTGGTGGCACTAACCTATTGCTGGTTATCAGGTGGTAATCCCCCTGCGCTGCGGGCAATACTCTCTTTGCTGGTCTGGAGTACGCTTCGCTTACGTTTCATCAACTGCCATAGTTGGCAGGTGTGGTGCTTGTGCATCGCATTGATCCTTTTTTTTGACCCAATCAGCGTACTTTCTGACAGTCTTTGGCTATCAGCAATGGCAGTAGCTGGTCTGTTGCTGTGGTTTCACTTTTTTCCTCTTCCCCAACGTTTTAACCGTGGTAAGCGCTGGCTGCTGTTGCGATTACTGCATCTGCAAATAGGAATGCTGCTGCTATTAATGCCACTGCAAGCGCTGCTTTTTCATGGGGTTAGCCTAAGTTCGTTGGTGGCAAATCTCTGGGCCGTTCCGCTAATCACTATGCTGACAGTGCCTTTGATCCTGGTGGCTATTGTTTGCAACCCGTTGCCCTGGGTCAGCACGTTACTGTGGCAATCGGTTGACCACTCTCTTGCTCTGGTTTTTATTCCTCTACAACATTTACCTCGTGGCTGGTTTCCTCTGGACCAAACGCTGGGGGCTGCCAGCCTGTTATGTTGGTTGATACTGTTGAGTCTGCGTTTCGGCTGGTGGCGCAGCTCACCGATCAGCCTGTTGAGTGCCGCTCTTCTGCTGTGTAGCTGGCGCGAAGTGGGATCCCTCCCGCACTGGCGTGTCGATATGCTGGATGTTGGACATGGGTTGGCCGTCGTTGTTTCTCGTCACGGAGAAGCCACTTTATATGATACGGGTCACCGCTGGCCTGGAGGAGATGCTGCCCGCAGCCAGATCCTACCGTGGCTTACCTGGCAGGGATTAAATGTTACCGATATTGTTGTTAGCCATGGCCATCTTGACCATATTGGTGGGCTGGAAAGCATGCAGACGGCGTTCCCGGCGGCGCGCGTGCGCAGCGCTCTGGCGCGTCAGGGGCACTTACCCTGCCGCAAAGGGATCCGCTGGTACTGGCAGGATCTACAGTTCAGCGTTCTCTGGCCACCAGCAGAGGAAGAAGGGGAGGGAAACAACCAATCCTGTGTTGTCGCCATCACTGACGGAAAATGGCGAGTGCTGCTGACAGGAGATATTGAGGCCCCGGCAGAACTAAAAATGGTCGCTGAACAGCGCGCCAACCTGGCGGCCGATTTGTTGCAGGTTCCACATCACGGTAGCAGTACGTCCTCTTCACCCCCTTTCTTACGTGCAGTGGCAGCGACAGCAGCTGTCGCATCTGCTGCACGCTATAGTGCATGGCGGCTACCTGCTGCGAAGATTATTCAGCGTTACGATAAAAATCACGTGGAATGGCATGATACGGCCCTTTCTGGACAGATCAGCGCGCGTTTTTTTGTTGATAACTGGCAACTTTTGGGGTTAAGAGAACAAATAATGAACCGTTGGTATCATCAGTGGTTTGGCGTAGTCAGGGATTCCAGGTAGAATGAGCGGCTATTTCATTCAAAGCTGGTTAAATAATGCATCTGGATAAAGATCTCTCCACCTGGCAGACATTCCGTCGACTCTGGCCGATGATCGTGCCATACAAGACGGGGTTGATTGTGGCGGCAGTCGCACTAATTCTTAATGCGGCTGGCGATACACTCATGCTGTCACTGCTGAAGCCTTTACTTGATGATGGTTTTGGTAAAGCGGACAACGCAGTTTTGCTGTGGATGCCGCTTGCCGTAATGGGTCTGATGTTAGTTCGCGGCGTTACCAGCTACGCTTCCAGCTACTGCATCTCATGGGTTTCTGGCAATGTGGTTATGGGCATGCGTCGTCGCCTGTTCAGCCATATGATGGGAATGCCTGTCGCTTTCTTCGATCAGCAGTCTACCGGCACGCTGTTGTCACGCATTACCTATGACTCCGAGCAGGTTGCGTCATCCTCTTCCGGAGCACTGGTGACCGTGGTACGTGAAGGTGCGTCGATTATTGGCCTGTTTATTTTAATGTTTTACTACAGCTGGCAGCTATCGCTGATCCTGATTGTTCTGGCGCCGATCGTCTCCTTTGCTATTCGTACGGTCTCTAAGCGTTTTCGCAATATAAGTAAAAACATGCAGAACACCATGGGGCAGGTGACCACCAGCGCAGAACAAATGCTGAAAGGGCATAAAGAAGTGCTGATTTTTGGTGGACAGGATATTGAGAGTGAGCGCTTTAACCGCGTGAGTAATCGTATGCGTCAACAGGGGATGAAACTGGTTTCAGCATCCTCTATTTCTGATCCGATTATTCAGCTGATCGCCTCGCTGGCCCTCGCTTTTGTGCTGTATGCCGCGAGCTTCCCGAGTGTGATGGAAACCCTGACGGCGGGTACGATCACCGTGGTGTTCTCATCCATGATTGCCCTGATGCGTCCGCTGAAATCCCTGACTAACGTCAATGCCCAGTTTCAGCGCGGTATGGCTGCCTGTCAGACGTTGTTCTCCATTCTCGACAGCGAACAGGAAGTGGACACCGGCAAGCGCACTGTTGAGCGGGCAAAAGGTGACATTGAATTCCGTGATGTGACATTTTCCTATCCTGGTCGCGAAGTACCGGCACTGCGAAAGATCAATCTGACTATTCCTGCAGGTAAAACCGTCGCTCTGGTCGGACGTTCAGGTTCAGGTAAATCCACTCTGGCGAGTCTGCTAACGCGTTTCTATGACGTTCAGCAGGGTACGATCCTGATGGATGGATATGACCTGCGTGAATACACGCTTGCCTCACTGCGTAATCAGGTGGCACTGGTGTCGCAAAATGTGCATTTGTTCAACGATACTA
This sequence comes from Erwinia sp. AnSW2-5, assembly GCF_045107195.1. Classification (NCBI taxonomy): domain Bacteria; kingdom Pseudomonadati; phylum Pseudomonadota; class Gammaproteobacteria; order Enterobacterales; family Erwiniaceae; genus Erwinia; species Erwinia sp. AnSW2-5. The sequence goes on from NZ_JBJGXA010000002.1 coordinate 320,736, forward strand.
TCGCCAACAACATTGCCTATGCGCGGCAGGATCAGTACAGCCGTGAAGATATTGAGAGAGCGGCAACGATGGCCCATGCCATGGACTTTATCGGCAAGATGGAAAACGGCCTGGATACAATGATCGGGGAGAATGGTGTTCTGCTCTCAGGTGGTCAGCGTCAGCGTATTGCCATTGCCCGTGCCTTGCTGCGTGACAGCCCGATTCTGATCCTGGATGAAGCCACCTCTGCTCTGGATACCGAGTCTGAGCGCGCTATTCAGTCAGCCCTGGACGAGTTGCAAAAGAACCGGACTTCGCTGGTGATTGCACACCGTCTTTCTACAATTGAAAAGGCGGATGAGATTGTGGTGGTTGAAGATGGTCAAATCGTTGAGCGTGGCAGCCACGAGATGTTGCTGGCAGAGCGTGGTGTGTATGCGCAACTGCATAAGATGCAATTTGGCCAATGATTGAACGTATCTGGAGCGGCCGCTCTGCGCTTTATCTGTTGCTGGTACCCTTCAGCCTGCTATATGGGCTGATCAGCAATCTGCTTCGCCTTAGCTATTGTTGGGGCTGGCGTAAAGCGTGGCGCGCACCTGTTCCTGTGGTGATCGTCGGTAATCTTACTGCGGGCGGGAATGGCAAAACGCCGGTGGTCATCTGGCTGGTACAGGCGCTGCAACAGCGTGGGTTTCGCGTTGGCGTGGTGTCTCGTGGTTACGGCGGCAAAGCAGAAAGCTACCCGCTGGTGCTGGGTGCAGATACGACGACCCGTGAAGCCGGTGATGAGCCGGTTCTGATCTATCAGCGTACCGGTGCTGCCGTCGCCGTCGCCCCCCAGCGCCGTCTGGCGGTAGAAGCATTGGTGAACGATGGTGGGGTAGATGTCATTATCACTGATGATGGATTGCAGCACTATGCACTGGCGCGTGATATTGAAATCGTGGTGATAGATGGTGAACGCCGCTTTGGTAATGGCTGGTGGTTACCCGCAGGTCCAATGCGTGAACGCGCTGCCCGCCTGAAAAGTGTTACTGCCGTGATCACTAACGGTGGTCGGGCGCAGCCGGGCGAACTCTCGATGCAATTGGTGCCGGGTCAGGCTGTGAACCTGCTTTCAGGGGAACGTCGTCCGGCAGCACAGCTACAAAATGTGGTGGCGATGGCCGGTATTGGTCACCCTCCACGTTTTTTCAATACGCTGCGTCAACAAGGTGTAGTGACCCAAAAAGAGGTCTCTTTCGCTGACCATCAGAATTACAGTGCCGATACCCTGAATGCCCTGATAACGGACGGGCAGACATTGTTGATGACCGAGAAAGATGCGGTCAAAGCGCGCGCTTTCGCGACAGGCAACTGGTGGTATCTACCGGTTGATGCCATGCTCCCCGATGAGCAGTCCGGCGCATTGCTGAACAAAATCAGTGCATTAATTCCCCGCTAATTTGGCCACAATCAGTAACATCGCGCTACACTGAAGCCATCTGAACTTAACGGGTGGCATTATGACGGCAGTAACTCTTTCTCTTGTTCAGGCGCGTCAGCTTCAGCTGGCGGCTCAGGGGCTGTTGCGCCCACCTTCACATAAAGCCCGATTTGACGATCTGCTGTCGGTGATACGCCGAATGTCACTGCTGCAAATCGACACCATCCACGTGGTGGCGCGAAGTCCTTATCTTGTGTTATTCAGCCGCCTCGGCGAGTATCCCCACATCTGGCTTGAGCAGGCGCTGGCACAGCGAAACCTGTTTGAATACTGGGCACATGAAGCCTGCTTTATTCCTGTTGAAGATTATCCCCTGTTGCGTCACCGCATGCTGAATCCCTCAGCATTAGGCTGGAAGTACAACCAGGCGTGGATGGATGAGCATCAGCAGGATATCGCCAGTTTGCTGGCATATATCCGTGAAAATGGCGCAGTTCGCTCGGCTGATTTTACGGCACCGGCAGGGCAGAAGCCTGGCTGGTGGGCGTGGAAACCTCATAAGCGTCATCTGGAAAATCTGTTTACCACGGGTGAGCTGATGGTCAGTGAACGCCGTCAGTTCCAGCGTGTTTATGACCTGCGGCAGCGGGTAATGCCCGATTGGGATGATGCGCAGCATGCACTAAGCGAAGCTGACGCTGTCCAGCGTATGCTGGATAACAGTGCGGCGAGCCTGGGGATATTTCGTGCGGGCTGGCTGGCGGATTATTACCGTCTGAAGCGGGCACCGGTCCTCCAGGCCATCGCTGGCTGGCTGGAGCAGGGAACAGTGCGTGAGGTACAGGTGGAAGGGCTTGGCACGATGTATCTCCATCACACACTGTTTGCACAGCTGGCTCAGCCGCAAGCCGCCACACATACCGCTATTCTGTCGCCCTTTGATCCGCTGGTGTGGGATCGTAAACGTGTGCTGGAACTGTTTGATTTTGACTATCGTCTGGAGTGTTACACGCCGGAGGAGAAGCGGCAGTATGGGTATTTTGTCCTGCCTGTTTTGCACCGGGGTGCATTAAAAGCACGGCTGGATGCCCGTATGCTGCGTAAGACAAAAGTGCTGGAGGTCAAACAATTATGGCTGGAACCGCACACGCGCGTCAGTCAGCAGTTCGTGAATGATGTGCAGCGCGCTCTGACAAAATTTGCCCGCTGGCAGGGGGCGGAAATGATCGAAGTCAATAAACTCCCTGACGCCATGCTTTCCTGCTGGCCAGCTCGCTGGGAAATATAATATGGGACATGTTTTTCGTGGTGAGCGGGTAACTGCACCAGTAGAGCTATGGTATTCTTAGCCCATTGCAAAATTGGATTTATCGCGGAGGATTTATGGATCATCGTCTACTCGAAATCGTTGCTTGTCCGGTCTGTCATGGCAAGTTGTATTACAACAAAGAGCAGCAGGAACTCATCTGCAAACCAGATGGTCTGGCGTATCCGGTACGTGACGGTATTCCTGTGCTGCTGGAAGTTGAAGCACGTGCACTGACGCTTGAAGAGATCCATCCATGAGTTTTGTTGCCATTATTCCTGCCCGCTTTGCTTCCACCCGTCTGCCGGGTAAACCCCTGGTTGATATTCACGGCAAGCCGATGGTGGTTCACGTGATGGAGCGTGCACTGGAGTCCGGTGCTGAGCGCGTTATTGTGGCCACGGATAACCAGGATGTGGCACGCGCAGTGGAAGCCGCCGGTGGTGAGGTGTGTATGACTCGCGCTGACCATCAATCCGGTACTGAACGCCTTGCAGAAGTGATTGATCACTACCAGTTCCCGGATGACACGGTCATTGTGAATGTTCAGGGTGATGAACCCATGATCCCTCCGGTTATTATTCGTCAGGTGGCGGACAATCTGGCCAGCAGCAGCGCCGGTATGGCGACACTGGCGGTGCCGATTGACTCTGCGGAAGAAGCCTTTAACCCGAATGCGGTGAAGGTAGTACGTGATGCTAACGGCTATGCGCTGTACTTCTCACGTGCCACTATTCCGTGGGATCGTGAGCGCTTTGCCGTCTCCCGTGAGACTATCGGCGACCACTTCCTGCGTCATATTGGTATTTACGCCTATCGTGCCGGATTTATCCGCCGTTATGTTCGTTGGGAAGCCAGCCCGCTGGAACATATCGAACTGCTGGAGCAGTTGCGTGTTCTTTGGTATGGCGAGAAAATCCATGTGGATGTGGCAAAAGCCATTCCCAGCGTGGGTGTTGATACGCCAGAGGATTTGCTACGCGTTCGCGCAGCCATGCAGTAAATCCGCGTCGGGGCCGCATCGCTGGCCCCGCAGTTTATACAACTAATTTGATCCAGTACGGAGCAAATCTCCTTTTTTCGCACCATCATAAGACCTCTTGCCTGATAAGGAGGGCAGATGGAACAACTGCGATCTGAGCTGGCACTGGTGCTGGGTGAACCCGTCAGTCGGGTTGAATGTATCAGCCAGCAGCCTTACGCCAGCCTCTATACCCTTTACGATGACAGCGGTCATTCACTGCCATTAGTGGCGAAATACTTCAGCATGAAGGGCATTGCTTCCCAGGAAGCGCATAAGCTGTCAATGCTGATGCGTGAAGGGAAAGTGCGCGTTCCCGCCGTGTATGGCTTAGTTATCAGCCAGCAGCCACCCTTGCATGAAGTGTTACTGATTGAGCGCATTGGCGGCGTTTCCGTTGAAGCGCCCACACGTACGCCTGAGCGCTGGTATCAGCTGCAGGAACAGATTGTTGAGGGGATGCTCGGCTGGCACCGTATTGACAGTCATGGCATGGTGGGAACAGTAGACAGTACTCAGCAGAACCGTTGGCCCGCCTGGTATGCGCAGCGTGTGGAAGTCCTGTGGGCGACGCTCAACTATCTGCGCCCTGCATTACTGACGATGGATGATCGGCGTGTGCTTTATCGCAGCCGTCAGAGTCTGCCTGTACTGTTTAAAGATTTTGACGATCCCTGTGTTCTGGTTCACGGCAATCTTGTGCTCAGCAGCATAATGAAAGAAGCCTGGGGCGACCAGTTACTGGCGATGATTAATCCCGGTACGATACTTTGGGCACCACGAGAATTCGAGCTGCATCCGCTGTGCGCCTCCGGTGCAGGCGATGGCATCGTCAGTGAGTATTTGCGGCGTGCCCCCGTAGCAGATGGGTTTGTCGCGCGCCGCTGGCTCTATATTCTTTGGGAGGAAATTGCGCGGCTCATTCACACCGCGCAGTTTGACCGTGCGCGTTTCACGGCAGCCAGCCAGTCACTCCTTCCCTGGCTCGACTGACGGTTTGGTGGCAGGTTTCAGCCATTGCCACAAGCGTCCCAGGGTTTCGTAGATCGCGCGTTCGCTATGGCCCAGCCAGAATGATGACGGCATCACTCGCTCCCAGAAATTCAGTGGAGATGTGACCGCCAACTGGTTGGCCGGCGCAGGCGAGGGATTCAGGCCCTGACGCTGAAAGAAGATCATGGCTCGCGGCAGATGGTTGGCGGATGTCACCAGTGCAAAAGGGCGCTGCCCGACAATCCGGGACACTTCCAGGGCTTCCTGTTCGGTATCGCTGGGTTTATCCAGCGTGATAATGGCGCTTTGCGGTACGCCCAGTGATTGTGCCACCAATGAGGCCACTGCCGCTGAACTCATCGGATTACCCTGCGCTCGTCCGCCGGTGACGATCAGTTTTGCCCCAGGATTTGCCTGCAAAATGCGAATACCCTCAGTGAGGCGTGGCAGGCTGTTATTCAGCATATTTGAGCTGGGTGCCCATTGCGGATTCCAGGTGTAGCCACCGCCGAGCACCACGACGAACTCCACCGGATGCTGATTATGCCAGGTGGGGTAGCGATTTTCGATGGGTGCGAGCAGCCGATCAGCAATAGGTTGCAGGCTGATCAGCAGCAGAATGGTCCAGGAAACGGAGATGAGTGTTTTGCCGCTTTTCTGCCAGCGGCTGAACCAGAGTAAGATAATCCCTAGTGCCATCATCAGCAGCAGCATTGGCAGTGGAAGCAGCAGGCCGCCAACAATTTTTTTCAGTGCAAAAAACATCAAAAAAGGTTCCTTTTGTCCGAAAAAACATCACACAATCACGAAGCGATGACTGAAAGGTTCATTATTTGCCAGTGTATGCCAAAATACCCCGCATCTTTCAAGCCACAGACACACTGACGCATTTTCTTCACTTCACAGGCTGACGTGAATAAACGCAGTTTAACGTCTGACTGCCGCTCGAAACAGCCGGGTAATCCCCGTAGAATCATGCCCAGAATGCCGGAGCCGTTGTATGCAGGATCGCAACTTTGATGATATCGCAGAAAAATTTTCTCAGAATATTTACGGTACCACCAAAGGCCGTATTCGCCAGGCCATTCTCTGGGAGGATCTTGATGCGCTATTGACCACGTTCCCGGACGGTCCGCTGTCGGTGCTGGATGCGGGTGGCGGAGAAGGGCAAACCGGCTGCGGCATTGCCGCCCGGGGCCATCAGGTGCTGCTGTGTGATGTCTCCGAAGAGATGCTGTCCCGTGCTCGCCGCCTTGCCGATGAAAAAGGTGTGAGCAGTAACATGCAATTCGAACAAATTAGCGCTCAGCAGGTCGGTCAACATTTGGATAAACCGGTTGATCTGGTATTGTTTCACGCGGTGCTGGAATGGGTCGCGGAACCCCAGCAGGTGCTGGCGGCGCTGTATGACGCACTGAAGCCCGGTGGCGTTCTGTCGCTCATGTTCTATAACCTGAATGGCTTGCTGATGCAGACGATGGTGCTGGGCAATTTCGGTTATTTACAAGCCGGTCTGGCCAAGCGCAAAAAGAAAACCCTGTCTCCGGATTACCCACGGGATCCCGACCAGGTGTATGGCTGGCTGCAAGAGTGTGGCTTTACTATTGAGAACAAAACCGGCATCCGGGTTTTTCACGATTACCTGCGTGATAAAACCAAGCAGGTTGATCGGTTTGATGAGGTTCTGGCCCTGGAAAAGCAATACTGCCGCCAGGAGCCGTTTTTAAGTTTAGGGCGTTATATCCACGTTACAGCGCGGAAACCCATAAGGCAGACGAACTATGAGTGAATTTTCCCAGACTGTACCGGAGCTGGTAGCCTGGGCGCGAAAAAATGATTTTTCCGTCACACTACCAACCGAACGTCTGGCTTTTTTGCTGGCCATTGCCACCCTGAACGGGGAACGCATGGATGGCGAAATGAGCGAAGGCGAACTGATTGATGCCTTCCGCCATGTCAGTGAAGGCTTCGAACAGACCAGCGAAACTGTTGTGGTACGTGCCAATAATGCCATCAACGATATGGTGCGCCAGCGCTTGATCAATCGCTTTACCAGCGAACATGCTGAAGGTAATGCCATCTATCGTCTGACGCCGTTGGGCATTGGCATTACCGACTATTATATTCGCCAGCGTGAATTCTCCACGCTGCGCCTCTCATTGCAGTTGTCGATCGTGGCGGGTGAGCTGAAACGTGCCGCCGATGCTGCCGATGAAAATGGCGATGAATTTCACTGGCACCGCAACGTGTTCGCTCCGTTGAAATACTCGGTGGCAGAGATCTTCGACAGCATTGATATCACCCAGCGCATTATGGATGAGCAGCAGCAGGGCGTTAAAGATGATATTGCCCAGTTACTCAACAAAGACTGGCGTGCGGCGATATCCAGCTGTGAACTGCTGTTGAACGAAACGTCCGGCACCCTGCGTGAACTGCAGGATACCCTGGAGGCCGCAGGCGATAAGCTACAGGCCAATCTGCTGCGCATCCAGGATGCCACAATGAACAGTCCTGATCTGGGCTTCGTCGACAAGCTGGTATATGACCTGCAAAACAAGCTCGACCGCATTATCAGCTGGGGCCAACAGGCGATTGACCTGTGGATAGGCTATGACCGCCACGTACATAAATTTATCCGTACCGCGATTGATATGGATAAAAACCGCGTCTTTGCCCAGCGTTTACGTCAGTCGGTACAGAATTACTTTGATCAGCCGTGGGCGCTAACCTATGCCAATGCTGACCGCCTGTACGATATGCGCGATGAAGAACTGACGCTGCGCAGTGAAGAAGTGACAGGTGAACTGCCTTCTGAACTGGAATACGAAGAGTTCAATGCCATTCGTGAACAGCTGGCGGCAATGATTGAAGAGGCGCTGGCCATCTACAGAACGCAGCAAAAACCGCTGGATCTTGGGGCGGTGATTCGCGATTACCTGACACAATACCCGCGCGTACGTCACTTTGATGTAGCGCGTATTGTCGTCGATCAGGCTGTACGCTTAGGCGTGGCCGAAGCAGATTTCTCTGGCCTGGCTGCAAAATGGCAGGCGATTAATGATTACGGAGCCAAGGTGCAGGCACATGTCATCGACAAATATTGAACAAGTGATGCCAGTTAAACTGGCGCAGGCACTGGCCAACCCGATTTTCCCGGCGCTGGACAGCCAGTTACGCGCAGGGCGCCATATTGGTATTGAAGAGTTAGATCAACACGCCTTTCTGATGGATTACCAGGAGTTTCTGGAAGAGTTCTATGCACGTTACAACGTTGAGCTGATCCGCGCACCGGAAGGGTTTTTCTACCTGCGACCACGCTCCACCACGCTGATCCCGCGTTCGGTATTGTCCGAGCTGGATATGATGGTGGGTAAAATCTTGTGTTATCTCTACCTCAGCCCGGAACGTCTGGCCAATGAAGGGATCTTCACCCAGCAAGAACTGCACGACGAGCTGATGTCACTGGCCGATGAAAGCAAACTGCTGAAGCTGGTTAACCAGCGTTCTACCGGCTCAGACCTTGACCGCCAGAAGCTCCAGGAAAAGATGCGCGCGTCGTTAAACCGCCTGCGTCGTCTGGGAATGGTGTGGTTTATGGGAAATGACAGCAGCAAATTCCGTATCACCGAATCCGTGTTTCGCTTTGGTGCCGATGTGCGCAGCGGTGATGATGCGCGTGAAGCGCAGCTGCGTATGATCCGCGACGGTGAGGCGATGCAGCTTGACGGTGGTCTGGCGCTGAATGATGAAAGCGAAGACGGCGAAAGTGACGCTGAAAACAGAGTGCCGGGCAGCGGAGAGGAAGAATAAATGATTGAACGTGGAAAGTTTCGCTCACTGACGCTGATTAACTGGAACGGATTTTTTGCCCGTACCTTTGACCTCGACGAGCTGGTGACAACGCTGTCAGGAGGGAACGGTGCCGGTAAGTCGACCACGATGGCAGCATTTGTTACTGCGCTCATCCCCGACCTGACATTACTGCATTTCCGTAACACCACGGAAGCCGGAGCGACCTCAGGCTCCCGTGATAAAGGCCTGCACGGTAAGCTGCGTCCAGGCGTCTGTTATGCGGTGCTTGATGTGGTCAACTCGCTGCACCAGCGCGTGCTTGTCGGAGTGCGATTGCAACAGGTTGCTGGCCGTGACCGTAAAGTGGATATCAAACCTTTTAGTATTCATGGCTTGCCGACGTCGATTAACCCGACCGAAATTCTGACTGAGACGGTGAATGCACGCCAGGCGCGCGTGGTGCCAATCAGCGAACTGAAAGAGCGGTTTGAAGCGATGGAGAGTGTGCAGTTTAAACAGTACAACTCCATTACGGATTACCACTCAGTGATGTTTGATCTCGGTATTGTAGCGCGTCGTTTACGCTCTGCCGCTGACCGTAGCAAGTACTACCGCCTGATTGAAGCCTCGCTCTACGGCGGGATCTCCAGCGCGATCACGCGTTCACTGCGTGATTACCTGCTGCCTGAAAACAGCGGCGTGCGTAAAGCGTTCCAGGATATGGAAGCCGCGTTGCGTGAGAACCGCATGACGCTGGAAGCGATCCGCGTGACCCAGTCTGACCGCGACCTGTTCAAGCATCTGATCTCAGAAGCGACCAGCTATGTGTCGGCAGACTATATGCGTCATGCCAATGAGCGCCGTATCCACCTTGATGGTGCGATGCAGGTTCGTCATGATCTTTTCACCAGTCGCAAGCAATTATCCGCAGAGCAGTATCGTCATATTGAGATGGCGCGAGAACTGAGCGAGCACAATGCCGCTGAAAGCGATCTGGAAACGGATTATCAGGGTGCCAGCGACCATCTCAATCTGGTTCAGACTGCACTGCGTCAGCAGGAAAAAATTGATCGCTATGATGCTGACCTCGAAGAGCTGACCTTCCGTCTGGAAGAGCAGAATGAGGTAGTCGCTGAAGCGCGTGAAGTGCATGAAGAAAATGAAGCACGTAGTGAAAATGCCGAGCTGGAAGTCGATGAACTGAAAAATCAGCTGGCTGATTACCAGCAGGCGCTGGACGTGCAGCAAACGCGTGCCATTCAGTATCAGCAGGCTTTGCAGGCACTTCAGCGTGCTCAGGAAATCTGCCAGATACGCGACCTTAGCGTAGATAATGCTGATGAATGGCAGGAAACCTTCCAGGCGAAAGAGCAGGAAGCGACCGACAAGTTGCTGATGCTGGAACAAAAAATGAGCGTGGCGCAGGCCGCGCACAGTCAGTTTGAGCAGGCGTTTGAGCTGGTGAGTAAAATCGCCGGCCCGGTTAGCCGCAGCGAAGCCTGGCAGGTGGGGCGCGATCTGTTACGTGATGCCAGCAACCAGCGTTATCATGCCGAACAACTGCAACCGTTGCGCAGCCGCCTGAGCGAGCTGGCGCAGCGTGTGCGTGAGCAGCAGGATGCCGAACGCCTGCTGAGTGAGTTCTGCAAACGTCACGGCCAGCATGATGCCAGTGAGTTAGAGTCCTTACAGGCTGAACTGGAAGCACAGATTGAACTGCTGAGCGAAAGCGTGGCGGATGCGGGTGAGCGCCGTATGACGCTGCGCCAGGAGCTGGAGCAGCTACGTGAACGCATTGCGCGCCTGACCAAACAGGCGCCGCAGTGGCTGGCCGCGCAGGAGATCCTCTCGCAGTTGAGTGAACAGACGGGCCAGGCGCTGGAAAACAGCCAGCAGGTTACTGAGTTTATGCAACAGCTGCTGGAGCGTGAGCGTGAAACCACGGTAGAACGTGATGAAATATCAGCCCGCAAGCGCGACATTGAGAAGCAGATTGAGCGTCTCAGCCAGCCAGGTGGGGCAGACGATGCCCGCCTGAACAACCTCGCCGAACGTTTTGGCGGCGTGCTGCTGTCAGAAATTTATGATGACGTCACTATTGATGACGCGCCGTACTTCTCCGCATTGTACGGCCCGGCTCGTCATGCGATTGTGGTGCCTGACCTCTCGCTGATCCGCGATCAGCTTGAAGGCCTGGACGATTGCCCGGAAGATCTCTACCTGATCGAAGGGGATCCGCAGTCATTTGATGACAGCGTATTTAACGTCGAAGAGCTGGAAAAAGCGGTTGTCGTGAAGGCAGGAGATCGCCAGTGGCGTTATTCTCGTTTCCCGAAAGTGCCGTTATTTGGCCGCGCTGCGCGTGAAAACCAGCTGGAAGTTCTGCATGCCGAGCGCGAAGCGCTGGCCGAACGTTACGCCACGTTGTCATTTGATGTACAGAAAACTCAGCGTCTGCATCAGTCCTTCAGCCGCTTTATCGGCAGCCACCTTGGCGTGGTGTTTGAGTCCGATCCTGAAGCAGAAATGCGCCTGCTGAATACTCGTCGTAATGAGGTAGAGCGCGCGCTGACGAACCATGAAAGCGAAAACCAGCAGCAGCGCCAGCAGTTCGAGCAGGCGAAAGAGGGCGTTGCCCAGCTTAACCGCCTGTTGCCTCGCGTTAGTCTGCTGTTAGACGATACGTTACAGGATCGTCATGAAGAGATTCAGGAAAAGCTGGATGAAGCGCAGGAAGCCGCGCGCTTTGTACAGCAGCACGGCGCTCAGCTGACGAAGCTGGAACCTATTATTTCTGTCTTGCAGAGCGATCCGGAGCAACATGAGCAGCTGAAGCTGGACTACCAGCAGGCACAGCAGCAGCAGCGTGATGCGCGTCAGCAGGCCTTTGCCCTGACCGAAGTGGTGCAGCGTCGTGCGCACTTTGGCTACATAGACTCCGCAGGGATGCTCAATGGCACCAGCGACCTCAATGAGAAGCTGCGCCAGCGCCTTGAGCAGGCGGAGGGTGAACGTACCCGTGCCCGTGAGCAGTTACGTCAGCATCAAACGCAGTTAACGCAGTATTCACAGGTTCTGGCCTCGCTCAAAAGTTCCTATGACGCAAAACGCGACATGTTGAAAGAGCTTCAGCAGGAGATGCTGGATATCGGCGTGCAGGCGGATGCCTCCGCTGAAGAGCGAGCGCGACTGCGTCGTGACGAACTTTACAGTGCCCTGAGCAACAACCGTCTGCGTCGCAATCAGCTGGAAAAACAGCTGACCTTCTGCGAAGCCGAAATTGATGCGTTGCAGAAAAAACTACGCCGTCTGGAGCGCGAGTATCAGGTCGGCCGCGAGCAGGTGGTGAGTGCCAAGGCTGGCTGGGTTGCTGTGCTGCGTCTGGTGAAAGACAATGGCGTTGAGCGCCGTCTGCACCGTCGTGAGCTGGCGTATCTCGGTGGTGATGAACTGCGTTCCATGTCGGATAAGGCATTAGGCGCGCTGCGTTTGGCGGTGGCGGATAACGAACATCTGCGCGATGTGCTGCGTTTGTCGGAAGATCCGAAGCGGCCAGAACGTAAAATCCAGTTCTTCATTGCGGTTTATCAGCATCTGCGTGAGCGTATCCGTCAGGATATTATTCGCACCGATGATCCGGTTGAAGCCATCGAACAGATGGAAATTGAGCTGAATCGCCTGACGGAAGAGCTGACCGCCCGTGAGCATATGCTGGCCATCAGCTCACGCAGTGTGTCGAACATTATTCGTAAAACCATTCAGCGCGAACAGAATCGTATTCGCCAGTTGAACCAGGGCTTACAGGCCGTGAGTTTCGGCCAGGTGAAGAGCGTGCGCCTTAACGTTAACGTGCGTGAAGCTCACTCTACGCTGCTCGATGTGCTCTCTGAGCAGCATGAACAGCATCAGGATCTGTTTAAAAGCAATCGCCTGACCTTCTCTGAAGCACTGGCAAAACTCTATCAGCGCCTGAACCCGCAAATCGATATGGGCCAGCGTACACCGCAAACCATTGGTGAGGAGCTGCTGGATTACCGCAACTATCTTGAGATGGAAGTGGAAGTTAATCGTGGCTCTGACGGCTGGTTGCGTGCGGAAAGTGGCGCGTTATCGACAGGGGAAGCGATTGGTACCGGGATGTCGATTCTGGTGATGGTGGTGCAAAGCTGGGAGGAAGAGTCGCGTCGTCTGCGCGGGAAAGATATTTCCCCTTGCCGTCTGCTGTTCCTTGATGAAGCCGCGCGTCTGGATGCAAAATCTATCGCTACGCTGTTCGAACTCTGCGATCGTCTGGAAATGCAGCTGATTATCGCGGCACCGGAAAACATCAGTCCTGAGAAAGGCACCACTTACAAACTGGTTCGTAAGGTATTCAATAATACGGAACATGTTCACGTTGTTGGCCTGCGCGGTTTTGCTGCGGAACCGACGATAACGGCAAAAGATGTTGAGGCGGGAGCCTGATTAACGAAATTCTGTAAAAAATAATGGTACGCAGTGGTAAAATTTCTGTGTCCAGATTACTCTGCATAACGGCATTTGCAACGTAAGAGGCAAATGCCGTTTTCTGTTTCTATACTTATAACAACGACTAATTGCTGCGGATTACCCATCCGGCAGTCTTAACAGGGAGCAAGGGATGTTGCTGCAGAAATCGTTTTCCACCCACGCTGTCGCATTGGGTTGTAGTCTTTTGTGCTGGCTGGTGCCGGTGTCTTCTTCTGTGGCGGGTATTCCACCCGTCTCTGCTCCGATTGTGCAAACTACCAGTGTTTCGCAGAGTGCGTCGCATATCAGTGCCTTATTCCCGCAGGGGATAGCACCGTTCTATCTGAAAAATCTTGCTCCGTTGTACGCCAGTCGTGGTATGCAGCCGATGTGGCAGGATGAGCAGGCGGTAAAACAGTTCCAGCAACAGCTGGCTGAAGTCGCGATTTCCGGTGTTCAGCCGCAGTTCGTCCACTGGGTAAAACAGCTGACGGATCCGGGTATTACTGGCCTTGCGCGTGATGTGGTGTTGTCTGATGCGATGCTGGGTTACCTGCAGTTTACTTCTGGCGTCCCCAGCAAAGGTGAAACCTGGCTGTACAGCAATGTGCCGTATAAAATGGAAGCCCCGTCTGTCGCGGTGATTAACCTGTGGCAAAACGCGTTAGTACAGAACCGCCTCAATGGCTTTGTTCTCTCACTGGCACCGCAGCATCCGCAGTATGTACGTATGCATCAGGCATTAAAAACGCTTCTGGCAGAAAATCGCCCCTGGCCACAGCTTATTGACAAGCAGACTCTGCGCCCTGGGCAGATCAGCAATGATATGCCTGTGCTGCGCGATATTCTGCAACGTACCGGTATGATGTCGGCAGACATCGAGCAGCCAAAACCTACGGAAGAAGTGGTGGGTCCTGTTGATGCACCGCTGGTGCATGATGATGATAACGCACAGCCCGATGCTACTGTGCAGGCGAGTGTTGATAACAATGTCGTGGTCAGCCCGTCTGCAATGCCGTCAGAAAATCGTCCCGAGTCTTCTGTTCCGCAAAATGTCGGCAATGTGCAGGGGACTGTCGCTCCCATCAATACTGACAATGTTTATACCCCGGACCTGGTCGCCGCGCTGAAACGCTTCCAGACCTGGCAGGGATTAGAAGCCGATGGCGCAATAGGTGCCCGAACGCGTGAATGGTTAAATGTTTCCCCACAACGTCGTGCATCGCTGCTGGCATTGAATATCCAGCGTCTGCGACTGCTGCCGGATGATATGCATAATGGCATTATGGTGAACATTCCTAATTATTCACTGGCCTACTATGTCAACGGTAATGAAATCCTCTCTTCCCGAGTGATTGTCGGCCGTCCTGACCGTAAAACGCCGTTGATGCGCAGTGCGCTCAATAACGTTGTGCTCAACCCGCCGTGGAATGTGCCGACCACGCTGGTGCGCAAGGATATTGTGCCGAAGGTCAAGCAGGACCCAATGTACCTGTACAAGCATAACTATACGTTGCTGTCGGGTTGGAGCAGTGATGCTCAGGTGGTTGATCCGTCGATGATTGACTGGAGTATGGTTTCTGCTGCCTCGTTCCCGTACCGTATTCGTCAGGCTCCTGGCCCGACAAATTCACTGGGGCGCTATAAATTCAATATGCCGAGTTCTGATGCGATCTATCTGCATGACACGCCGAATCACGGTCTGTTCCAGAAAGACATCCGCGCCCTCAGTTCCGGTTGCGTGCGTGTGAATCGTGCATCCGATCTGGCTAATCTGCTGTTGCAGGACGTGGGCTGGAACGACACGCGGATTTCCAGCACCCTGAAAGAGGGAGATACACGCTATGTATCCATCCGCCATCGTATCCCGGTTAACCTCTATTATCTGACTGCCTGGGTGGCAGATGACGGTCAGCCGCAATTTCGTACAGATATTTACAATTATGACAGTACCGCGCGTTCTGGCGCACAGGCGCTAACGCAGGCTGGTCAGTTATTGCTCTAATGGTTGATTAATCAGCAGTTCCCGTGCAGGGAATGGTGATGCGTAAAAGCCGGCGCAAAGGGTGTTCTGCCACTCTTTGCGTCGGCTTTTCTTTTGTTGGGTTGACGTAGGTATCCTCCCCCGGTAAGGTTCGAAACGGTGTAATTAATGCACTGTTCCGAATTCTTTAGCTAGGTAATACTGATTCATGGATAAATTCGACTCTCATCGCCGTAAGTGGCTGACGTTAGGCGGCGCGGCGCTCGGTGTGGCATTGCTCCCCGGGCAGGCTTTCGCCTCGCTTTCAACCTCACGCCCACGTGTATTGACGCTTAACAATCTCAATACCGGCGAAAACCTCAAAACGGAATTTTTTAACGGTAAAAGCTATGACAGGGATGAACTGGCACGACTGAATCATTTTTTCCGCGACTACCGGGCAAATAAAAGTAAAAGCATCGACCCCCATCTGTTCGACCAACTTTTCCGTCTGCAATCGCTACTCGACAGCCGTAAACCGATACAGCTGATCTCTGGCTACCGTTCTCTGGGTACCAACAACTCATTGCGGTCACATACTCGCGGCGTAGCGAAACACAGCTACCACACGCTGGGGCAGGCGATGGATTTCCACATCGAAGGAATTTCGTTAAGCAATATTCGCAAGGCCGCACTTTCGCTGCGGGCGGGTGGTGTAGGATACTACCCAAGTAGTAACTTTGTGCATATTGATACCGGGCCGGTTCGGAACTGGTAAAACGACATTCCGGCACCCAGTGGTGACCGGTAACGGAGAGTTATGGATTATCAGATTATCCCGGTCACCGCGTTCTCGCAGAATTGCTCGGTGATTTGGTGTACGGAAACGAATGAGGCCGCGCTGGTGGATCCGGGTGGCGACGCAGAGACGATTAAGCATGAGGTGGCAGCTTTAGGTATTACGCTGACGCAAATATTGCTGACGCACGGCCACCTTGATCATGTGGGGGCTGCCGCCGAACTGGCTGTGCATTATGCTGTGCCAGTCGTTGGTCCACACAAAGCCGATAAATTCTGGCTAGATAGCCTGCCGACGCAAAGTCAGATGTTCGGCTTTGCCGAATGTCCTCCTCTGGCGCCCGATCGCTGGCTGGAAGAGGGGGAAACGGTGCAGGTTGGGCAAACGACTCTGGACGTTCTGCTTTGCCCTGGGCATACGCCGGGGCACATTGTGTTCTTTGACCGCGCAGGCCGCCTGCTGGTCTCTGGCGATGTTATTTTCAGTGGTGGTGTTGGGCGTTCTGATTTCCCTCAGGGCAGCCACAGCGACCTGATAGCCTCTATTCATAACAAACTGTTGCCGCTGGGTGATGATGTCACCTTCATCCCCGGTCACGGACCGATGTCGACGCTGGGGCGTGAGCGTATCAGTAACCCGTTCTTGCAATAGCTCAAATAAAAAGGGGCGACCACAAAAATGGTCACCCCTTTTGCAGTGGCGGACCCTCTTTTCCGGTCCGCCTCTGACTGATTACAGTACCGCGACAATCGCCTCACACAGTGGAGACATATTGTCCGGGGTCATCCCCGCTACGTTCACACGGCCCGAATTCACCGCGTACACGCCAAACTCATCACGCAGACGCACCACCTGATCTTTCGTCAGGCCGCTGAATGAGAACATCCCATTCTGATCGATGATAAAGCTGAAATCGCCTTTCGCGCCTTTCTCTTGCAGGGTATTCACAAACAGCTGACGCATACGCTGGATACGTTCGCGCATGCTGGTCAGTTCCTGCTCCCACAATGCACGCAGGGCGCTGTTGCCGAGAATCGTGGCGACCACGGCTGCACCGTGTGCAGGGGGGTTAGAGTAGTTAGCACGAATGGTGGCTTTCACCTGGCTGAAGGCCGTATCCACAATGGCTGCATCAGCAGCGACCAGGGTGAAAGCGCCAACGCGTTCATTGTACAGACCGAAGTTCTTAGAGTAAGAGCTGCAAACAATCAGCTCCTGATGGCTGGCGGCGAAAGCGCGCAGGCCTTCGGCATCTTCTTCCAGACCACGGGCAAAGCCCTGATAGGCAAAGTCGAACAGCGGCAACCAGCCTTTCGCCAGTGACAATTCAGCCAGCCTGGCCCACTGAGCGGCCGTTGGGTCAATGCCGGTAGGGTTGTGGCAGCAACCATGGAACAACACGATATCACCCGCCTGCGCGGCGCTCAGGCTGTCCAGCAGGCCGTCGAAGTCCAGCGCATGCTGTGCAGCATCGTAGTAGTCGTATTCACACACTTCCAGGCCGGCAGCGGCAAAGACGTTTTTGTGGTTAGGCCAGCTTGGGTTGCTCACCCAGATGCGTTTGGCGCTGGTCTGCGTGGCGATGAAATCGGCGGCTACGCGCAGTGCGCCAGTACCGCCAGGCGTTTGTGCGGTGCGTGCACGGTGGTGGCTGATCAGCGCGCTGTCTGCGCCAAACAGCAGCTCCTGAGTGCAGCGGCCAAAATCGGCAATACCATCAATGCTGAGATAGTTTTTGGTGGTTTCGTTTTCCAGCAGATACTGCTCAGCTTTTTTTACGCTGGTCAGTACCGGCGTTTTGCCGGTTTCATCTTTATACACGCCAATACCGAGGTTGATCTTATTTGTGCGGTCATCAGCGCGGAACAGATCGGCTAAACCAAGAATAGGGTCGGCGGGTGCAGCTGCAATACGTTCAAACATAGTCGAAGTCCGTTAGCTTAGTCTAAAGCGAAGTGAGGACTCAGGTTACCGCCACAAGTGGCAAATTACCAACCGTTTGCATCAAAAAAACAGCAGAAAGAGAGCGGGGAAGGGAGAAAAACAAAAAAGGGGCCAAGGCCCCTTTTTGATGCACTTTTAATCGCGACCGGAGTCGCGATTAAATGGCAATTAGAACTGGTACACCAGGCCAACACCAACAACGTCGTCGGTAGACGTGCCGGTAGCACGGGTGTAGTCGTTCTCGTCCAGCAGGTTGATTTTGTAATCAACATAGGTGGACATGTTTTTGTTGAAGTAGTAGTAAGTACCGACTTCAACATATTTGTACAGATCCTGGTCACCAAAGCCACCCTCAATGTCCTTGCCTTTAGACTGAACATAAGCCAGGGATGGGCGCAGACCGAAATCGAACTGGTACTGAGCAACAACTTCAAACTTCTGCTCTTTATTAACTGTACCGTTCAGTGAATCTTCTGAGTCAGGGATTGGCACGGAGATGTTAGTCGAGTTGCGAGTTTCACCGTACATTGCTGCCAGGTAAACGTTGTTCGCATCGTACTTAACAGCGGTAGACCAGGTTTCAGCAGTTTTGCTGTCGTTACCGAAGAATTCTGCCTGCTGGCCGTTAGTACGGTCAGATTTGGTGTAAGCTGCAGTTACCGCAACGCCTACTGGAGAGGTGTAAGTTACAGAAGAACCCCAACCGTCGCCATTTGCTTGAGCGGTGTCACGCTTTGTTGCGTTGTCGTCGTTTTTGCCCTGGTATTGAAGAGCGAAGTCCAGACCATCAACCAGACCGAAGAAGTTGGTGTTACGGTAAGTAGCCAGACCGTTAGAACGACCAACCATGCCGTTATCGTTGTAGCCTGAATCACCACCAAATACCGGCAGAATATCAGTCCATGCCAGTGGATCATAACCTACACCGTAGTTACGGCCGTAGTCGAATGAACCGAACTCAGCAAATTTCAGACCAGCGAAGCCAACACGAGTTTTAGAACCTTCAGTGCCTTGTGCTTCAGCAACGTTAGCCTGAACGTTGTATTCCCACTGACCGTAACCGGTCAGCTGGTCGTTAATCTGAGTTTCACCTTTGAAACCAAAACGAACATAGGTGGCATCGCCGTCATCGCCAGCGTTGTCAGAGAAAGTGTGACGCGCATCAACTTTACCGTACAGGTCCAGTTTATTGCCATCTTTGTTATAGATTTCTGCTGCGTTAGCGGCACCGGCAGCCAACAGTGCTGGGATCACTAATGCAAGAATGTTGCGCTTCATCATTTTGTTATTACCCTCATTGGAGTTATTTGGACACCTGCCACTGCCGTCAATAATTCTTTACAGAACCAAGATGAGAGTTTGGTGTCTTCCTGTGTCTGCACGCATCTTTCCATTCACAGCCTGGTTAATCTAGCCCGAAAATGCTACTAATCTCTTATTCTGGTAACAAGAGGAAAATATGTATTACAAAATGTAAATTTTACGGAACTTTGTGAGACATCTCTAAATTTACAAAAATAAAAAAAGGCCAGCGAGGCTGGCCTTAGTATATATATGAATTTCTTATATTTAATGCAGAAATCAGAAGGTCGCGTTACGTGGAGTACGTGGGAAGGCGATAACATCCCTTACATTTTGTACGCCGGTGACATAGGCGATTAATCGTTCGAAACCTAAACCAAAACCTGAATGTGGGACAGTACCGTAACGACGCAGGTCGCGGTACCACCAGTAATCTTCTTTATTCAGGCCCATTTCTGCCAGGCGAGCATCCAGCACATCCAGGCGCTCTTCACGTTGTGAACCGCCAATGATCTCACCAATTCCCGGGGCAAGAACATCCATTGCCGCGACGGTTTTGCCATCGTCGTTCAAACGCATATAGAAAGCTTTGATATCTTTCGGGTAGTTCTTCACCACCACAGGCGCTTTGAAGTGTTTCTCTGCCAGATAGCGCTCGTGCTCAGAGGAGAGGTCAATACCCCAGGATACGGCGTTTTCAAACGTCTGGCCGGACGCCAGCAGGATCTCAACGGCTTCGGTGTAATCCACCTGGGCGAAATCGGTAGTCACAAAACGCTCAAGGCGCGAAATGGCATCTTTGTCTACGCGCTCGGCGAAGAAGGCCATATCATCAGCACGCTCTTCAAGTACGGCTTTAAACGCGTACTTCAGCATGGCTTCTGCCAGGGCGGCGTTATCTTCCAGGTTGGCGAATGCCATTTCCGGCTCCAGCATCCAGAATTCCGCCAGGTGACGGCTGGTGTGGGAGTTTTCAGCACGGAAGGTTGGGCCAAAGGTGTAGATTTTAGAAATCGCGCTGGCGTAGGTTTCACCATTAAGCTGGCCTGAAACGGTCAGGAACGCTTCTTTACCGAAGAAGTCTTCGTCGAAATTGACTTTGCCTTCCGGTGTACGCGGCAGGTTCTCCAGATCCAGGGTGGATACGCGGAACATTTCGCCCGCACCTTCGGTATCGGACGCAGTGATAAGCGGCGTGGACACCCAGAAGAAACCCTGCTCATCGAAGAAACGATGCAGTGCCTGTGCCAGCGTATGACGTACGCGGGCAACGGCGCCAATCAGGTTAGTGCGCGGGCGCAAGTGGGCCACTTCACGCAGGTATTCAATACTGTGGCGTTTAGCGGCCATCGGGTAAGTGTCCGGGTCATCGACCCAACCCGCGACTTCAACGTGGGTAGCCTGAATTTCAAAACTCTGACCTTCACCAGGAGATTCAACCACTTTACCGGTAATCACCACCGAGCAACCGGTGGTCAGGCGCAATACTTCTTCCTGATAATTATTCAGAGAATTATTGACGACAGCCTGAACGGGATTAAAGCAGGAACCGTCATAAACGGCGATAAATGAAATACCAGCTTTTGAATCTCTTCGTGTACGCACCCAACCACGTACGGTGACTTCACTGTCAACCGCGACCCGGCCGTGCAGTACATCCGCTACAGGCACAACGCTCATATAAGTCTCTCACTATTAAACTGAATGAATTACCCCGAATTTAGGGTCTTGCTATGTTACTTGCCGGGCGATGATAAACAAGCGAAATTCCGGCAATAAAGGCAGATTTCTTGGAAGGGAAGGGAATCAGGGGCCGATTCGGGTCCGGCCCCTGTTGAACGGCTAACTGGCTTTTTTAACCAGCGGCAGGTCGAAGGCTTTACGCAGGGCGCGAACAAAGGCTTTATCCTGGCAAATCGTTTTACCCGGACTGTCCGACAGTTTAGCAACGGGTTTGCCGTTACACTCCACCAGCTTAATCACAATATTAAGCGGCTTAACCTGCGGAATATCGCAGGTCAGGCGAGTACCAATGCCGAAAATAACATTAATACGCTGACCGAACTGACGGTAAAGCTCCACCGCCTTATCCAGATCGAGGTTGTCGGAAAATACCAGTGTTTTACTCAGCGGGTCGATACCCAACTGTTGATAATGTGCGATGGCTTTTTCACCCCATTCCAGCGGATCGCCAGAATCATGGCGCAGCCCTTGATAGGCGCTGGCAAGCTCTAGGCCGAAATCACGCAGGAAGGCATCCATAGTAATGCAGTCTGTCAGGGCGATACCTAACTGGTCCGGGTACTCCTCCAGCCAGGATTGGAGTGCGGCGCGCTGGCAGTTGGCCAGCACCGGGCTAATCTGCTGATGGGCCTGGAACCACTCATGAGCCTGGGTACCCACCGGCATGATATCCAGTTGACGCGCCATTTCGTAGTTACTGGAACCGACCAGCCACGGGAAGTCCTGTTTCAGCGTCGTGACAATCGCCAGCTGAACATCGTGTGAGAAACGACGACGCGTGCCGAAATCCATCAGGCGAAAACGCGACATATCGAGATCGGCGGTCAGCGCTGTAAACTGCGCCAGCTTACTCTTCAACTGGCTGACCGCCATTTCCGGCGTGACCTGCGGTGAGCGATGGCGATGCACCACTTCGCTGATCAGTGCCAGCAGCGGCACTTCCCACATGATCACTTCACGCCACGGCCCGCTGATGCGGATATCCAGTTTTCCCTGGTGATTGCGCACGCGAACATGAGCGGGGTCATAGCGATAACTGCGCAGCCAGTTGAGGTAATCCGCGGTGAAAAACGGCAGGCCAGAGAGATAAGTGAATTCATCTTCGGTCAGCGTTAATGCAGACATAGTGTCGATTTGTTGCTGTATTTCATCAACATAAATACCCAGCATATCGTCACCACGGCAGCGGAACTCGGCGGCAACAGTCACATCGTAATAACGATGGAATACCGCCTGCTGCATATGGAGTTTGTAGGCATCGGTATCGAGAAGCGTAGTCAAAATCGGGGAAGCGTGTCGTGTCATGGTGCGTTTCAGCATCCTCTGGCGAAGAGCGTTATCCCTGGTTCAAATGAAGAAAAAGTCGCAGGAGTATAACCCGAATACATATTTAGTGAACCCGATCACAGCACAATTCAGACCAGGTGGTCGAGGTAAATCTGTGCGATTGTTAATGAAATGTATTCTTTTATGGCAAAGGCAGCGATTGACAGTGATTCAACGTGGCAACCTGGTGATAACAGGAATAGACTTGAAAAGGTTAACTAATTATCGACGTGAGAAGGACTTATGACGCAACTGCCACAAGCCAAAAATCGCCATGATTATCGTGCGCCTGATTACACTATTACCGACATCGACCTGACGTTTAATCTCGATGCCAGTACCACCCAGGTTACCGCCATCAGCCAGATTAAACGGTTGGGCGCCAGTCATGCCGACCTGCGCCTGGACGGCGAAGACTTGACGCTGATCTCACTGCATGTTGACGATCAGCCCTGGCCGCATTACCGCCTGGAAGAAGGGGCGCTGGTATTACAACAGCTGCCTGAGTCTTTCACGTTGAAAATCGTCAACGACATTCACCCGGATAAAAACACCGCGCTGGAAGGTTTGTACAAGTCAGGCGAAGCATTGTGTACCCAGTGTGAGGCAGAAGGCTTCCGTCATATCACCTGGTACCTCGACCGCCCAGACGTGCTGGCGCGTTTTACCACGACCATTATTGCTGAGCAGACGCTCTATCCCTTCCTGCTCTCTAACGGTAACCGCATTGATGCCGGGCAGATGGAGGATGGCCGCCACTGGATGAAGTGGCAGGATCCGTTCCCGAAACCTTGCTACCTGTTTGCCGTGGTGGCGGGTGATTTCGACGTGCTGCGCGACAGCTTCACTACCCGTTCTGGCCGTGATGTTGCGCTGGAAATCTTCGTGGATCGGGGCAACCTCGACCGTGCTGACTGGGCGATGACCTCGCTGAAAAACAGTATGAAGTGGGATGAAGAGCGTTTCGGCCTGGAGTACGATCTCGATATCTTTATGATTGTCGCCGTCGACTTCTTCAACATGGGCGCAATGGAGAATAAAGGACTGAACGTCTTTAACTCTAAATATGTGCTGGCGAAAGCGGAAACCGCCACGGATAAAGATTATCTCGGTATTGAAGCGGTTATCGGCCACGAATATTTCCACAACTGGACCGGTAACCGCGTCACCTGCCGCGACTGGTTCCAGCTCAGCCTGAAAGAGGGACTGACAGTCTTCCGCGATCAGGAGTTCAGCTCTGACCTCGGCTCGCGTGCGGTCAACCGCATTGATAACGTGCGCGTGATGCGCGGTTCGCAGTTCTCAGAAGATGCCAGCCCGATGGCACACCCGATCCGCCCGGAGCAGGTGATCGAGATGAACAACTTCTACACCCTGACGGTGTATGAGAAGGGTTCTGAAGTCATCCGTATGCTGCACACCTTGCTTGGCGAAGAAAACTTCCAGAAAGGCATGCAGCTCTACTTCGAGCGCCATGATGGCAGCGCAGCGACCTGTGATGACTTCGTTCAGGCGATGGAAGATGCTTCCAATGTTGACCTGTCGCAGTTCCGCCGCTGGTACAGCCAGTCGGGTACGCCGGTGTTGTCCATTCGTGACGACTACAATCCTGAGCTGGAACAGTACACATTACATGTGACTCAGATGACGCCACCAACGGCCGATCAGAAAGAGAAACTGCCGCTGCATATCCCGCTGGATATCGAGCTGTACGATAGTGAAGGCAAGGTCATTCCGCTACAGTACAATGGTCATCCGGTGCATCATGTGCTTAACGTCACCGAGTCTTTCCAGACCTTCGTCTTTGATAAGGTTTACTTCCAGCCTGTGCCTTCCCTGCTGCGTGAATTCTCTGCGCCAGTGAAACTGGACTACAACTGGAGCGATGCGCAGTTAACCTTCCTGATGCGCCATGCGCGCAATGACTTTGCCCGCTGGGATGCGGCCCAGAGCCTGATGGCGAACTACATCAAAATTAACGTGGCCCGCCAGCAGCAGGGACAGCCGCTGTCGCTGCCATTGCATGTTGCGGATGCCTTCCGTACCGTTCTGTTATCGGAATCCAGCGATCCAGCGCTGATGGCGTTGATTTTGTCTCTGCCGGGGGAGAATGAGATCGCCGAACTGTTCGACATCATTGACCCGCAGGCAAACGCCGTGGTGCGTGAGGCGCTGGTTCGTACGCTGGCAACCGAGCTGGAAGATGAGCTGCTGGCGGTGTATTACGCCAGCCAGACGCCAGAATATCGCGTTGAGCACGCGGATATCGGTAAGCGTGCGCTGAAGAATGTCTGCCTGAGCTATCTGGCCTTTGCTGATGCAGCGCAGGCCGATAAGCTGGTTAGCGCTCAGTATCATCACGCCAACAATATGACAGATACTGTGGCTGCGCTGTCGGCCTCGATGGCGGCACAGCTCCCTTGCCGTTCTGCGCTGTTTGCTGATTTCGATGAGCGCTGGCATCAGGATGGCCTGGTGATGGACAAGTGGCTTGCCCTGCAGGCGACCAGCCCGGCTGAAGATGTGTTGACTCAGGTACGCGCACTACTCAACCACCGCTCCTTTACCCTGAGCAACCCGAACCGTATTCGTTCACTGATTGGTGCTTTTGTCTCGGCAAACCCATCGGCGTTCCATGCGGCAGACGGCAGCGGTTATCAGTTCCTGGTGGAAATCCTCAGCGATCTGAATACCCGTAACCCGCAGGTAGCGGCGCGCATGATTGAGCCGTTGATTCGTCTGAAGCGCTACGATGCAGGACGTCAGGCGCTGATGCGTAAGGCGCTGGAGCAGTTGAAAGGGCTGGATAATCTGTCTGGCGATCTTTTCGAGAAGATCAGCAAGGCGCTGAACGCCTGATAAAAGCGGTCAGTGATAAACAAAAAAATGGGCGATATCCTCGCCCATTTTTATTTTTCAGCCATGTGCATAATGGCGGTCGTGCTGGACGGGTGAACGCTTCATCACCCGGTCCAGCACTTCCGCTTCCAGTTCTGCCAGTTTGACCGAGCCTTTCCGGCGTGGACGCGGCAGGTCGACCAGCAGATCCAGCCCGATATTCCCTTCTTCAATCAGCAGAACCCGGTCAGCCATCGCCACCGCTTCACTGACATCATGGGTCACCAGCAGCACGGTAAAGTGATGCTGCTGCCACAGGGATTCAATCAGGTCCTGCATCTCAATGCGGGTTAAGGCATCCAGTGCGCCGAGAGGTTCATCCAGCAGCAGCAAACCCGGGCGGTGGATCAGGGCACGCGCCAGCGCCACACGTTGTTTTTGTCCGCCAGACAAGGCTGCTGGCCACTCTTTGGCGCGATCCGCCAGACCAACCGCATCCAGCGCCGCCAGCGCCTGCTCTTTCCAGGCTTTGCCTTTCAGGCCAAGGCCAACGTTATCCATCACGCTTTTCCACGGCAGCAGGCGCGCATCCTGAAACATCAGGCGAATATCTTCGCGTGCTTCATTCAGCGATGCACTGCCAGCCAGCAATTCACCACTGCTGGCTTTCTCCAGCCCGGCCAGCAGGCGTAACAGGGTGCTTTTACCGCAGCCACTGCGCCCCACGACGGCAACAAACTGGCCGGAGGGAATATGCAGGTCGATATTATTCAGTACCGTGCGCTGGTGGTATTGCTTGCTGACGCCATTGATTACCAGCGGCGTACCGGCATTAAGACGCGCCGGAGACGTGTTTAACTCGCTCATGCGTTTTCCTCTTTTAATTGATACGCCGGATGCCAGCGCAGCCAGACACGCTCCAGCAGCTGTGCGCAGACATCAGCCAGTTTGCCCAGCAGGGCATAAAGAATAATTGCCACCACCACCACATCAGTTTGCAGGAACTCGCGGGCATTCATGGCGAGGTAGCCGATGCCGGAGTTGGCTGAAATGGTTTCTGCCACGATCAGCGTCAGCCACATCAGGCCCAGCGCAAAACGCACGCCGACCATGATTGAGGGCAGGGCGCCAGGCAACACCACCTGGATAAACAGGCTCCAGCCTGACAGGCCGTAACTGCGTGCCATCTCCACCAGCCCGCGATCGATATTACGGATGCCATGATAGGTATTCAGGTAAATCGGGAACAGCGTGCCCAGCGCGACCAGGAAAATCTTGGCCGATTCATCAATGCCGAACCACAGGATCACCAGCGGAATAAGCGCCAGATGCGGTACGTTGCGCAGCATCTGCACGGAGGTATCAAGCAGGCGCTCACCCAGACGCGACATACCGGTAATCAACCCCAGTATCAGACCAATCGAGCCACCGATGCTGAAACCAATCGCTGCGCGCCAGCTGCTGATCGCCAGGTGTTGCAACAGTTCACCGCTGGCTGACAGTTTCCAGAACGTCACTACGATCGATTCAGGTGACGGCAAAATACGCGTTGAAAGCCAGCCCATTTGCGAGGCTAACTGCCATACCACCACCAGCAGGATTGGCAGCGCCCAGGGCAGCAGGCCATTTCCGATACGATTAAGGGTTTTACTCATTCTTCACCTCTAACTTTGCGATACTTTTTGTGGGGCAAAATCATGGGCAACATGTTCACCGTGAGCCTGAACGACCTGCGGCTGCGGGATTGAAGGCACGTTAAGATCCAGATGTGGGAACAGCAGTTCGCCCACGCGATACGCTTCTTCCAGATGCGGGTAGCCGGAAAGAATAAAGGTCTCAATGCCGAGATCGGCATATTCCTGCATACGGGCTGCCACCGTCGGGCCATCGCCCACCAGGGCGGTTCCGGCACCGCCGCGTACCAGACCCACGCCAGCCCACAGATTCGGGCTGATCTCAAGCTGGTCACGCTTGCCCCCGTGCAGAGCGGCCATACGCTGCTGACCGACCGAGTCTGTTTTCGCCAGCGCGGCCTGCGCTTTGGCAATGGTCGCATCATCAAGATGCGAGATCAGACGGTCAGCGGCTTCCCATGCCTCTTCATTGGTTTCACGCACAATCACATGCAGACGAATACCAAAACGCACTTTACGCCCTAATGCGGCAGCTTTCGCCTGTACCTGAGCAATTTTTTCTTTCACCTGCGCCGGCGGTTCGCCCCACGTCAGATACACATCAACCTGCTCGGCAGCCAGATCCTGCGCGACATCAGACGAGCCGCCAAACCACAGCGGTGGACGAGGCTGCTGAACCGGCTTAAACATCAGGCGCGCGCCACGCACATGAACATGTTTCCCTTCGAAATCGACCGTCTCGCCTTCCAGTACACGGCGCCAGACGCGGGTGAACTCGGCGGACTCGGCATAGCGTTCACGATGATCGAGGAACACGCCATCTCCCGCCAGCTCTTCGGCATCGCCACCGGTGACAAGGTTAAACAGTGCGCGGCCGTTAGAGAGGCGGTCAAGCGTGGCCGCCTGACGGGCAGCCTGCGTGGGTGAGATCACCCCGGGGCGCAACGCTACCAGGAAGCGCAGACGCTGAGTGACCGGGATCAGCGAGGCGGCAACCAGCCAGGCATCTTCACAGGAGCGGCCGGTCGGGATCAGCACGCCGCCAAATCCCAGGCGATCGGCCGCCTGGGCAATCTGTTGCAGATAAGCGTGATCCACCGGGCGGGCACCTTCGTTAGTGCCTAAATATTTCCCATCACCGTGAGTGGGAAGAAACCAGAATACGGAAAGACTCATTGTGTTATTCCTCAATCAATGGGTTGACGGGCCATGCCAGATGCGGCTGGAAATATCGACTTTCACCGGCATCAGCTTGCTGGTGTAAAACAGATCGGCCGTTTGCTGTTGCGCATGTGCGGTCTTCTCACTCACCAGGGTGATGGCCGTTGGCGGGCGATGATCGAAATAGGTTGAGATCACAGCTTTTGGCAGGCCCATCGCCGTTGAAAGCAGATCCACGCTCTGTTCGCGATGGCTGCGTGTCAGAGCATCGGCCTGGCTGAAGGTGTCCAGCACCTGTTGCAGGAACGCGCCATTTTTTTCGGTAAACGGGCGTGTTGCGAGGTAGAACGAGCCGGTCAGGTTTAACGTGTCGCCATTTTTCAGCACGCGCACGCCGCCCTGCTGGATAGCCGCAGAGTAATAGGGATCCCAGATGGCCCAGGCGTCAACGTCTCCCTGCTGGAAGGCGGCGCGGGCATCCGCAGGCGTGAGAAACGCAGGCTGAATATCGTTGAAGCCCAGTCCGGCCTCTTTTAATGCGCGCAGCAGCAGATTGTGGGAGCTTGAGCCTTTCTGGAAGGCCACTTTATGGCCTTTCAGGTCCGCCACGGTTTTCAGCGGGCTGTCTTCACGCACCAGAATCACTTCAGATCTTGGTTTTGGGGGTTCGGAGCCGACATACAGCAGATCCGCACCAGCGGCCTGAGCGAAGATCGGCGGAATATCGCCGGTGCTGCCGAGGTCAATGCTGTTGACGTTCAGTGCTTCCAGCATCTGTGGCCCGGCGGGGAACTCCACCCATTTAATCTGGGTATGCGGAAAGCGCTTCTCCAGCAGCTGGTGAGATTTTGCCAGCACCATACTGACCGAACCTTTCTGGTAACCAATACGAACCTGATCGGGGGCCGCGCGGGTGTCAGCGGCCATCACCTGGCTGGCCAGCAGTCCGGTGATCAGCAGGGTACTCAATACGCGAGCAAACAATGTCATGGACGGTCACCTTTTCAGACGGCAGCAGCCAGGGGATGATGGCGGCGGGCAAGTGCATGCCAGAAGGTATCGATCGACTCTGCCAGACGCTCAGCCAGAATCGGAGAGAGTTCAGGCGTCCGGTCGTAATTGCTGATCTGCGTATCGTCAGCGAATACGCCGTGCAGCACTTCCTGCGCTTTCAGTGCATTCAGCACAGGTTTCAGTGCGTAATCGACGGCCAGCAGATGGGCAACGGTGCCGCCTGTTGCCAGCGGTAACACCACTTTATGTTCCAGAGCGCGTTCGGGCAGTAGATCGAGCAGCGTTTTCAGCGCACCGGCGAACGATGCTTTATAGACCGGAGTCGCGACGATCAGCCCGTCAGCAGATTCGAGGTCTTCTTTTAAGGCCAGCAGGGCGGGGGAATCGAAGCGGGCATACAATAAATCTTCAGGATTGAAGTTATGCAGATTCCACGGGATAACCTCGACGCCACGTTTTTCCAGTGCATGCTGGCAAATGGTCAGTAATGCAGTGGATCGTGAAGGAAAACGGGGGCTTCCCGCCAGAGTAATAACGCGCATAACTTCTCCTTATAACTAAAAGTTATTGATAAACGACATTCAAGAACCGATGGGGTCATCCTGACAGAGCGCGTTTGGACGCTTAAATGATTTATCCGGAATATTTTTGCCAGTTTGCACATATAGCGCGGCATAAAGGCCTTGAAGACGTAAAAAAAACGTCGATTCAGGCCCGCTTTTGCGCAAGGTCATTTCCCTTTACCCCTTGAAACCCGGATAATACGACCCCGATTTTCCATCGGGACCTCAGGAGTGACCATGTATTACCCTTTCGTTCGTAAGGCGCTGTTTCAGCTCGATCCTGAGCGCGCGCATGACCTGACTTTGCAGCAGTTAAAGCGTATCTCCGGCACCCCGCTGATGGGCCTGATCCGTCAGTCGCTCCCTTTTAAGCCCGTGACCTGTATGGGGCTGACATTTAAGAACCCACTGGGTCTGGCCGCGGGTCTGGATAAGAACGGTGAATGCATTGATGCATTTGGTGCGATGGGATTTGGTTCCATTGAAATTGGTACCGTGACGCCGCGCCCGCAGCCGGGCAATGATAAGCCGCGCATGTTCCGTATTGTTGCCGCGGAAGGGATCATCAACCGCATGGGTTTCAATAATCTGGGTGTGGATAACCTGGTGGAGAATGTTAAAAAAGCCCACTTCGACGGTATCCTCGGCATTAATATTGGCAAGAATAAAGACACCCCGGTCGAGCAGGGAAAAGATGATTATTTAACCTGCATGGATAAGATTTATCCTTACGCTGGTTACATTGCCATCAATATCTCTTCACCGAACACCCCGGGTTTACGATCTTTACAATACGGCGAAGCGCTGGATGACTTGCTGGCGGCGATTAAAATCCGTCAAAACGATCTTCAGCAGATCCATCATAAATATGTTCCTGTGGCGGTGAAGATCGCGCCGGATCTTTCTGAAGAAGAATTGATCCAGGTGGCCGACAGTTTAGTGCGCCACAATATTGATGGCGTGATTGCGACCAATACCACCCTCGATCGTGAGCTGGTCAAAGGATTAAAGCATGCGGAAGAAGCCGGTGGGTTAAGCGGCCGCCCGGTACAGTTGCGCAGCACTGAAATCGTCCGTCGTCTGGCGCAGGAATTACAGGGGCGCATCCCCATTATTGGCGTTGGTGGTATTGATTCGCTGGTTTCGGCGCGTGAAAAAATCACGGCGGGTGCATCGCTGGTGCAAATATATTCCGGATTTATTTACAAAGGTCCGCCTTTGATAAAAGAAATTGTGACTCATCTTTAGGTTAATTTAGCGTTAAATATGCCAGAGGCTTTATTTTCGGCGCTGTCTCGTTTATATTTTGTTCTGTTTAGACAATATTCAAATTTTACAGAGCGAGCTGAGAGCGTTAACGAAGCCTCTGGTTTCCGGAAAAATAAACTATTTCTCCGGCTACTTGTAACTAAGTATTAATACAGGAACCATCATGAGGATTAAACCAGACGATAACTGGCGTTGGTTCTTCGACGAAGAACATGACCGGATGATGCTCGACCTGGCAGACGGTATGTTATTTCGTTCCCGTTTTCCGCGCAAAATGTTAACGCCTGATGCTTTTGATGTTTCCGGTTTCTGTGTTGATGATGCTGCACTGTTTTTCACCTTTGACGAACGCTGCCGTGATACGCAACTGAACGCCGATCAGCGAGCAGAGCTGGTGCTGAATGCGCTGGTGGCCACCCGTTTCCTGAAACCGTTGATGCCCAAAAGCTGGCATTTCGACAGCTATATCCAGGGTAACTGGCGTCCATCTGATGGTGAGCTGGTCAATGTGAAGGTTTCCGACAGCGGTGAGTCGGCAAGCCTGCTGGTGGTGGAGTCTGGCGACAGTGCCGCACTTTGCCTGCTGGCGCAGGCGCAGTTAACTGTGGCAGGCCGTGGAATGGTGCTGGGTGAAGCGATTAAAATTATGCATGATCGCCTGCTTCCTCATGCGAGTGCCGATGGTATTCGCTTCGCAAGTGCGGTGTAAGTCACCGCGCTTGCCATTAGCGCAGCACCAGATCGCCCACTGGAATACAGCTACAGCTTAATACGCTACCATCCTGACGTACCGCACCTTTTTTCATCGCACTCACTTCCCCACTGACCAGCGTGACTTTGCAACTTCCGCAGATACCCGAGCGGCAGGAATAAGGCACTTTAATTCCCTGAAGCTCCAGCTGTTCCAGCAAGACTTGTTGATTGTTGCCAGTAAAATGCTGACCCCGCCAGTTCATGGCCACATCGCGGGTTGCAACGGTGGCAACCTCTAACGTTTCTGTTACGCGCCCGGCACCGTAAGCGCGTGGCGTATGGCTGGTGAGCACCTCAAGTTTATCGCCCACGCGCACGACGCCGCTGCTGCGCGCCACCAGGTTAAGGCCAAAATCTATATCGCCACTGCCATCCAGCGCACTGCGAAATCCCTGTAAGGTATTCAGCGGTTCGCCGCCCGGATGTTTACGCCCATATTGCGTGCTGACGGTGGTTAGTACGCAGCGGCTACAGGGTTTCGGTACATCGAAGATAATGTCCCCGATACGTAATGACGACCAGCTGTCTTCCGCCCATGCGCTGGCACCGCTGACCACCAGGTTGGGGCGAAACTGCTCCATTCTCACCCCGGCAGGGCAACGCTGTTGCAGATCGTGCAGAGAAGCCTCGTTGACCAGCAGAAACGGGTAACCGTCAGCGAATCCCAATGGGACGGTGTCGAAACGTTTTACACGGCGGGTCATCTCCGGGCCGACCCAGCGTAACTGTACCTGGCGCGGGAAAAAATCACTCAGCCATTGATTAATATTATCGGGGGCGATCAACGCGGTGAACTGGCTGCCCCAGACTTCGGTTGGCGCAGGATCTGTGAGGAAATCCTCAAAGCGCACGGTCGCACTGCTGCCATCCGGCGCGCTGAGATGCAGGCCATCGACAATCAGCGCGGGGGTAAACAGCACCATTTCTGGATATTGCCGCGCAGTAATAAAAGTGCCATCGGGTTCGGTCAGCATAAAAATACGGTCAAAGGCCAGCCCGCTGCTCAGCGCCTGCGCGTGGGAAACCTGCATCCCCCGCATTGATTTAACGGGATGAACAAATAAACGAGACAGACTGATCATGGCGATTCTCCATTGCGCCCACCGCGGCCCCCTGCCATTTACAGGGTTTTTGCAGTAATAAACGCTAACTTTATGACATGACGTCATGATTAGCTATAATGCGCAGCAATTTCTGATGACGATAAGTGAAGCTATGAATTCTCTGTTTGCCAGTACGGCGCGTGGGCTCGAAGAGCTGTTAAAAAGTGAGCTGGAAGCGCTGGGAGCCGAAGGCTGCCAGGTGGTCCAGGGCGGCGTACATTTCCAGGGCGATGATCGTCTGATGTATCAGAGTCTGATGTGGAGCCGACTGGCTTCACGTATCCTGCTGCCGTTAACCGAATGTGGCGTTTATAGCGACCTCGATCTCTATCTCGGGGTGCAGGCGATTGACTGGCCAGCCATGTTTGGCAGCGATCAAACCTTCGTGGTGCATTTCAGCGGATTGAATGAAGTGATCCGTAATAGCCAGTACGGCGCACTGAAAGTCAAAGATGCCATCGTTGACAGCTTCACCCGTAAAAATCTGCCGCGCCCGAATGTGGACCGCGAACAGGCAGATATTCGCGTTAACGTCTGGCTGAATAAAGATACCGCCAGCATTGCCCTGGATCTGAGCGGAGACGGCCTGCATCAGCGCGGTTATCGCCAGCAGACCGGTCAGGCACCATTGAAAGAGACCCTGGCTGCGGCCATCGTGCAGCGATCCGGCTGGCAGACAGGATCGCCGCTGGTGGATCCGATGTGTGGTTCCGGGACCTTGCTGATTGAAGCCGCGATGATCGCCAGCGATCGTGCGCCTGGGCTGCAACGTAAACACTGGGGCTTTACTGGCTGGAGCAAGTTTAATCAGCCGATGTGGAGCGACGTGACGCGTGAAGCACACGAACGCGCCCGCAAAGGGCTGGAGGAAACCACTTCACGTTTCTACGGCTATGACAACGACTCCCGGGTCATCGAGCGCGCCCGCGCCAACGCCCGTCACGCCGGGCTGGCTGACCTCATTGAGTTCACCACCCAGGATGTGCTGAAGTTGACCAACCCGCTGGCGCAGGGCGTGACCGGTACGGTGCTGAGTAACCCACCGTACGGCGAGCGTCTGGACAGTGAACCAGCGCTGATTGCGTTGCACGGTCAGCTGGGCCGTATTATGAAAACGCATTTTGGTGGCTGGAACCTGTCTCTGTTCAGTGCCTCACCGGAGCTGCTGAGCTGCCTGCAATTACGTGCCGATCGCCAGTTTAAAGCGAAAAATGGCCCGCTGGATTGCGTGCAGAAAAACTACCAGCTTGCGGAGAATCCAACCGGTGCGGCGGCAGGCCAGCTGGCGGAAGACTACGCCAACCGCCTGCGCAAAAATACCAAGAAGCTGGATAAATGGGCGCGCCAGGAAGGCATTGAATGCTACCGCGTTTACGATGCCGATCTGCCCGATTACAATGTGGCGGTTGACCGTTATGGCGACTGGGTGGTGGTGCAGGAATATGCCGCGCCGAAAACCATCGAGCCAGCCAAAGCACGTCAGCGCCTGTTTGATGTGATTGCCGCAACGCTCAGCGTGCTCGAACTGCCAGCTAACCGACTGGTGCTGAAAACCCGCGAAAAACAGAAAGGGAAAAATCAGTATCAGAAACTGGGCGAGAAGGGCGATTTCTTTGAAGTCGGTGAGTTTAACGCCAAATTATGGGTTAATCTGACGGACTATCTTGATACTGGCCTGTTCCTCGACCACCGTGTTGCCCGCAAAATGCTGGGGCAGATGAGTAAAGGGAAAGATTTCCTCAACCTGTTTGCTTACACCGGCAGCGCCAGCGTCCATGCTGGTCTGGGCGGCGCACGCAGCACCACCACCATCGATATGTCGCGTACCTATCTCGAATGGGCCGAGCGCAATATGCGTCTCAACGGTTTGTCCGGGCGTCAGCACCGTCTGATGCAGGCTGACTGCCTGAGCTGGCTGCGTGATGCGGATGAACAGTTTGATCTGATCTTTATCGATCCGCCGACATTCTCTAACTCCAAACGTATGGAAGAGAGCTTTGACGTGCAGCGCGATCATCTTGATCTGATGAAAGATCTGAAGCGTCTGCTGCGTAAAGGGGGCACCGTGATGTTCTCTAACAATAAACGCGGTTTCAAAATGGATTCTGCCGGTCTGGAAGCTCTTGGCCTGGCTGCTACTGAAATTACTGCGAAAACACAGTCGCAGGATTTTGCCCGTAATCGTCAAATTCACAACTGCTGGCTGATCACTCACGCCGGTAAGGAATAAGTTTTTATGTCACTAATCAGTATTCATGGCGCTTACCTCTCATTCAGCGATGCGCCGCTGTTGGATAACACTGAACTGCACATCGAAGAAAACGAGCGTGTTTGTCTGGTTGGCCGTAACGGGGCGGGTAAATCCACCCTGATGAAGATCATTAACCGTGAGCAGCCGCTGGATGACGGGCGCATTATTTATGAGCAGGACCTGGTGGTGGCGCGCCTCCAGCAGGATCCGCCACGTAATGTGCAGGGTTCGGTGTATGATTTTGTCGCGGAAGGTGTGGAAGAGCAGGCAGAACACCTGAAGGCCTATCACGCGATCTCGCATAAAGTGATGGAAGATCCGAGCGACAGAAATCTGAATGAGATGGCGCGCTTACAAGGCATTCTTGACCACCAGAATCTGTGGCAGCTGGAAAGCCGTATTCATGATGTGTTGCAACAAATCGGTCTGGATGGTGAAGCCGAGCTGTCCTCATTATCCGGTGGCTGGTTGCGTAAAGCCGCGCTTGGGCGTGCGCTGGTCAGCAATCCGAAAGTGCTGATGCTGGATGAGCCAACGAACCACCTTGATATTGAAACCATCGACTGGTTAGAAACGTTCCTGAAAACATTCCAGGGCAGCATCATTTTCATCTCGCATGACCGTTCGTTTATTCGCAATATGGCAACGCGCATTGTTGACCTGGACCGTGGCAAGCTGGTTTCCTGGCCGGGCGATTACGATCTGTATCTGACCAGCAAGGAAGAAGCGCTGCGCGTTGAAGAGATGCAAAATGCCGAATTCGACCGCAAACTGGCGCAGGAAGAAGTGTGGATCCGTCAGGGCATCAAAGCGCGTCGCACGCGTAACGAAGGGCGTGTACGCGCACTTAAAGCGTTGCGCCGCGAACGTTCCGATCGCCGTGAAGTGATGGGCAAAGCCAATATGCAGGTTGAAGAGGCTTCACGCTCTGGCAAGATTGTCTTCGAGCTGGAAAATGTCTGCTATGCGGTGGGCGGTAAACAACTGGTGCGTGATTTCTCTCGCCAGGTACAGCGTGGTGACAAAATTGCCCTGATCGGCTCTAACGGCTGTGGTAAAACCACCATGCTGAAGTTGATGCTCGATGAGCTGAAGGCAGACAGCGGCCGCGTGCACATTGGTACCAAGCTTGAAGTTGCCTACTTTGATCAGCACCGCGCCGACCTGGACCCGGACCGCACGGTCATGGACAACCTGGCGGAAGGTAAGCAGGAAGTGATGGTGAATGGTAAGCCGCGCCACGTGCTGGGCTACCTACAGGAGTTCCTGTTCCACCCTAAGCGTGCGATGACGCCGGTGCGCGCTTTATCGGGTGGTGAGCGTAACCGCCTGTTACTGGCCCGTTTGTTCCTGAAGCCAAGTAACCTGCTGATCCTCGATGAACCGACCAATGACCTCGATGTAGAAACACTGGAGTTGCTGGAAGAGTTGGTCGATGGTTATCAGGGTACTGTCCTGCTGGTGAGCCACGATCGTCAGTTCGTTGATAACACCGTGACTGAATGTTGGATCTTCGAAGGCAATGGTGAAATCGGTGCGTTTGTGGGTGGCTACCACGATGCGCAGCTGCAGCGTAGCGCGTATAAACAAAATCGTGCCAGCGCAAAGTCCAGTAGTGCGCAGCCGCGTCAGGAAAGTGCAAAAAGTGACGCCGCAAAAAAACCTGCCGCTAAGCTAAGCTACAATTTGCAGCGTGAACTCGAACAACTGCCGAAGAAAATGGAAGAGCTGGAAGCCCGTCTGGAAACCTACCAGGCGCAGGTTGCCGATGCTAACTTCTTCAACCAGCCTCATGATGTGACCCAGCCCGTGCTGGATTCGCTTGCTCAGGCTGAGCAGGAACTGGAAGTCGCTTTCGAACGTTGGGAATATCTGGAGTCGTTAAGCAACGGCGCCTGATACTACTGTTCTGAAATTATCGAGGATCAGGTATGTGTTCGTCGCACCACGCGCATCAATGGATGCTTTGCCCACAGTGTGACCTGATGACACAGTTGCCAGATATCCGGCCGGGCAGTAAGGCAAGCTGCCCGCGTTGTCATACCACACTTCAGTCTAACTGGGTTGAGCCGCGAAAGCGGCCAACAGCCTATGCGCTGGCAGCACTGTTTATGCTGCTGCTGGCAAATTTATTTCCCTTCATCAATATGCATGTTGCCGGACTGAGCAGCGAAATCACGCTGACAAAAATCCCTCAGGTGATGATTTCCGATGACTACAGCAGCCTGGCGACGCTGTTTCTGCTGTTTGTTCAGGGTGTTCCGGCTTTCTGTATGCTGGTGATCCTGCTTTTAGTGAATAATATTACGCTGCCCCAGAGGCTGAAACGCACCCTGGCACGCGTGTTGTTTCAGCTAAAAACCTGGGGTATGGCGGAGATCTTTCTGGCCGGTGTGCTGGTGAGTTTTGTTAAACTGATGGCTTATGGTGATATCGGCATTGGTTCCAGTTTTATTCCCTGGTGCCTGTTCTGCCTGTTACATCTCAGAGCGTTTCAGTGTATTGACCGCCGGACATTATGGCTGCGGGTCGCCCCCTTGCCTGCACTTCCTTTCACGCCGTTACCCGCCGTCAGCGGGCTGCGCCAGGGGCTGCGTTCTTGCCGCTGCTGTACCGCTGTACTGGCCAGCGATACGCTGGAATGTCCGCGCTGTGGGGTTCATGGGCATGCCAGACGTAAGCACAGTCTGCAATGGACACTCGCCTTATTGATAACATCGATTTTGCTCTATATCCCGGCCAATCTGATGCCTATCATGATCACCGAGGCGCTTGGCAACAAAATGACCTCGACAATCATGGCTGGCGTGATCCTCTTGTGGAGTGGTGGATCCTACCCGGTGGCCCTGGTGATTTTTATCGCCAGTATTATGGTCCCAACGCTGAAAATGATGGCTATCGGTTGGTTGTGCTGGCATGCCAATGAGCGCGACGGCAACCGGGGTGACAGTGATAAAATGCATAAAATATATGAGGTTGTGGAATTCGTCGGGCGCTGGTCAATGATTGACGTATTCGTGATCGCCGTGCTGTCGGCACTGGTGCGAATGGGCCAATTGATGAGTATTTATCCTGCCAGTGGTGCGGTGCTGTTTGCCCTGGTGGTGATCCTGACAATGTTTGCCGCCATGACGTTTGATCCCCGTCTCACCTGGGACCGGATAAAAGAAAAGAATACGGAGGAGCCTGCAAGTGACGGACAATAACCACGGCATAGCCACGGTAGATAAGATAAAGCGCTGGTCGCCGGTGTGGATCATTCCCATCGTCACCGTCTTTATCGGAGCATGGATTTTGTTTTATCACTTTAGCCACCAGGGCCCGGTCGTCACGTTGATGACGACCAACGCTGAAGGTATTGAAGGGGGTAAAACCCTGATCAAGAGCCGCAGCGTTAACGTTGGCGTGGTAGAAAGTGCCGTCCTGACCGATGACCTGCACCATGTGGAAATCAAAGCACGGCTAAATTCCGGCATGGAAAAACTGCTGCGTGAAGACAGCGCTTTTTGGGTGGTGAAACCGGCGATTGGCCGTGAAGGTATCACCGGGCTGGGCACGCTGCTGTCGGGCGCCTACATTGAGCTTCAGCCGGGTGCCAAAGGTGAGAAGGTGGCGCAGTATCAACTGCTGGATTCACCACCACTGGCGCCGCTGGATGCTAAAGGTATCCGTATTACCCTCGACAGTGAAAAAGCTGGCCAGCTTAATGCGGGTGACCCGGTGCTGTTCCGTGGATATCGCGTGGGTTCTGTTGAAACCGGCGCCTTTGATGCCGATAAACGCATGATGACCTATCAGCTGTTTATTTCCGCGCCGTATGACCGCCTTGTGACCAATAACGTTCGCTTCTGGAAAGACAGCGGCATAGCGGTGGATATGTCGGCTTCGGGGATGCGCGTGGAGATGGGGTCACTGACCACTCTGTTTAGCGGTGGCGTTAGCTTTGATGTACCGGAAGGCTGGGAGCGTGGCCAGCGTGCACAGAATAAAGCGGAATATCGCCTCTTTAACGATCAGCGCAGCATTCAGGATTCACTGTACAGCGAACATAAAGACTTCCTGCTGTTCTTCAGCGACTCTATTCGTGGATTGCAGAAAGGTGCGCCGGTTGAGTTTCGCGGTATCCGTTTAGGCACGGTAGCCGAAGTGCCGTTCACCATGCCGGGCATTGCCCAGCGTCTGAATAGTGACTATCGCATTCCGGTGTTAATCCGTATTGAGCCAGACCGTTTTCAGACGCAGTTGGGCAGTGATTTCAACTTTGAGCAGCATCTGAAAGACGGTGTGGCTCATGGACTTCGTGCTTCATTGAAGTCAGCCAACTTGTTGACGGGCGCATTGTATATCGACCTTGATTTCTACAACAAGGCGAAACCGGTTAGCGGCCCGACTACCTTTGCTGATTATGAACTGATCCCAACGGTGAGCGGTGGACTGGCGCAAATTCAGCAGAAACTGATGGAGTCACTGGATAAGATTAACAATCTGCCGCTGAATCCGCTGCTGAACGAAGCGACCAGCACGTTGAAAGAGAGCCAGCGTACGCTGCGTGAAATGCAGAAAACGCTCGACAGCCTCAACCAGATTACCTCCAGCCAATCAATGAAAGAGCTACCGGCGGATATGCAGAGCACGCTGCGTGAACTGAATCGCAGCATGAAAGGCTTCCAGCCAGGCTCACCGGCTTATAATAAGATGGTGGGGGACATGCAGCGTCTCGATCAGGTCCTGCGTGAATTGCAGCCTGTATTAAAAACGCTCAATACCAAGAGTAATGCGTTGGTATTCGAAGCCAAACCGGGTCAGGACCCACAACCGAAGAGGGCGAAATAATGATGAAATGGATCCCCGTTGCCCTTGTACTGGCACTGAGTGCCTGCAGCAGCCCAAAAACGACGTACTACCAATTGCCAACAGCGGGCAGCACGACTGTTGTGGTAAACCGGAGCGTGGCAACGCCAGTATGGGTAGAACGTGTATCGGTGCCGGATTATCTCGCTGGTAATGGCGTGGTCTACCAGAGCAACGATGTACAGTTCGTCATAGCGGCGAATAACCAATGGGCCAGCCCACTGGATCAACAGTTGCAGCAAACGCTGGTGACCAATCTCAGTAGCGCGTTGCCGGGGGCGATGATCTCGTCTTCTCCATTGGGACAGCAACACGATACGCTGAATGTTACCGTGACGGGTTTTCACGGCCGCTTTGACGGACAAGCAGTGATCAGCGGTGAATGGATACTTGAACATAATGGCAAACTGCAAAAACAGCCGTTTACGCTAGTGCTACCGCAAAGTGAAGATGGTTACGATGGGTTAGTAAGAACGCTGGCTAAAGGATGGCAGCAAATTGCGGGGCAGGTCGCTAATGCGATAATTCGCGAGCAATAAGAAAAAATTAACTAACGCACTAAGCCTTTGATTGTTGCAGAACCTGATTTCTGTATCATCAAAGGCTTTTTTATTGGCATTCAGTCAGATAGCACTTTTTTTCCACCATCTGGTGGCGAGTGACCGTCAGGGATCTGATACAGCTTTATGACATTGGCGTGAAATTTGCGCGTTGATCTTTATTGAAAGTCGCGGTAGAACTTATGAGTGGTTGCACGAAACGTAACCACTGTATCTTTCCACCAGATTCCACCAGACTAAATGAGGGAAACGCGGCATGAAGAGACAGA
This sequence comes from Erwinia sp. AnSW2-5, assembly GCF_045107195.1. Taxonomy (NCBI): domain Bacteria; kingdom Pseudomonadati; phylum Pseudomonadota; class Gammaproteobacteria; order Enterobacterales; family Erwiniaceae; genus Erwinia; species Erwinia sp. AnSW2-5. The sequence continues at coordinate 361,090 of NZ_JBJGXA010000002.1, forward strand.
AACGAGATCGCCTTGATCGGGCACAATCACGAGGTTATCACGCAGGCATTACAGGACGGTCTAAAGAGATGTGTCCGTACCAAATGCTGGATGCTCGATCACACTGGTTGGGAGGTTGGCGACAAGCCATGGAGGACAGGTCGGTTACCGCGTAACACCTGTCAGAGAAAGGGAAGAACCTCCGCTTATGCGGAGGTTTTCATATCCGTCATATTTCGAACTGTCTCTGCGTTGTCTGCTCTCAGTCACCCGAATCACTGACTTCAGTCAGCTCATCGGGATTCCTTCGTTTGCCGCCTTGATACAGCCCGAACTATTTAGGATATAGGCCGTTATACTTAATGTCTTAACGGCTCTAAAACTTTAGAAAGCAGTGGTGTCTTTGAACAAGCCCACTTTCAGGTCTGTAGCCGTGTAAATCACGTTACCATCGACCAGCACTTCACCATCTGCTACGCCCATCACCAGTTTACGGTTGATAACACGTTTGAAATGAATACGGTAAGACACTTTCTTCGCGGTTGGCAGAACCTGTCCGGTAAATTTCACTTCGCCCACGCCCAGCGCACGACCTTTACCTTCAGCGCCTAACCAGCCGAGGTAAAAACCAACCAGCTGCCACATAGCATCAAGGCCGAGGCAGCCTGGCATGACCGGATCACCAATGAAATGGCAGCCGAAGAACCATAGATCAGGATTGATATCCAGCTCAGCTTCAACGAAGCCTTTACCGTAGTTACCGCCGTCTTCGGTCATTTTAACCACGCGGTCCATCATCAACATATTGCCAGCTGGCAATGGCGGGCCTTCCGCGCCAAACAGTTCACCGCGACCAGAGGCAATCAGGTCTTCTTTTGTATAGGATTCGCGTTTATCTACCATGTTTTCAATAAGCCTTATTTTAATGAAGCAGGGAGTTTAGCTTACACGTGTACGCCGGACAAGTCCGATCAGCCGGGCGTAAACCAGTTTAACCAACGCAATGGCCACGGACGATGGCGAGGTTCAGGGTGAAGAATCTGGTCGATACGATCCTGAATCGAACGTAACAGGCAGGATCCTGTCTCTTTGTCCCACTCTACGCCGGTTAACAGCGGCAGAGCTTCATCAACGCTGGAGACGGCCCACAAATGGAATTTACCTTCACGAACGGCATCCACCACCTCCTGTTGTAGCGAGAGATGACGCACATTGGCCGCAGGAATAATAACTCCCTGAGTACCGCTTAACGTGCGTTGATTACAGATATGGAAGAAGCCTTCAATCTTTTCATTCAGCCCACCGACCGGCTGCACGCGACCGAACTGATCGACGGAACCCGTGACGGCCAGTTGTTGATTGATCGGCTGTGAGGCGAGCGCACTGATCAGCGCGCATAACTCCGCCAGGGAGGCACTGTCACCATCGACTTCAGAATAGGATTGTTCAAAAACGATAGAGGCAGAAAACGGTAGCTGTTGCTCAAGTTCCAGCTCGGCAATCAACCATGCCTGCATGATCATCATACCTTTGGCATGGATATTACCGCCGAGCTCGGCTTTACGCTCTACATCGGTGAACTCACCGTCGCCTACATGAACGACGCAGCTAATTCGCGAAGGTTCACCAAATGCACGCGGGTGGCCCGGGAATTCCATGACCGACAAGGCGTTGATCTGACCGATCATTTCGCCTTCAGTTTCAATCAGAATCTGATCAAGCAGGATCTCGTCACGAATTCGTTCAGGCAGGAAACCTTCACGCCATTCGCGCGTACTGAGGGCATCCTGAAGATTTTCGGCAGTGAGCAGATTATCTTCGCTGTAGAGAGCGGCTTCCTGCAGCTGTCGACCCAGCCACTGAGGATCCAATGGAAGGGTATCCTGATCGCCTGTATAGCGTGCAGACTCACGGATCAACACAGGCCAGAAATCAGGCGCAGGGCAGGGATAGCCGAGACTGTGGGCAACACTTTGTACCCACTGTAACCAGTGGTTGAATTCTTCTTCGTCTACCAGCTGAATATTGTCTTCGAACTCGCTGTACAGCGACAGTCCAGCCAGTTCAGGTTCCATATCCTGAAAATCTGCCAGCACATCGCGTTCCCCAACCAGTACCAGGCGGAACTGCATAGGCATCGACGGGATAGCTAATGGCAGAGGACGGGTTTCATCTTGGGAATACCAGTCGAACCGCTGATTAACCATGATCTGTTTTAGCCGCAGCCACAGCAGCGGCTGCGCCATCAGGGCACGCATTGACAGGATCAATACCCCGCCATTGGCACGATGTACCAGACCTGGTGACAGCGTTATCGTCGACTGATGGATGCGTACGCAGCCAAAGAGTTGCTCGGTTTCAATCCATTCGGCCTGATGAACACCACCTTCGCTAGCGAAATTATCCGTGGCATCTTGCGCCGGGCGCCAGCTTACCGCGTGTTCGCTGATGTCATAATGACCACCAAATAAGGCCGGAACATCATCATCATCGACAGTCAGGGATGAAAGAATATCCTGCAATAAAGCGAGATATTCAGCGCTCTCAGGGCTTTTGACCAGCATTAGCGGTACTTTGGCCGGGGTTTGCAGTAGCAGGCTCAGGCCATTGAACAGGCGTGCCTGCACGGATGCAAAGCACTCTGTATCGGCAGCATAGGTCTGCGAGAGGAGATGCTGGAAGCGTTCTGTATCGGGCTGTAGGGCGCGCCACTCTAATCGGTTGTTGGTCAAAGTTATCGTATTTTTCTTAGATGATTAAAAGCAGCATTATACAATATTTCAGCCTGTTAAGCACAGTACACATGCACATCTGCGGCGCTTGCGTTAACATTGACGCTGATGTCCCTGTTTTCTTTGCAGCCTGATGAAAAAAAGCTGTTATTCTTAATTCGTAATGTGGTCAGCATGAGATTCCGATGAAATATCAGCAACTGGAAAATCTTGAAAGCGGATGGAAATGGAAATACCTGGTCAAAAAGCACCGCGAAGGTGAATTGATCACGCGTTATATCGAGTCAAGCGCAGCGCAGGCTGCCGTCGATGAACTACTGGTTATGGAAAATCGACCGGTGGAGGTATTGAAATGGATCAGCCAGCATATTAACCCGCTGCTTGAAAACCGCATGAAGCAGACTATCCGTGCGCGTCGCAAGCGTCATTTTAATGCTGAACATCAGCACACGCGTAAGAAGTCTATCGATCTGGAATATCTGGTTTGGCAGCGTTTGGCCGGTCTTGCGCAGCGTCGGAATAGCACGCTGTCTGAGACGATAGTGCAGTTAATTGAAGATGCAGAGCGCAAAGAGCAGTATGCCAGCCAGATGTCATCGCTGAAGCAGGATCTTAAAGCGATTTTAGGCAAGCCTGAATAAAATCGACAATGTGCCTTATCCCTTCCTCATGTCCAATCTATTTCAGCCAATAAAAAACCCCGCCTGAGCGGGGTTTTTTTAACGAGATAACTTAAGCCTGTGGCTGAGTTACAACGTCTTTGATGCCTTTAACTTCAATTTCTACACGACGGTCTGGCGCCAGGCAGTCGATCTGGGCGTTACGGCCTTTCACGCTGTCACAGGTGCTGCCGGTAACAGGGGCAGATTTACCCTCGCCACGTGCAGAAACTTTGTTAGCAGGGATGCCTTTAGACACGAGGTAGTCTACAACAGACTGAGCGCGTTTTTCAGACAGTTTCTGGTTGTACTGCTCTGAACCGATACGGTCAGTGTAGCCCAGTACGACGACAGAGCCGTCTTTAGGATCCAGGTTGCTCAACTGAGTGTACAGCTGATCCAGGGCCTGCTGGCCTTCTGGTTTCAGAGTCGCTTTGTTGAAGTTGAACAGAACGTCAGATTTCAGAGTGAAACGCTTGGTTTCAACAACTGGCGCTGGAGCTGGTGCCGGAGCAACAACTGGAGCGGCAACGGCATCATCCTGACCGAAACGGTAAGAAACACCAACACTCAGCATTGAGTTATCAGGACGCGCACCAACGGTACCTGCATCACCGATGTTGTTAACCCACTGGTAGTCCAGACGAGTTGCCCAGTTTTTGGTTACAGCGTATTCAACACCAACAGCAGCCAGCGGAGAAACGCCGGTGTCGTGGTCGCTGATACGGCCGTTAGCATTTTGCTGGGTGGAGTCTGCACGCCATACCATGCCGCCCAGACGAGTATAAACGTCCAGATCGTCAGCTACTGGGTAGCTTAATTTTGCTGCCAGCTGAACGCCCTGAGCTTTGAAAGCGCCGTTGACTTTGTCGCCTTTGTTAGGCATGCGGCCTAACCAGTCATAACCCAGTTCGAAGCCCAGGTACTGGTTTGCCTGATAACCACCAAATGCACCAGCACCGAGCTGGCTTTCATGAGATGGGCCATCATTATCTTGGTAACCGTTACCGTAGTAACCTTTGTCATGGTACTGAGACCAGCCCAGTTTAGCACCGGTGTACCAGGTGTCATCTTTAGGAGCGGCCTGCGCTACGGTAGCGAAGCCAGCCAGTGCCACTGCAATTGCGATAGCTGTCTTTTTCATTTTTGCGCCTCGTTATCATCCAAATAGGCAATGAGCTTTAAATTAGCTCTTTGATTTAATCCTTCGCCGGGTTGAGAAGCTCGATTATGACTCTTCCAAAAAATGGAGGTTATTGAGCACCCTGGCGAGCTAAAGTCTACAACGTACCAGCAAACTTACAAGTATGATGTGACGATGGTCAGCAAAAAAACAGCGTTTCATACACATTTTTTAACATTTGAGGGTGAATTCTTTGCTCAAAAACAGGTCTGAGAACCCAGCTAAACCATTGTCGCGCCGCGTCATAACATTATTAGCCTGTTAAGATGGGTCTGGCAGGGATAAAGTCTGAGAAAAATCCTATTTTTACTTAATGATACAAAGATGCGTGAATTCTTAAGCCATTAAGCGGTCTGGCTGAGGAGTAAATGCTATTTTCTGAGCGCATAATTAACCCTAATGCGTGCCCTGAACTTGCCGCTTCCTGCAACCGTTGACGGTCCACTTCTGATATCTCTTCATCCAACCAGCCTAAAACCACACTATAATTCCCTGTCTGCAACGCTTTGATCATCGCCTCTACCGTGGTGATGGTACCGGAGTAGGGAGACTGCATGACTTTATCCAGTGGTAACCCCGAGCGCTGTAACCAGTCACGGCTGAGCTTTTGTTGCGGTGTCAGCCATAACTGCCAGCGAGACTGCGTCCCCAATTGCTGCAGTAAAGGCAGCAGCAGCAATTGAGTCATGTCAGGTTGATTCTCACTATAAATCAGTTCGCTGATCAGGCCATTAGCACAAGTCGAGGCAGAGGACTCAGATGCTGAAGCGGGCATGTTACGACTAACAGACTGAGATTTCAGGGAATGAGTACGCATAATGTCTTCGCTCACTAGGTTACTGTATGGATATACAGTATAGGTGCGGTGGACAAAGATCAACCTTTAATCTTACTTCCTGACACATGTCGACTCAGGGGAAACAGATGCGGGTTTGCTGAGCTTAAGGAGAGGCTGAAGTACCCTTAGGTTGAATGTATTAAGACTTTTTTCAAATCTGACTGGTTTCTTTCCAGCGCTCACGGGCATTTCAAGCATTCTCGTTCTTACGGTATAAACGTAAATATTTAGGATTCATGACGCTCAGTTATCAATCATAAGAATCCGCACTTTGTATCGCGATTAACGGCTACATCAGAAAGTAATAAAATATAATGTCGCTTTCGACACATGTTTTTATATTCTATTTTCCTGTTCAGATAAGAGCGATGCTTAACTTGAGTCTGATGGGGATGGGCTGATTTATTAAAATTTATCCAGTAATAATAGAGTGGATGTTTGGTGCTTTCTGGTAATTCGGTGAGAAGTTGATACCAATTTGAAACTATCACGAATAAATCTGCGCAATGAAAGTTATTGAATACATCGATTCTGTGTTTCATTTCATCAGAATGTCGGCGTGATTGTTTTTTCATGAGAACCCGCTAAGCCACGTGGCAGAAGGGATTGATGGATTAGAATCGTTGGCAGGACTGTGATAGCAGGGGAGGGGTAACCGGGCTTATGTTGCATCTTCTGGCTTACCTTGGTTTGGTCTGAATACACCTTCAGTTGGCCAATTTTCTTCATTATTTTTATTCAACTGGACGAAAAGCTATTTAACGCTAATTTTTAATGAGGGGGGTGGCTTTATAGGTTGTTGAACATGGTGTGGGTGCCGTAATTCTTAATGTTATTCCCCCTCTAAAGTACAGAATGCCGAGATTAATCCCGTTTACATGAAGGCGTTTTTTCGTAACGCCTCGCAAAATTACAATGTAAACACATGAAATACAAATTAGTCATTGAACCTGTAATGACTATTGCCTATTTTCTAATATGTTCTATCGAGACCTTGTGAGTGATTTCTTAATTAATTTTGGATGAGAATATGGAACGTTCGAAACGTAAAATTGCAGAAGCGAAACAACGACTGGCTCAGCTTGGAGAAGTGCATTCCCGTACACAGTTTGGTGGTTATTGCCTGGCAGTGGAAAAAACGGTATTTGCTGTGGTGGCTAAAGGGGAACTGTATCTTCGTGCCTGCGAAGAGGTACAACCCTATATTGTCGAGCGCAAGATGACACCGTTAAGCCTCAGCAAACGTGGTGTACCAGTAGAACTCAATTACTATCGTGTTGATGGTGCCTTGTGGTCTGACGGTGAACAGCTGGTAGCCATCTCCCAGCTTTGCCTGCAGGGAGCGAAGCAACAGCAGAAGGAGCGACAGAATAACCGCCGCCTTAAGGATCTGCCTAATATGGGCATAAGAATGGAAACGTTACTGCGGCAAGTGGGTATTTCAACAGTCGAAATGCTGGTTCAACAGGGGGCCAAAAGAAGCTGGTTGCTATTGCGCACTAATAACAAAAACCTGGGATTAACGGTGCTCTTCGCCTTACAAGGGGCCATTGTCGGGCGGCATTATGCTGCGCTGCCACAAGAGATGAAAGAAGAGCTGCGCCTTTGGTTTGACTATAACGCACAGCGTGAGCGAAAAAGACGGCGTGAAGAAGACTAACCACGCAGGGCAATCTGTTTTTTAAGGCGCGTGATTTCAGGCAAAAGAGCCACCAGCAGGCCAACCTGTTGCAAGACCAGTGGTTCTTTCGTTTCAGCATCGGCTTCACTGTGCTGTATACGCACCGACAGACTGTCCATCATGCGTTGTGCTTTCGCTTCATCGACGATATCGATGTGCAGTACATCGTCGACATAGCAAGCGGCATCATCCATGAGCTGCAGCATGGCATCGTTTTCCAGCTTCTCGCGATGTGCACCTAAAGCAGAAATGTAGCTCAGAAATGAATGGTTAAGGCACAGCAATCGAAACGCCGCTTCTCGTAATGCCAGATCAGATTTATTTTCTACCGACAGATTAGAGACGACGGATGCCAATTCTGCATCACCATTATGGGCATCGCGACGGGCAATGCGATAATCCAGTCGGTTATCTTTACCCTGGTGATATTGCACCAGAATGGCATCGAGATAGCGGCAGTTCGCATTCAGAGTGCGTTCAGCAACGGCAGGAAGCCGGCGAAAACGCCAGTCAGGCCAGATAAATGTCACCGCCAGCCAGGCAATGCCGCAGCCAACTAACGTATCAACTATACGCGGCAGCGCCACTTCGAACCCTTCGCCCAGCAGGTTGAAACACAATAATACCAGCAGGGTGATAAACATGGTGGCGTGTGCATATTGTACGTTGCGGAATGCAAAGAACAGCACACCCGTGACTACAATCAGCATCAGTTGCCCTTCAATGGAAGGGACCAGCCATAGCAGAGGCAGGCCGAGAGCAATCCCGGCTAACGTGCCGATAATGCGTAATGCCAGACGGCGACGTGTTGCACTGTAGTTCGGCTGGCAGACGAACAGACTGGTCAGCAATATCCAGTAACCGTGCTGCACTCCGGTAGCCTGAATAAGGCCATAACCCACGCACAGCAACAGCGACATGCGTACTGCATGGCGAAACAGCGGAGACTCCGGACTGAGGTGGCGACTCAGACGAAGGCGAATATCACTCCAGCCTGTCAGTCCTTCGCTGGAAAGTGTCTGGTCACGCGGTGCATCACCCTCTATCAGTACTTGCTCTGATTCGATGGTCGCTAACTGGGCATCAATCGCTTTGAGGTTGTTTAACAGGTAGGTCATGGCTTTGACCTCCGTGCTGTCCGGTTGCCCGGTTTCAAGGCGATGCAGCGCAGTGTGCAGGTTGACAAAGACTCTCTCGAAGCGCGCATCATGCTGATAAGGTTCACGTAGCAAGATTGAACGCGAGAGCCGTCGGCAGGCCTGCGCCTGTAATGATAGAAGACGCTGGAAGCGGAACAGGATATCGCTCGAACCCCAGGCTTTACGCAGTGCGTGATACTGCACATGCGAAGAACTGGCGCGTTCATGGATATCCTGGGCAACAAAGTAGTAATGCAGCGTTCGGCGGGTGCCACGCTGACCACGGTCACCGCGCAGTCGTGACTGAATTGATGCTTTAGCCTGATTAAGCAGTTGGACCAGCTGACTGTTCGCCATCGCCACGTCGACCAGCGTCTGGTGATCATCCCCTTCAATATCGGGATCAAACAGATTAGCTTTGGCTTCCAGGTAGCGCGCCAGTTGGGCAAAACAGCGAGATATGTTTTCCTGCAACGGTCGGATAGGGAACAGCAGATGCCCGGATAACGTCAGCAGGTTGTACCACACGGCACCTAGCAGTAGCAGCGCCGGTTGTAAATACCATTGGGGGAACAGATGAATACCGAGCATGGTGTAGATGGCGATCAGCAGTGCGCCAAAGGCGATTGTTGCATAGCGGGGGCCCAGTGCGCCAAGCAAAATGAAACCCCAACTGGATATGGCTAATCCGGCAACAAACAGCCACGGATGCGGGAAGAGCAATTCGACGGAAACGGAAGCAATACAAAAACAGACCAGCGTGATCAGCAGGTTACGTAATCGTCCGGCAAGACGATCGTCCAGATCCGCCAGGGCAGCAGCCACCACACCCAGCGTTAACGGGATAGTCCAGGTGATCTGATGCAGCCACCAGGGCACGGCAGTGGTTCCTGCGAGTGCCAGAGTGATGCGTATATTGTACAGCCAGGTGCTGTTGAACGCGTAGCGGCGAAAATTGCCGATCATGTCTTTGTTCATTGTCGTAACTTAGCGGAAACGCGCACGTGCGTTGGCTTCACGAGCGGCCTGAGCAACTTCAACGGAAACCACGCGGCGGCCCACTGGCCAAAGGGCAATCGCAGCAATTTTAAAATTAGCGATACCGACGGGAATGCCAATAATCGTCACACATTGTGCGATGCCTGCCAGGATATGCATCACACATAACCACCAGCCAAACAGTACCAGCCAGAAAATATTCAGCAGGGTTCCGCCAGAATTCAGAAGCGCATTTTTACCTGATGGATTCAGCTCATCAACATGTACCGCTTCATTACCATAAGGGAGGAGGGACAGTTTGGTGATTTCCCAGCAGGAGCGAGTGAGTGGCAGAGTAAAGATAAAAATAATGCTCATCACCGTGGCGACTAACCAGGAAAACGTGGTCAGGAATCCACCCAGCACAAAATTCAGAACATTTAATACGGTGCGCATAAACGAGTTTCCCTTCAGCAGATAACGGTGATTAACCGACAATACCTTGATTGTAACGTGTTTTAGCACTGGAGAGGTACACGACAGCCAGTTAAACTGTCTGATGATGAAAATAACCGCAGCCAGGGTCACCGGAATGGAACTGAAAGCAACAGCGTTGGGTAAACATCTGGCACAGCATCCTTATAACCGGGTGCGTCTTCTGACCGCAGGTGTAGAGGTTAGCGGTGAAAAACATGAGTATCTGATCCCGTTCAATCAGCTACTGGCAATCAAGTGCAAGCGTGGGCTGGTATGGGGCGAGCTGGAGTTTACGCTGCCTGACGAGAAGGTCGTGCGTCTTCACGGCACTGAATGGAGCGAAACACAGCGCTTTTTCCACTATCTCAACCAGGAATGGCAGCAGTGGAGTACGGAAATGAGCGATGTGTCAGCCAGCGTCCTGCTAGCACAGCAGCAGCACATTCGTGAGGCAGAACAGCAGGATAAATGGTTGCGCCGCAGCGATATTAGCGCCTGGCAGGAGGCGATCCGTAAAGCGTTTGACGCCGTACCGCTGCCAGCTGAACGATTAGGTGAATTTGATAATTGTCGCGAGCCCTACCTTTACTGCCAGCAATGGCTCCACAACAGTGATGCCCGCCGCGTTCAGCGCAACAATGACTGGACCAGCCGTATGCTGGAACAGCATGCAGATTTTTTTAACCAGGTGGAAACATCACCGCTGAATATCTCCCAGGCGCGCTCCGTCGTTAACGGGGAGGATGCTGTACTGGTGCTCGCGGGGGCAGGCAGTGGTAAAACATCCGTGCTGGTGGCGCGGGCAGGTTGGCTTATGATGCGTCGACAGGCCAGTGCCGGGCAGATTCTGCTGCTGGCATTTGGTCGGCAGGCGGCCAGGGAAATGAACGAACGTATCCAGGAGCGCCTGCATACCGAGGACATTCAGGCACGTACCTTCCACTCTCTGGCTTTACACATCATTCAGCAGGGCAGTAATAAAGCCCCCACTATCAGCAAACTGGAAACCGATCATGGTGCGCGTCAGGCACTACTGATTGAGATCTGGCGACAGCAGTGTAATGAGAAAAAAGCGCACGCGAACGGCTGGCGGCAGTGGTTGACTGAAGAACTGGAGTGGGAGCTGGAAGAGGGCAGTTTCTGGCTGGACGATCGTCTGGCGCGGCGTCTTGCCAGTCGGCTTGAACGTTGGCTTGGGCTGATGCGTATGCATGGCGGAGCGCAGGCTGCGATGATCGAGAGTGCTCCGGATGAGGTCCGCGACTTGTTCAGCAAACGGGTCAAACTCATGGCCCCAATGATGAAAGCGTGGAAGAGTGCGCTAAAAGAAGAGGGGGCAGTCGATTTCGCCGGGCTGATTCATCAGGCGGTGAGTATCCTTGATAAAGGGCGCTTTATCAGCCCCTGGAAACATATTCTCGTCGATGAGTTTCAGGATATCTCTCCGCAGCGTGCAGCATTGCTGGCGGCGCTGCGGCGTCAGAATAAACAGACCACGCTGTTTGCGGTGGGAGATGACTGGCAGGCTATCTATCGCTTCAGTGGTGCTGAAATGAGCTTAACGACGGCCTTCCATCATCATTTTGGTGAGGGCGACCGTTGTGTACTGGATACCACCTACCGTTTTAATCAGCGTATTGGCGAAATCGCTAACACCTTTGTTCAAAGCAACCCTCATCAGTTAAAAAAACCGCTTAACAGCCTCAGCAAAGGCCATAAAAAAGCCATCTCTCTGTTGCCTGAAGAGCAGTTGGAAGCGCTGATGAATAAACTGAGTGGCTATGTCGCTGTTGGTGAGAGAATTCTGGTACTGGCGCGTTATCACCATCTGCGCCCGGAAATACTGGATAAAGCCGCAACGCGCTGGCCGAAGCTTAATATTGATTTTATGACCATTCATGCCAGCAAAGGACAGCAGGCAGATTATGTGATTCTTCTGGGCCTGGCAGAGGGTAAAGAGGGCTTCCCGGCGGCAGCCCGAGAGTCCGTTATGGAAGATGCGCTGCTACCCGCCCCGGAAGACTTCCCTGATGCCGAGGAGCGCAGACTGGCGTATGTTGCCATCACGCGCGCGAAGCAGCAGGTGTGGCTGCTGTATGATCGTGATCATCCGTCGGTGTTTGTTGCCGAGTTCAGTCGTCAGGGTGTACCGATTTTACGCAAACCCTGACGGCCGGCGCCTGAGTTACTTCAGACGTTGTTGCAGGTAACGTTCGTAATCCGGGATCTGAATTTCAACCTGCCGGGCGAACAGCGGCGACTGAATAATGAAGTCCGCGGTGGCACGGTTAGTCGCAACGGGAATATTCCAGACGGTGGCCAGGCGCAGTAGCGCTTTGACATCGGGATCATGGGGTACTGCATTTAGCGGATCCCAGAAGAAAATCAGCACATCAATTTTCCCTTCAGAGATCAGCGCGCCGACCTGCTGATCGCCGCCCATCGGGCCACTCAGCATCGCCGTCACCGGTAATCCGGTGGCGCGTTGTACCAGATTGCCGGTTGTTCCGGTGGCGTAAAGCGTATGGTGCTGCAACTGCTCTTTATGGACATCCACCCACTGCATTAAAGCATTTTTACAGTGGTCGTGGGCCACCAGCGCGATATGTTTCTGGGGCTGTAGAGTGCGGGTTGTCTGATCCATTCAGTATCCTGGTTGGGTAGGGCAAGAGGAATAAGCAAACAGAGGACTGAGTGTAGCGCCGGGTATCTGCCGATATCAACTGGTATGCAGGGCCTTCATCAACATAACAAAACGCTGACGGGTCGCGGAATCGACCTGCAAGTACCAAAGACGCAGCATGCGTTCGGCCGGGTGCTGGGTGGTTGGGGGTTCGGGCAGAACAGAAGCCGACTGAGAGGTACGTCGCATTGGCTGGGCAAAGCGTGGCACCGATGCCACTTTATTATCGAGGTTATACTGCACCATCGCCTGTTCGAGATCGTCCTGCGTCGGCAAACGGAGCGCATCTCGCTGGCTGTCAATCTCTACGCCGTGTTCATTGACCAGCGTAAACTGTGGATTCTTGTCGAAGTGCTTTCCGTCACGCAGCGTTTGCAATGCAGGTAACTGAATCACGACTGACTGAGTACTGGCTGTGAATTTGACAATCTGAGGCGCTGAAACCCAGTTGACCGGCGCTTGTGCGTTACGGGTGACCTTTCTTTCTACACGAAAGAGCAACTGGTGTTCCCCGCGCTCCAGTTCCAGACCTTCTGCGCCTTTGAGCAGCGAACCCGAAATTTTGTGCCCATCCAGTACCAGCAGGTCAATATCGGCTGAGAGCTTCAGCGTTGTCGCCTGCACGGTTGCGGCAACCAGCATCGCTATCAGCCCGGTGATGACCATACGCAGCTTCATTGTTTCTCCAGCAGGGTAAAGGATATAGGTGGGTATGAATGTATCAAAGTCTTTCAGTATGGCAGCATATTAACATTTAAAAATACTTAATCGTGCTATAAATCAAGAATCGCATGAGTTGCATTTTTTAATGTGGTGAATAAGCCACACTTAGCGGCAACAGAGCCAGTAAGGCAAATGGAGGCAACAATGAGTGATAAAACCATCGCTGATGTTCTGACATCGACAAAAACCATTGCACTGGTCGGCGCCAGTGATAAACCCGGGCGGCCAAGTTACGCGGTGATGGCTTACCTGTTGTCACAAGGGTATCAGGTCATCCCGGTTAGCCCGAAGCTGGCAGGTAGCACTTTGCTGGGGCAAACCGTTTATGCTGAACTGAAAGACATTCCCCACAGCATTGATATGGTCGATGTCTTTCGCAATGCGGAAGCTGCGTGGGGTGTGGCGCAGGAGGCGATTGCAATTGGTGCAAAATCGCTGTGGTTCCAGATTGGCGTGATCAACGAACAGGCTGCCGTCCTGGCTGGAGAATCCGGGTTGAAGGTGATCATGGACCGTTGCCCGAAAATTGAAATTCCCCGCCTGGGGCTGGAAAAATAGGAATAAAAAACCCCCGTGTAAACGGGGTTTTTTTAGTGCCTGAGGCTGGGAGCCTTGAGCTGCTGACGGATTGATGCAGCCAGTTCATCCAGAGAAGACTGCTCAGGATGCTCACCGGGTGATTCCCATGAGATTTGCGCTTCTGCCAGGTAGGTTTGCACCCGCTGACCATCATCATCTTCCATCACCACGTGATACCAGGGTGAGGAGCGAAGCGTTTCGGCACCGTCAACCTCGTCAATGGCTGGCTCGGTTAAAGAGTATTCCGGGTCGACATCAACAATCACCCCGAGAAAACCGAGTAGCTGGTGGCGTACCTGTTGTCCGATACCATATTTGCTGGCAATCATCGTAACCTCCTGAGAAAAGTTGACCTTATCTCTATATGGAGGCAAGGACAGCATTTTCAAGTTACAACACGCGGCAGGCAAACCCTTTCAGATACATTCCTTCCGGATAGCTGGCGATCACCGGGTGATCGGCTGCCTGACGGAACTGCTCAATAAACTGAACGTCGCGCTGTGCATCAAGGGCAGCATCGGCAATGATTTTCTGGAACAGGTCAGTTGCCATCAGGCCTGAACAGGAGAAGGTCATCAGCATCCCGCCAGGATTGAGCAACTGCATCGCCAGCATATTGATGTCTTTATAACCACGGCAGGCGCCCATCAGCTGGTTTTTATTCTCAACAAATTTCGGCGGATCCATGATGATCAGATCGAACTTCTCGCCTTCTTCGCGATAGCGACGCAGCAGTTTAAATACGTCGTCACGCTGGAACTTCGCTTTGCTGACATCAAGACCGTTCAATTCCACGTTCTGGCGGGCCACATCCAGCGCAGCCTGTGAGGTATCCACACTGATCACTTCAGTGCAATTACCCATCAACGCGGACACGGCAAATCCGCCGGTATAGGAGAAGCAGTTGAGCACACGACGGCCTTCCGCATAGCGACGGGTTGCCAGGCGGCTGTCACGTTGATCAAGGTAGTAACCGGTTTTATGTCCGGTCTGAATGTCGACCAGCAATTTCATACCGTGTTCTGTAATCGGCAGCAGCTCAGGCGGAGTATCGCCAAGCACGACGCCCTGGGTCAGTTCCAGACCCTCTTTTTTACGTACGCTGACATCAGAACGGTCATAGATAGCACAATCCGGATAGCAGGTCTGTAGGGCGGTAATCAGCGGTGCACGCTGATATTCAGCTCCGGCAGAAAGCAGCTGCAGCACCAGGAAGTTGCCGAAGCGGTCAATAGTGATACCGGGTAAACCATCAGACTCACCGGCAATCAGCCGGTAACTGTCAAGGTTATCGCGCTGCGCCAGCCAGTCACGCAGCTGCTGCGCGGCCTGCAAACGGCGCACGAAGAAATCGATATCAATCGACTCATCCTGTTGCCAGCTCCACACACGGGCACGGATCTGCGATTCCGGTGACCAGGCGGCACGCGCCAGCCATTTACCCTGGCTATCACAGACATCAATAGTTTCACCCGACTGGGCTTTGCCTTCCATACGGGCAACCGCCCCGGAGAAGACCCACGGATGGCGACGAAGTAAGGACTTTTCACGTCCTTTGGCAAGAATCAAACGAACAGTCATATTTTGCTATGCTTACACTCAGAGAATCAGTCGATATTGTCCGGTGCCGACCGCGAAAAAGCAATCGGTGTTGGACAGAGGAGAAAAAATGGCAATTATCTGCATCCGCGTATGGGTCCACGGTATGGTTCAGGGCGTTGGGTTTCGTTACAGCACTCAGCGGGAAGCAAAAGAGCTGGGCGTGAAGGGATATGCTAAAAATCTTGATGACGGCAGTGTTGAAGTGCTGGCCTGCGGTGAGGCGGAGCAGGTTGAGGCGCTGCTGGCGTGGTTAAAAGCGGGTGGGCCACGCAGCGCCCGAGTGGAGAAAGTACTGGCGGAGCCACATCATCCCGCACACCTTCCGCACGGGTTTAGCACGATTTAGTGCTTACAGGCACTTGGCAGGTTTGGGTAGTCCGGCAATTTTTGTCGCCTGCTTCGCGGGGCCTTTCGGGAACAGCCGGAACAGATAGCGGCTGTTACCTTTCTCTTCACCGTACTTTTGTGCCATCGCTTTCACCAGCATTCTCACCGCCGGTGAGGTGTTGAATTCCAGATAGAAGGCGCGCACAAAGTGCACCACTTCCCAGTGGGCATCACTTAACTCAATCCCTTCCTCTGCGGCTAACAGCGGTGCCAGCCCTTCGCTCCACGCGGCAGTGGATTTCAAATATCCCTGCGCATCACGTTCAATTTCTTTGCCGTCAAACTGCACTGTCATTGCCTCACGCTATAAATCGGTGGTCAGTTTACCAAACTTTGGCCTCAGCAAAAATAAAGCCCCGCAGTGCGGGGCTTCGTTAACATTATCCGTTGCTTTAGTTACTGCGTGACATACCCAGCAGGCTCAGCAGGCTGACAAAGATGTTGTAGATAGAAACATACAGACTGACAGTGGCGCGGATATAGTTGGTTTCACCGCCGTGAATGATGTTGCTGGTTTCCCACAGGATGGCCCCGGTAGAGAACAGCACAAACAGTACGCTGATCGCCATATGCAGGGCAGGGATGTTAAGGAAGATATTGGCCACGACCGCAATCAGCAGCACAACAAAACCTGCCATCAGCATGCCGGAGAGGAAAGACATGTCCTTACGGGTGGTCAGCACATAGGCTGAACAGCAGAAGAAGACTAGTGCTGTACCGCCCAGCGCCAGACCGATCACATCACCCATTCCCGCAGACAGGAAGCTGTTCAGGATTGGGCCCAGGCAGTAACCCAGGAAACCGGTAAAGGCAAAGGCGGCCAGAATACCCGCTGGGCTGTTAGCCAGTTTATGGGTCAGGAACATCAGACCATAAAAGCCGACCAGCATCAGGATCAACCCCGGACCAGGCAGTGCGTAAACCGTACTCAGCGTGGCGGTCAGCGCCGAGAACGCTAACGTCAGGCCGAGCAGGAAATAGGTATTACGCAGGACGGTGTGTGTGCTTAATAACGAGCTGTCGCGCGTGGAAGAAACAATGCGATCCATAAATCACCTCTTAGGGTCACGAAATAAGACTCAGAATATCATGCAGAATAAGGAGCAGGAGGCGGAGGGGAAAGGCGTTTTACCCTTCTTTACGCGCTAATCCGCTGATTCTTTAAACAAGGTGGCGATATTAGCGGCAATCAAACCGTCGGAGGCTTTTTTTTACGCGGTTGATACAAAACCCACTTTACAAGCAGAACAGGGATGTTTATAGTGCGCCCCATTGTGGAAGCGTGGCCGAGTGGCTCGAATCTCTACGCTTCCACCATCCATTCTGACCCCGTGCTGGTAACAGCGCGGGGTTTTTCGTTTTCTGCTCCTGGCTGCCGGTGTTACGGATGATGATTGTCGGAGAGAGCAAATTTATCCCCCCTGTTCAGGGAATAAGAATCCCGCCATTGCTGCTGCTAACATCTTCTGTTTTCCCCGGCTTCCTGCTATTTTCTTCACGGGCGGGCGACTAGATCATTCCTAAAAACATCTTGTTTCTTTTCAAACTCCTGAAGCGACTAAACCGCCGGGTGCAGAGTCTGCTATATTCTCACTATTCATCTTTCTATGAGCGTCTGGCTTGTACTCTGGAGAGCGGTTGTGGTGAGTCAGTGCTGATGCGCTGTTTTCTTTCTGCGCTGCATGTTATGTCTGCCAGCCAGTTCACCCCTTTGAATCAATGGAATACACATATGATCAACAAGTATAGTCTTTGTGCGTTAGCCGTTTGCTCCGCACTTTCCGGGGTTCCTGCCTGGGCTGCTGAGAGTGATTACCAGCTGGAACAAGTGCTGATGATGAGCCGTCACAACCTGCGTGCTCCGTTAGCGGATAATGGCAGCGTACTGGCGCAGGCGACGAAGAAAGCCTGGCCTAAGTGGGATGTACCAGGTGGGCAGCTGACCACCAAAGGTGGTGTGCTGGAAGTGTATATGGGCCGCTATACCCGTGAATGGCTGGCACAGCAGGGATTAGTCAAAGACGGTGAGTGTCCGGCGCCGGATGACATCTATGCCTATGCAAACAGCCTGCAACGCACCGTTGCTACCGCTCAGTTCTTTGTGGCGGGTGCGTTCCCTGGCTGTGACGTTGCCGTTTCTCATCAGGATGAGATGGGGTCGATGGACCCGGTATTTAATCCGGTGATCACCAATGACAGCGAAGATTTTAACAAACAGGCGCTGACCGCGATTAACGGCGAAGGCGAGAAGCTGGCGTTGAAACCTGCTTTCCAGCGTCTGGAAAAAATTATCGACTATAAAAATTCGCCTGCCTGTAACGGCAAAAAGCAGTGCGATCTTTCCAGCGATAACCAGAACAAATTCAGCGCTGATAACGGCAAAGAACCGAATGTCTCTGGCCCGCTGAAGGTGGGGAACTCCCTGGTGGATGCCTTCACCCTGCAATATTACGAAGGTTTCCCGATGGAGCAGGTTGCATGGGGACAAATCAAAACGCCTGAGCAGTGGAAAGAACTGGCAGCGATCAAAAATGGCTACCAGGACACGCTGTTCACCTCTCCGGTTGTCGCGCGTGAAGTGGCCGCTCCGCTGGTGGATTACATCCGTAGCCTGCTGGTCGATCAGGATAAAGCCAGTGCACCTAAAGTGACCTTAATGGTCGGACATGATTCGAATATCGCGTCACTGCTGACCGCCCTGGATTTCAAACCTTACGATCTGCCAGGACAAAACGAGCAAACGCCGATTGGCGGTATGGTGCAGTTCCAGCGCTGGCACGATAAGAAAAATGACCGTGAGCTGGTCAAGGTGGAATACGTCTACCAGACAACCAGCCAGCTGCGTGATGCAGAAGCCCTGTCACTGGATAATCCGCCGAAGCGTGTCACGCTGCAAATGGCAGGCTGCCCGACCGATGCTAACGGCTTCTGTTCATGGGACCAGTTCACCCAGGTACTGAATAAGTCGCTGCAGGGAACGCCGTTACAGGTGGCTGAACAGGCACCGGCTGCTGCGCCAGCCACTCCGGCGGCAAAACCCGCTGACGAGAAAGCCGTCGTCAATAAGACACTGGCCGACAAAGCTGCCGCAGATAAGGCCGCAGCGGATAAAGCCTCTGCAGAGAAAGCGGCTGCTGATAAAGCCGCTGCCGATAAAGCAGCGAAAGAGAAAGCTGCCGCAGATAAGGCTGCTGCTGAACAGGCTGCAAAAGATAAAGCCGCAGCAGACAAAGTCATCGCAGACAAAGCGGCTGCCGATAAAACGGCTGCGGATAAAGCGAAAGCGGACAAAGCAAAAGCAGAAACCGCACCAGACGCGAAACCTGCAGCTAACTGATCCGGGCAGGGGGGGCATTGACGGCTTCCCGCGTTCAGAGATGAAAAGGGGCGACCTGGTTAACAGGTCGCCCCTTTTTTAATGGCGATCTTTTCGTGAGTGGGAGCGGCTTAAGAAGATGACTTCCGGTACGTCCTTACTCCTTGCTGATCACCACCAGTTTCTGGTTAATGAACTCTTTAATGCCGAGGTCAGAAAGTTCACGACCATATCCTGACCGTTTCACCCCCCCGAAGGGCAGTTCCGGCGCGGTATCGCTGGACGAATTGATATACACCATCCCGGTTTCAATCCGTGAAGCCAGTGCTTTGCCACGGGCAATGTCTTTGGTGAACACGGCTCCGCCCAGTCCGTAGTGCGAATCATTGGCCAGTTTCACCACGTCATCATCATTTTTCACCACATAGATCTGCGCCACCGGTCCGAAGAACTCTTCAAAGTAAGCCGGATTATCGCGGGTGATGCCGGTCAGGATGGTAGGCTGATAGAAACAGCCATCACCCGGGACTGGCGCACCGCCGAGCAGCACTTTTGCGCCTTTCTCTTTTGCCTGCTGAACCTGTTTATGCAGACGATCGCGCGCGTCAGCGGAGGAGAGTGGGCCGAGGGTGGTGCTGGCATCAAGGGGATCGCCAATTTTCACTGCGTTAAACGCCTCCGTCATTTTCTCCAGGAAGCGATCGGCGACCTTTTCATGCACCAGGAAGCGTTTGGCTGCGGTACAAACCTGGCCGCAATTACTGAGGCGGGCACCGACACCGGCCTTCACGGCTTTCTCCAGGTCGCAGTCATCCAGCACCACAAACACATCGTTACCACCCAGTTCGAGCGTGGTTTTTTTCAGGTATTTCCCTGCCTGCTGTGCCACTGCGCTGCCTGCACGTTCGGAACCAGTGAGAGCGGCACCCTGCACACGGTCATCAGCGATCAGCGTTGCCACCTGGTCGTTGCTGGCGAAGATATTGGTCCAGGCCCCTGCTGGTGCGCCGGCTTCGGTCACCAGAGATTCAAACAACGTGGCACAGTGTGGGACATTTTGCGCATGTTTTGCCAGCACCGGGTTTCCGGCAGCGAGGTTGGGCGCCAGTACGCGCATCAGCTGATAAAACGGAAAGTTCCAGGGTTCAACGGCCACCAGAACGCCAATCGGATGGTTCTCAACCCAGGCCTCGCCCAGCTCACTGGGGTAAGGCGTAGGGGCAAGAAAACGCCCGGCGTTCTCGGCATAATATCGGGCAATCTGCGCGCAGAGCTGAACTTCACCCCGACTTTGTGCAATCAGTTTCCCCATTTCAACACTTGCCGCTTTTGCCAACTCATCAACGCGGCTATCAATCAAATCTGCCAGTTTTTTCAGCACCTGTAATCGGGGCTGAAGATCGCCTTTGGACCAGTCAGAGTGATACAGCGCATCGGCGGTGGCCAGTGCCTGTTCAATCTGGCTGTCGCTGTGGTCAGGCCAGGACTTGATCAGCTTATTACTTGCGGGATTAATCGTCTGGTACGGCATTACGCCTCCTTTGGATAGTGTCAGTAATCAGCCGGGTTCTGGCTGTCAGTAAGTCAACCCAGCATTAAGCGTAGACGACATGACGGCAGGAGGGTGGGTTCTCAGAGGAGTCTGACTCGCAGAATGTCAGGCTTTAATACTGGCGGGTGCAGACACCCGCCGATGGGGCATCAGACGTTCCTGCGCTCAACCACCTTATTATCCCAGGTGAGCACGTCTGCACCGGTTTTATCAAAGGCACGCAGCAGGACCTCATCACTGCCCTGTTGCTGCCAGATGGCTTCAGCCAAACGTTCATCGTAATTCGCCACCTCAAAGATAGCTTCAGCGATTTCGGGTGACGTTCCACGCAGACTGGCCCATTCGCCAACGTGATGCGCTTTCGATTGTTGTGTTGCCATAACGCTCTCCTGTGGTTGATGTTGTCCGTTCAATGCCTGATTCGTCAGTATAGAAGAGTGCGCGTTGCCTGCCCGTGGTGCGATCAATGTTTGCTTAAAAAATCAGCAGCCCCACATTTTTTGCCACAATGCATTAATAAAAATTAAGGGGGGAAATCAGTGTATTCCCGGTTATCTGACACAGGAAATGGCGAGTCAGTAAACCATCCTCAGTTGAATACACTATGCTTAACAATGCGGCAGGCAGCAGCGCCTGCGGCCATTGTTGCCGGTAAGCTCCAACGGGATACGGGCACAATGCAGTATGATGTCTTAACTATTCGGAGGTAAGAAATGGCAGAACATCGTGGTGGATCTGGAAATTTCGCTGAAGACCGTCAAAGAGCATCAGAAGCCGGACGCAAAGGCGGCAAGGTCAGCGGGGGGAACTTTAAGCATGATCCTCAGCGCGCCTCTCTGGCAGGCGAAAAAGGTGGCCGCAATAGTCGCGGGAGTAAAAGTAAAACCGACGACAGTGATTAAGCAGTAATGCCACCCGCCGCCGGGTTCTCCGGCGGTGTAAACACAACCCCATTTTCAACGCTTGACCCCCTGCAGCTAACCCAGCACACTGACGCCAAATTTCCAGCAGAGTGCGCCAATGTCCGGCTTTTTCTCGCGTTACAAATTTTCAGTGAACCCCCAGGAAGGGGTGCTTATCCTGATCACGATGGTTTGGGGAGGCACCTTCCTCGCGGTGCATCATGCGATGACGGTCAGCGGACCCTTCTTTTTTATTGGCGTACGTTTTGCTACGGCGGCGGTATTACTCGGACTGATCTCATGGCGCGTACTGCGGGGTGTCACCTGGTATGAGGTGAAAGCAGGGGCGCTGATTGGCCTGGCGATTGGCCTCGGATATGGTTTACAAACCTACGGCATGCAGACCATTACCAGCAGCAAATCGGCGTTTATCACGGCACTCTATGTGCCGCTGGTGCCTCTGTTGCAGTGGGTTTTCCTGGGCAGAATGCCTGGACTGATGTCATGGGTCGGGATCGTGCTGGCTTTTGGTGGCCTGCTGCTACTGGCGGGGCCGGAAGGCGGTGAGATGGCGTTCAACGCCGGTGAGATCGCGACGTTGTTGAGTACACTGGCCATCGCGGCGGAGATTATCCTGATCAGCGCCAGCGCGGGGAAGGTCAATGTACAGCGCGTCACGGTGATCCAGCTGGCCGCAGCCTCCCTCTTTGGCTTTGTGATGATGGTTCCAAATAATGAGTCGGTACCGCCGTTCAGCCCCTATCTGCTTTACAGCGCCATCGGGTTGGGCATCGCCAGCGCACTGATCCAGGTGACGATGAACTGGGCGCAGCGCAGCGTGTCACCGACACGAGCGACGGTCATTTATGCGGGTGAGCCGGTTTGGGCAGGGATTGTCGGGCGTATTGCCGGGGAGCGATTGCCGGGTATCGCCCTGCTGGGTGGGGCACTTATCGTACTGGGCGTGCTGATCAGTGAGCTGAAAGTGAAACGAAAGAAAAAGGCGAAGAGCGTCTCTTCGCCTTTGTAATGGCAGGTTATTGTCGCATCAGGCGCTACAGATCCTGACGCACTACGCTGCTGTCGCTGAGTGTGGCAGCGCGTTTATGGCTGAGGAGAGCATTCAGTAAAATGGCACCAAATGTTGCCGTGCCAATACCGCCAAGCGTGAAGCTGCCGATTTTCAGTGCGAAGTCTCCCGCACCCAGTACCAGTGTCACAGCAACCATAATCAGATTGCCGTTCTGGCTGAGATCGACGTGATTCTGTACCCAGATACGCGCACCGGCTACCGCGATCAAACCAAAGACCACAATCGACGCACCGCCGATAACCGGTCCGGGGATGGTGTGAATCAGTGCCCCAAATTTCGGTGAGAAGCCCAGCACCATGGCAATCACTGCCGCCGCGACAAACACCAGCGTGGAGTAAACTTTGGTCACTGCCATTACGCCGATATTTTCTGCGTAAGTGGTGACTCCGCTGCCGCCAACGCTGCCAGATAACATGGTTGCTACCCCGTCACCGACAAATGCCCGGCCCATATAAGGGTCAAGATTGCGTCCCGTCATACCGGCTACCGCCTTGATGTGCCCGAGGTTCTCCGCCACCAGGATCACCGCCACCGGAGCAATCATCACCATTGCCTGGGTACTGAACGTCGGGCTGGTGATCAGCGGCATGCCAAACCACGGCGCATTCGCCAGCAGGCTGAAGTCCACGGGTTTACCTAATCCGAAGCCGTTGGTCAGCAGCGCATAGATCGCCCAGGCGACAATCAGCCCCACGAGGATCAGCAGGCGCTGCACCATGCCCCGCGTGAACACCGCGACCACGCCGATACACAAGACGGTCATTACCGCCATCCAGCTATCGAACATCGAGGCTGAAACGCCGCGCACGGCAATCGGTGCCAGGTTCAGGCCAATCGCCATGACGACGGCTCCCGTTACCACCGGCGGCATCAATTTTTCTATCCAGCGGGTGCCGGCTTTCATCACCACAAAGCCGATCAGGGTATAGACCAGTCCGCAGGCAATGATGCCACCCAACGCCACACTGAGATTCGGGTTCAGACCCTGACCGCTAAAGCCGGTCACGGCGATCACCACGCCAACGAACGCCGCGCTGGAGCCAAGATAACTGGGTACGCGGCCTCCGGTGATCAGGAAGAACAGCAGCGTCCCCACGCCCGACATCAGGATAGACAGATTCGGGTCCAGTCCCATCAGCAAAGGCATCAACACGGTGGCACCAAACATGGCGACCGCGTGCTGCAGGCCCATCACTACCGTTTGCCCGAGGGGCAGCGTTTCATCAGGCGCGACAATACCGGTTGTCGCCGCCGTCGTTTTCGACCATTGAGGGAACCAGGAACCTGCCATCGTTATCTCCAGAGTGTGAGCACTGCTATTGACCGGCGAGTAAAGCCCGGTATCAGAAACTACGTTGTGGTAACGGGTGGTAGCCACGATCGAAATAGATCAGGCCATGACTGCTGTCGCTGAAAATCAGTGCCTGTGCTTCGCACACGAAAATATCGTGGGTGCCGACGCTCATCACCTGCGTTACCAGGCAGTCAAACGACACCAGTGCGCCGCTGAGAACCGGCGATCCGGTGACCAGTGTTGACCAGTCAGCGGCGATAAATCGATCGGCCATCGGCGTTTTGCCGCCGAACAGGTTAGATAACGCTTCATGACCGGACGCCAGCGTATTCACGCACAGCTGTCTGTTTTCTCTGAAGGTGTCATACACCGATGCGGATCGGTTCAGGCACACCAGCAGAGTGGGCGGCGTATCGGTGACGCTGCACACCGCCGAGGCGGTAAATCCGGCACGTCCGGCGGGGCCATCGGTGGTGATGATATTGACGGCGGCACCCAGGCGCGCCATTGCATCACGGAACTGTTGCTTCTCCACGCCGGCGATCTGCGGGGTGGGTGCCAGGGTATTCAGGGTTTCTGCCATAGTGGCTCCATATCAGCGGTATTCGCGGCCAGGCTGTCATTTTGCAGCCAGCTCGTCAGCAGGTGATTAAAGGTGGAAGCGTCGGTAACACTCATGGCATGGCCGCCCCAGTTCATTCGGTGCAGGGTCGCGTTCGGTAGCGCGGCCAGCAGCTGTTCGGAACAGGTCCAGGGCACCAGCAGATCGTCGCGTGAGCAGAGCAACAGCACGGGCTGGGTAACCTGCGCGGCATGAGAACTGAAGTCGCAGGCCATCAGCGCATGCAGGCGCTTGAGTAAGTTATCCCTACCCTGGAAATGCGCCGTATGCAGTGTGTCTTCGGCTTCGATGCGTGCCTGATGCTCCGACAGCCAGTCAGCGGGATAAAGAAACAGCGGCTGGGCGCGAACATACGCCTCGACCCCGACATTGAGCAGCAGATCCTGGCGCACGCGGAAACAGCGGCGGGTGTGGGCATCTAATCGCAGCCAGCCGTTCACCAGCACCAGTCGCGAGACGCGTTCGGGGTAGTCGAGTGCCAGTTGCAGGGCAACCATGCCACCGAGTGCGTGGCCAACGATATCGAACTGCATAATATTGTGCTGTTCCAGCAGCGTCGCCAGTTCGCTGGCCATCTGCGACATACTGTAGCCTTCAGGCAGCGTATCCGGGCTTTTTCCGGTGCCGCGCTGGTCGTAAACCACCACGCGAAACGCCGCACGCAGCGCATTCATTTGCGGCAACCAGAAACTCCCCAGCCCGCCCAGTCCGGCGGATAACACTACGGTTCTGGCCCCGGGATCGTCGCGGCCTGACAGCTCAATATGCATGGATGACTCCTTATTTTCCGATATGCGCCACGCTGGCGATTTCAATCAGCGCATCGGGCTTCACCAACCCGCACTGAATACAGAAGCGGGCGGGCTTTTCACCGGGGAAATAGTCGGCGTACACCGCGTTGACGGCAGCGTAGTTGCTCCAGTCGGTAATAAAAATCGAGTTAAAGGTCACGTCATCCATCGTGCCGCCTGCGGTTTCAATCACACTCTTAATCGTTTCCAGCACGTGGCGGGTTTGTGCGGCGGCATCTCCCACGTGAACCACGTTATTGTCTTTATCGAACGGCAGTGTACCGGACACATACACCACACCATCGGCCAGCGTTCCCGGAACAAAAGGGGCGATCGGCACGCTGGTGCCCGGTGGGGTAATAATCGTTTTTGGCATCGTTTCTTTCTCCGTTTAACAAGCAGGTGTCAGGCTGTCTGGGGCGTGGTGGCAGGTTCCGTTTGTAATGCCGAGCAGAAACTGCCGACGTCAGACACCCAGCCAAAGAAGGTTTCAATATTGAATATCGCGGCCTGCTGGGCAAACAGCGGGCCTGCCTGATAGGTGGCGTCTTCAAGGACGATGCCGAAGTATTCAAGGAAGAAACCATCACGCAGGGTGGACTCCACGCAAACGTTGGTGGCAATGCCGGTAAACACTAAATGACGGATCCCCCGGCTGCGTAACATGCTGTCGAGTGCGGTATTAAAGAAGCCGCTGTAGCGCGGTTTGGGCAGCACGATATCGCCCGGCTGTGGCGTTAGCTGATCGACCAGCTCATAATCCCAGCCGCCCTTTGCCAGCAGCGTGCCCTGCAGCTCCGGGTTCTGGCGCATGGTTTTCAGCGCATTCGATTTATGCCAGTTCGGTGAACCGGGTCCACCGGCTTCAACGTACTGATCGTCCCAGCCGTTCTGAAACCAGATCACCTGGATACCGGCCTTGCGGGCAGCCTTGACCGCCACATTGATCTGATCGATCACCGGGCGCGTGGCCGAAACATCAAACCCGGCGAGGTCGAGATAGCCGCCGGTGGTAGCATAAGCATTCTGCATATCGACGACGATCAGCGCAGTTTGCTCCGGCGGGAAGACAATCGCTTCCGGGCGCGCGGGCAGGGTAATGGCATTTTTTGTTGATGCGGTGGTGCAAACAACGGCAGGTTTGTTATGCATTATGCGACCTCCTGTGCAGCATCAATGACGTCGATACGGCACTGCATCAGCGGCTGGATACGCTCACCAAAGTTTTCAATCCCTTGCAGGAAGTCATCGAAGGTCAGCAGCACGCCATGAGTGCCTTCCACTGTGGCAACGTCGTCGAGCATCCGCGCCACGTTGGCATAGGAGCCAACGAGGGTACCCATATTAATATTCACGGCGGACGTCGGGTCGGCCATCTGGCGTACGTTGGTGTCACTACCGGAACGCTTATCCTGCTGGCTTTGTGTGGTCAGCCACGACAGCGCTTCTTCATCGGCACCGGCTTTGTAGTGTTCCCATTTAGCGCGTGCGGCCTCATCGGTTTCATCGGCGATGATCATAAACAGCACATAGGACCCGACATCGCGGCCTTGCGCATCGGCTGCGGTTTTCATCCGTGCCGCCGTGGGGGCGAAAGCCGTCGGCGTATTCACACCCTTACCGAAACAGAAGTTGTAGTCAGCGTGTTTGGCTGAAAACTCCATGCCGGCATCGCTCTGCCCGGCGCAGATGACCTTCATCGGTTTTTGCGGTTGCGGGCTGAGGCGGCAGTCATTCATGGTAAAGAACTCGCCTTTCAGGTCGGACTTACCCTTGCCCCACAGGTCGCGCAGGACGCTGACATATTCAGTCAGATAGTCGTAGCGGCGTGAGAAGTATTCATCACCCGGCCACAGGCCCATCTGGTCGTATTCCGGTTTCTGCCAGCCGGTCACCAGGTTGACGCCAAAGCGGCCATTAGAGATAGAGTCGATGGTCGATGCCATGCGGGCAACAATCGCCGGAGGTAAGGTCAGGGTGGCGGCGGTGGCGTAGATCTCAATGCGTGAGGTGACGGCCGCCAGGCCTGCCATCAGGGTAAAGGACTCAAGGTTATGATCCCAGAATTCAGTTTTACCGCCAAAGCCGCGCAGTTTGATCATCGAGAGCGCAAAATCGAAATGATAGTGCTCTGCTTTCTGCACAATCGCTTTGTTCAGTTCAAAGGTCGGCATGTACTGCGGCGCGTTTTGTGAAATCAACCAGCCGTTGTTACCGATCGGGATAAAAACACCAATTTTCATGTGACATCCTCTGCTTGCGTGAAAGAGTGAATCCCGGCGCTGCGGTGCATCCTGCAGTGTCCTTTGAAGCGGCGCTGTGAATCAGATTGCAAAGGCTGTGCCAGTATTAAAATTGTTTTTTAAAACAGTGAGTTGTTTTTTAATTGTAAAATTCAGGTGGAGTAAGTGGTCCAATTCAGACCATTTGGTAAAAAATGTTGCACAAAAAGCATGCGGGGATGGTCAATAAAAGTGCATGCTTTCGGATCCGCTCTGATTAGGTATGCGCCAGGTGTTTTGCTATTATCCCCGGAACCCACATGGATCATGGAGTCACGGTGAATTCTACTGATAAGTTACCGGCTAAAGCCCCGACGCGTCGTTCCCGCGCAGTGGCAGCAAAGCGTTCCGCTATTCTCTCTGCGGCGCTGGAGTTTTTCTCGCAGTTCGGTATTCATGGCACCAGCCTGGACAAGGTGGCCGAACGTGCAGATGTATCGAAAACCAATCTGCTGTACTACTTTCCCTCTAAAGAAGAACTCTATATTGCCGTGCTGAAGGACCTGCTGGATGTCTGGCTGGCACCGCTGCGCGCGCTGCGCCACGACCAGCATCCGCTGGAGGCGATACGTGACTATATTCGTCTTAAGCTGGAGGTCTCGCGCGATCATCCTCAGGCTTCACGTCTGTTTTGCATGGAGATGCTACAGGGGGCACCGCTGCTAAAAGCCGAACTGGCAGGGGATTTGCGTCACCTGGTCGAGGATAAGGCCGCTGTAATAGAAACCTGGGTTTTACAGGGTAAACTGGCCGCCGTTCAGCCTCATCATCTGATCTTTATGTTATGGGCCACGACGCAGCACTATGCGGACTTCGCCACCCAGGTGGAGGCGATAACCGGACAAACTCTGAACGATGAAGGCTTCTTTAATCAGACGGTCGACAATGTGCAGCGTATGGTGATTGAAGGTATCCGCGTACGTTAAGAGCCGTGATGAACAGGGAGCGATGATGGATTCCATTTCACAACTGGTACTGGGTGCATCGGTCGTGGTTGCCGTCATGGGGCGCAAAGTCCCGGTATGGCAAGCTGCCAGCGTGGGGGCGGTCTGCGGTACGCTGCCCGATCTGGATGTCTTTATCGATCACGGCGATGCCATCCGCAATATGACCCTGCACCGCACCGAGAGCCATGCGCTGTTCTGGCTGACGCTGGCTTCGCCACTGATCGCCTGGCTATGCAGCCGCCTGTGCCGCCAGCCGCAGGCGTATGGGCGCTGGTGGGCGGCGGTGTGGCTGGCACTGATTACCCATCCTCTACTTGACCTGACCACCGTGTACGGCACGCAGTTAGCGTTGCCTTTTACCGATCGTCCTTTTGCCATTGGCAGCATGTTTATCATTGATCCGCTCTACACTCTGCCTTTGCTGGCCGGGCTGGTGGTGGCACTGGCATGGCGAAACCGTCGCGGACGGCGCTGGAATACGCTGGGCTTAAGTCTGAGCTGCCTGTATCTGGTCTGGAGCATGGTGGCGCAGGCGTGGGTCACGAGCGAGGTGAAGCAACAGCTGGTCAAGCAGCAGGTAGAAGCAGAGCGACTGCTGGTGACACCGACCGCATTTAACACCTTACAGTGGCGCGTGGTGGTGATGTCAGCCGATCATTATCAGGAAGGATTCTGGTCGTTATTGAGCCCGGGTAAGCCGCTGGCGCTCAGCACCCATGATAACGGCAGCGCATTGTATCAACAGTTCAGCAGTAACTGGTATGTGCAGCGCGTGGCCTGGTTCAGTCGTGGTTTTTATGCGATGAAGCGGGTGGGGGATCACATTATGATCACTGACCTGCGAATGGGGGAAGAACCCAACTACAACTTTACCTTTGATCTTGGCCCTGAGCCGTTAAACGACGGGCCGTTTAAACCGGAACGTTTACCGGTTCAGCGCCCGCCGCTGGGGCAGGCGCTGCATAAACTGTGGTCACGATTCTGATGTAACGGGTCAGGCTTGTCTGACCCGTTGTCCATCAAGCCGCTTTACGCTGACGCAGGAACCATCCCACGGCCAGAATGATAAACCACAGCGGCGTGACCATGAGCGCCTGACGGGTATCCTCTTGCAGCGTTAACAGCACCAGCACAAAGGCAAAGAAGGCCATACACACCCAGCACATAAACGTGCCCAGCGGCATTTTATAACTGGATGCTGCGTGGCGTTCCGGATGCTTCTTGCGGTAGGCAAGGTAAGAGCAAAGGATAATCGTCCAGACAAACATAAACAGAATGGCAGAAACCGTGGTGACCAGCGTAAACACCGTCATCACATTGGGGATCAGGTAAATCAGCGCCACGCCGCCTAACAGGCACAGGCAGGAGAAGAACAGGCCTGTGGTTGGCACCGAACGGCGTGACAGCAGCCCAAAGCGACGGTGTGCCACTCCCTGCTGCGCCAGACCGTACAACATACGGCTGGTGGAAAAGATGCCGCTGTTAGCCGATGAGGCCGCCGAGGTCAGCACCACAAAGTTCACGATGCTTGCTGCTGCCGGTAAACCAATCAGCATAAACATTTCAACAAACGGGCTACGGTCTGCCACCACCTGGTCCCACGGCGTCACTGCCATAATCACCATCAACGACAACACATAGAACATAATGATGCGCAACGGGATGGCATTGATAGCACGCGGCAGAACGGTTTTTGGATCATGGGTTTCTGCCGCCGCAGTACCAACCAGTTCAATACCCACAAAAGCAAACACGGCAATCTGGAAGCCGGCGAAGAAACCGCTCAGTCCTTTCGGGAACATCCCACCGTGATCCCAGATGTTACTCAGGGACGCAGTACCGCCGCCCGGTGATGGATAGTGCATCGCGACCAGCACAATGCCGGTGGCAATCAGTGCCACAATCGCGACGATTTTAATAATCGCGAACCAGAATTCCATCTCGCCGAACAGTTTCACTGTCGCGATATTGAGCGACAGGAAAACCACGATGCACAGCAGGGCGCTCATCCAGATCGAGAAATCCGGGAACCAGAGCTGGAAATAGGAACTGATGGCGACCACATCGGCAATCCCGGTGACGACCCAGCAGAACCAGTAAGTCCATCCGGTGAAATAGCCCGCCCACGGACCCAGCAGGTCGGCGGCGAAATCGCTAAAAGATTTGTACTCAAGATTAGAGAGCAGCAGTTCGCCCATCGCACGCATAACGAAGAACAGCATAAAACCGATGATCATATACACGAAAATGATCGACGGCCCGGCAAGGCTGATCGTTTTTCCTGATCCCATAAACAGACCGGTGCCGATGGCGCCGCCGATGGCGATCAGCTGAATATGACGATTGTGCAGATTGCGCTGGAGCTGGTCCGGTCCTTTTTCAGAGGTAGCCACCTCTTTTGATTGATCAACCATTAACGGGTTTCCTGTCCTGTGGTGTTGATTATGAAAGCTCTGATGGCTTTTCGTGTGTCTGATGTTGTTGAGGTTAGAGCGATCAAGAGCTTAACGTAAAATCCCGGCTGATAAAGCAAAAATGCAGCTAAACGACGATAACGTAGCGTCATATGCTTAAAAACCCGGCATCACTTCTGTTAGTAGGGGAAAAGGAGGGGAGGTGAAGCGGTTTGCCATTCCTGGCGTCAATAAAAGACGCAAAGCGCGATGAAGAGTATTGATATAGTCCTATGCAATTAATGATGAATAAAACCGATGCATTTGTCGGGCATACGCTCATGCTGCTTGTTGCAAAATGCGGGTAATCGCAGAGACGTATTCTGGCATAACAATGTGCAGCAGAACTGAAGATGAAAAGATGACGACACAGATTGTGTATCCCGCCATTAATTCCATGTAAGGATTGTGGGTTTATCTGCTGTTTCTACATATTTATTAATCTATTGCGTGAAAGCCAAATGGTGAAAGGAGTAAGGTAATTAATAGTAATATCAGTATCTTTTGACTTTAACCTGAACCAGGTGCATTTTTATCCCTGAATGAAAGCACTGAAATACTGTAAAACTATTGTGTGTAAACTCAATGGCAAACGGGTCAAAATTATTGAATGTTTATAGGAAAAATCCTATTCTAACCCGGTGTGGTGAGAGGTGCGTTAAATCGATGTATCTTGTTGGCGACACTGAGAAAAAAAGATTTCACAGGTTATTATCGGTCTGATGTCCTTTTTCTGGGCTTATTTTTCTGGTGGTTTTTTATGCCCAAACAGATCAATACCTGAGCGTTGCAACTGTTTCTGCCAGAAATATCACTCTGTACAATTAAAAATTTTACTCGATTTTATTCATTTTTTTACTGCCATATTCACAATGACAATTATAATCAGGGCGAGGATTTTTCCCGTCAGACTGAGGCATTAATGACATCTGAGAGCTATTTCAGTTGGCGAAACAGGATGCAATTGGCTTTTCGTACGGGAAGCAAAATCGCTCATATTACCAGGGTAATTGAGCAACAGGCGACGGAGTTGGAATTCGATTTTTATGCCCTGTATATTCGCCACCCCGTTCCTTTTACCCGGCCAAAAACTTTTTTTTACAGCAATTATCCGCAGAAGTGGATTGAGTATTATTTGCATAAAGATCTCGTTCAGCGCGATCCCGTGTTGAAGAAATGCCGTTCACCGGGTGCAATATGGTTGTGGGGAGAGGATATGACCACCGAGGGGCAGTTCGTTCTGCAAGCAGCCAGGGAACATGGTATTTATCAAGGTATTTCTTGTTCCGTGATGGCGAAAAACAGATCCGTAGGTATATTATCACTGTCTTCTGCTGATTCTTCTAAAATGATAGCGTTAACGACAGAACTTGAACTTAAACTCCAGTATATTTCGGAGCTTTCTATGGCAGCACTGATCGAAATGGATGATATTTCGATGTTAGCAACCAAACTGGAATTAAGTGAAAGAGAACTCGAAATTCTCAAATGGACCGCAGAGGGAAAAACATCAGCAGAAATATCACTGATCCTCTCAATTTCAGAGAATACCGTTAATTTTCACCAGAAAAACATGCAAAAACGATTTAATGCACCAAACAAAACGCAAATTGCCTCTTATGCCGCAGCAATCGGTTTAATCTGAAAGAGGATGCAACTACCAAATTTGGTAGTTTCGAATTGCCACCCGGTTGTCTACCCTGCGCCCAGGGTAACAACCCTGCCCGAACCGTCAGGAGCGGCGCTCACGAGGGAATGCGACAGGGGATCATATGAAGATTATCCAGACCAAGCTGAAGGACATGCCGTCATCTTTACTTGCAGAGTTAGGAAGTTATCGCTACAGCGTCTTCGCCAGAGGTGAAGGTTGGTCGATTCCGTCTCGTCTCAGTACCCCGGGCCAGGAGTACGATCGTTTTGATCGCTCCGATGTGATCTGGTTGATCGCCTGGACTGCGCAGTTTGGTATCTGTGGCTGTGCGCGTTTAATGGCATGGCAGGATCCAGACAGCAATCGTTCAGCCGCAGGGGCTGAAAATAGTAACAATGAAAGTGATATCGTTTGGGAGATGTCTCGCTTCTCCGCGCGGCTTGAAATTGATGCGGAGCTGCCGCTGAACATTTTATGGCATGCGGTGCAGCTGGCTGAACAGTCAGGCATACGGTATCTCTACAGCGCGGCAACGCCGATGCTGGAGCAGATGTTTGAACGGCATCAGGTGAACTACGATCCGCTCACGCCGGGGATCATCCAGTCAGAAGATAACCTGTTTGCAGTCAAAATACCGATTGGTCAGCCGAACCTGGCTGAAAAGTTCCACGGTGCGCGTCGCTTCCGGCCAGAAGAAGTGCTGCCTACGCTTGGCGTATCGGTTAGCTGGGGGCCACGCGGGCGCTGAGTTTATTGTTAATGCCATTTTGACCACAGTGTGATCAGCACCCATGCTGCCACACTCCAGCATACTACGGCTGCCAGCAGTGCCAGTGGCAGCCGCATCATAGTAATACAATACCAAAGTGCCAGCAGATAGATGAAGTAGGGCAGAATCGCCCACATGCCAAAGATGATGGTGGTTCGCAGCGCATCGATGCCACGATCGCTGGCCACAATATAGTGGGCTATCAGTGCGAAGGTGGGAAACAGCGGAATCAGTCCGGCGAGATAGTAGTGGCGGGTTCTTGACAACAGGCCGATTAACACCACGACCGCCGCACCCAGTATTGCTTTGAAAAGTAAGCCCATTGCTCTGTTCTGTCAGTGAAAACACTACCCTGTGACAAAACGGATAAAAAAGCAACGGGCGTTTAACGCGGTAGGAAGGGCGGGTGTATTACTGGCGATAAGCGTGTTTGATCTGCTTAACCGTATTGCTGAACACTTCTGCCTGCTGCTGGTCTTCCAGCGCGGCAATGTAGCGCTCCATATTGATGATGACTTTACCGGCATCTGCCTGACCCATACCTTTCAGCATCAGCGTGACCAGTGCTTTCATGCACGTCACTTCGTTAGCCAATGCCTGCACTTCTTCGCTGGTTGAAAAGTCAGTCTCGCTCATGATCTCTCCCGATAGTCTTTGAAAAAACAGTGCTTCCGGTTTGTAGACCAGGCACATAAAGTGTTCGAAACTATATCATATAATGGCATGAATAAATCACTGCGCAGGTTAACATAAACCATAAAACAATCGGTTGTACCGTAGTGTCATGTCAAGTTGTAGACAGTGCTAAAATTTAAAAATATTGGCTGTGGTAAACTGAAAAATAGCATTTTTATACAACTTATTGTAATTTATAATTAATTTTATTATCACCCCCGTTAGGGGCATTCTTAACGGCCTAAAAGATTAACGTTTACATGATACATCTTTGCATTAATGGCGAATTTACATGCTATTTAGCGCCTGCTGATAAATTAGATTGGGTATAAAGTTCGACATTATTTCTGTTCTAACAGCCGTCAAAAAGTAGTAACATCATCTGCCTGCCAATGTGATTTTCGCCACCTGCCTTAGCCACTTAAGGAGCATCGTTTGATAAGCGTTTTTCTTGTTGATGACCATGAGCTGGTACGCGCAGGTATTCGTCGCATCCTGGAGGATATCAAAGGTATCCAGGTTGTTGGAGAAGCGAACTGCGGTGAAGATGCGGTAAAATGGTGTCGTGCTAACAGTGCCGATGTGGTGCTGATGGACATGAATATGCCGGGTATTGGCGGACTGGAAGCAACCCGCAAGATTATCCGTTATACGCCGGACTGCAAAATCATCATGTTAACAATTCATACAGAGAACCCGTTGCCAGCGAAAGTGATGCAGGCGGGGGCTTCTGGTTATCTCAGCAAAGGGGCGGCGCCGCAGGAAGTGATTAGCGCGATTCGCTCAGTCAACTCGGGGCAGCGCTATATTGCCTCCGATATTGCGCAACAGATGGCACTTAGCCAGATCGAACCGCAAAAAGCGGAATCGCCGTTCAACAGTTTGTCGGAACGCGAGTTGCAGATTATGCTGATGATTACCAAAGGCCAGAAAGTGACGGAAATTTCCGAACAGCTGAATCTGAGTCCCAAAACTGTTAACAGCTATCGTTACCGCATGTTCAGCAAACTGAATATCAGTGGTGACGTGGAGTTAACGCACCTGGCCATTCGTCATGGCCTTTACAGCGCGGAGCCGTTAATCAGTAGTGAATGAACAGTTTGATGCACAGTATTTCCTGAAAACCGTCACCAGCCAGCCCGGCGTTTACCGGATGTACGATGCTGCTGGTACTGTTATCTACGTTGGTAAAGCGAAAGATCTTAAAAAACGTCTCTCCAGCTATTTCCGCGGGAATCTCACCAGTCGTAAGACGGAAGCGCTGGTGGCGCTCATTTGCCAGATAGACGTGACGGTGACCCATACGGAAACCGAAGCGTTGCTGCTGGAACATAACTACATCAAACTTTACCAGCCGCGCTATAACGTGCTGCTGCGTGACGATAAATCCTACCCCTACATCTTTCTGAGCGCGGATGCACATCCGCGTCTCGCCAGCCATCGCGGTGCCAAGCATGCGAAAGGGGAATACTTCGGTCCTTTCCCTAATGGCTATGCGGTGCGAGAGACGTTATCGCTGTTGCAAAAAATCTTCCCGGTGCGCCAGTGTGAAAATAGTGTTTATCGCAACCGCTCGCGCCCGTGCCTGCAATACCAGATTGGTCGTTGTCTTGGGCCCTGTGTTAAGGGACTGGTGGCGGAAGATGAGTATGCGCGCCAGGTCGACTATGTGCGCATGTTCCTTTCCGGCAAAGACGATCAGGTCCTCAACCAACTGGTTGCACGCATGGAGCATGCCAGCCAGGAAATGCGTTTTGAAGAGGCCGCTCGCCTGCGCGATCAGATACAGGCGGTGCGCCGTGTGACGGAAAAACAGTTTGTCTCCAATCAGGGGGACGACCTTGACGTCATCGGTGTTGCGTTTGACTCAGGAATGGCCTGCCTGCACGTGTTGTTTATTCGGCAGGGCAAGGTCCTGGGCAGCCGCAGTTATTTCCCGAAAGTACCCAGTGGCACCGAGTTGGCTGAAGTCGTGCAGACGTTTGTGGGGCAGTTCTATTTACAGGGCAGCCAGGCACGCACGTTGCCCGCTGATATTCTGCTGGATTTCCAGTTGCCGGAAAAAGATCTGCTGGCGGATTCACTGACAGAGCTTGCCGGACGGCGTATCGCGATCCAGAGCAAACCACGTGGCGACCGCGCCCGTTACCTCAAGCTGGCCCGCACCAATGCCGCTACGGCGCTGGTCACGCGTCTGGCGCAGCATTCCACCCTACATCAGCGGCTGGCAGCACTGGCCGAAACCCTGAAGCTGCCGGCTATACGTCGTATGGAATGTTTTGATATCAGCCACACGATGGGTGAGCAGACGGTCGCTTCCTGTGTGGTATTTGACGCCAACGGGCCACTGCGCAGTGAATATCGTCGTTATAACATCACTGGCATCACGCCCGGTGATGACTATGCGGCAATGAACCAGGTGCTGCGTCGACGTTATGGCAAGGCGATTGAAGAGAGCAAAATCCCCGACGTTATTCTGATCGATGGTGGTAAGGGCCAGCTTTCACAGGCGAAAGAGGTTTTCGCTGAACTGGATGTTGCCTGGGATAAAAATCATCCTCTCCTGTTGGGGGTGGCAAAAGGTACCGATCGTAAAGCGGGGCTGGAAACGCTGTTCCTTGAACCAGAAGGTGAGGGATTCGCATTACCGCCAGACTCTCCGGCGTTACATGTTATCCAGCATATTCGTGATGATTCTCACAATCATGCAATAACAGGCCATCGTAATAAACGGGCTAAAGTGAAGAACACCAGTGCGCTGGAGACCATTGAAGGGATCGGTCCAAAACGGCGTCAGATGCTGCTCAAGTACATGGGAGGCCTGCAACCGTTGATAAATGCTTCAATGGAGGAAATCGCCAGTATCCCTGGGATTTCCCATGCGCTGGCTGAAAAAATCTTCTATGCGCTGAAACACTAAGCATTGCAACACCCGTAGCAATGTAGGAACATAGGGACAAATTCTACTCTGTCCAAACAGTTAGCGTAATTATGCCATTTAATATCCCGACCTTACTTACTCTGTTTCGCGTTGTATTAATCCCATTCTTTGTGCTGGCATTTTACCTGCCATTTCAATGGGCTCCACTGGCATGCGCGCTGATTTTCATCTTCGCTGCAGTGACTGACTGGTTCGATGGTTACCTTGCCCGCCGCTGGAAACAAACGACTCAGTTTGGGGCGTTCCTCGACCCTGTCGCCGATAAAGTGATGGTGGCAATCGCATTGGTGCTGGTGGCGGAGTATTTCCACTCCTGGTGGATCACCTTGCCTGCCGCCACGATGATTGCCCGTGAAATCATCATTTCCGCTCTGCGTGAGTGGATGGCTGAAATTGGCAAACGCAGCAGTGTGGCCGTATCGTGGATAGGTAAAGTCAAAACCACAGCCCAGATGTTGTCACTGTTTGCGCTTTTATGGCGTCCGAACAGCATTGTTGAGGGTGTCGGCGTTGCTGCGTTGTACATTGCCGCTGTGCTCACATTCTGGTCAATGTTCCAGTATTTGAGCGCTGCACGGGGTGATTTGCTCGAACGGTGATCGAAGCGACTTAAAAAGCAGCAAACGGATGCATTGTGAGGATAATTTGGTTGACTCATTGCGCCAGAACAGTAGAATGCAACGCATCGAAAGGCAGCTCAGGCAGCCAGAAGATAAAGCAAATCAGCAAGTTCTGAAGGTTTGTTTAAAACCGACTTAATGCTGGTGGCAATGCGGGAATAGCTCAGTTGGTAGAGCACGACCTTGCCAAGGTCGGGGTCGCGAGTTCGAGTCTCGTTTCCCGCTCCAAATTAGTTGCCAGAGATGACTCTCTGATGACAAAAAAGAATGAAAGGCGCGTTGGCAGAGTGGCCATGCTACGGATTGCAAATCCGTCTACCTCGGTTCGACTCCGGGACGCGCCTCCAATTAACACCCATGCCCGGGTGGTGAAATCGGTAGACACAAGGGATTTAAAATCCCTCGGCTTATGGCTGTGTGGGTTCAAGTCCCACCCCGGGCACCATATTTTCAGTACCGATTAAAACGAATAAAAACAAGCAGTAAGCAATGTCGTAACCGCCCCGAAAGGCGGTTTTTTTACGTCTAAAAATACTCTTTCAGAATATACCTTCAGAATATTCACCGCCATATTACTGCCCACCTACGACCGGAACGATGCTGATTTTTCTATTGTACCTCGCCGTTTGCTCAACATTTTTATGGCCCGAAATCGCCTGTTTATCGTAAATGTTGCCTGACAGGTCAGAGATGCCTTTAGCTTTCAAGTCATGAAATGTGAAATCAAAATCCATATCCGGGTAAGCTGCCTTGGCTGCCTGCTTTGCTTTCATCCAGCGACTGTTAAAACCGTCACGAGTGTATTTGGAGCCTGATGGCTGGTGGATGACATAAAGGCTACTCATGCCGCTCTTTAATGGGAGGGATGCGCATTCCTTTATCACGGCTTCAAGTCGTGGACTCCAGCCTTTAATCTGCGCGACACTCGTTTTACTCTGCTTAATCATGATCCCTTCTTCAACCAGCTGCCCCTTTTTCATTTCCAACACATCAGCCTGGCGAGCGCAGCAAAGATAGGCGAGTTCCATTGCGACCCGAACCACTGCCGGTGCAATGGAGTAGAGGGCAGCATACTCAGCATTTGTGATGTATCGATCACGCGCAACCTCCCTGAACTGTTTCACTCCTTTGCACGGGTTTCCTTTCACCTTTCCACGCTCAAATCCCCAGCGAAAAACGCGGGACATAAACGCTTTTTCTCTGTTGGCCTGCGTCCTACTTTTGATGCCACGCTTATCCAAATATTTACGTACATGCTCTGGTTTAATAGAGTCTGACGGCATTTTCCCGAAAACCGAGATCACCTTCAGTGAGTACTTTCTGTAATCTTTCTGCGTTTCTGTAGCGAGTTCGAAAAAGTCAGCAGATTTGAAAAAGTTATCAACGAGGCCAGAAAAAGTGTTCTCATCACTGCGATCATTGATCAGAGACTCATATGCAGCCCATACCTGTGACTGAGTAGACGTGATGTCGCAAAGGCGTATGGTACCGCCGTTCTTCGGTTTGAATTCAAATGCAGACCTGCCCCGGTAAGTCCGGGGAGGCATCCACTGATCTTCTTTATTTACCCTGACTCGCGCCATTAATTATCTAATGCTCCAAAGTTCGGTTCGAAACCCTCAGCTGGGGCTACATGACGCCGCGAAAGAGGATCGTTGAAATGCTGCCATGTCGTTCTTGGCCTGCCGTCACGGCGGATAATGAAAAACACACCCGCGCTTTTCAGGCATTCGCATTGCTTTGATGGCATTTGATAGCCGGTCAGCTCTTGAATGTCAGCGTCTGAAATAATTCCTTCCTGATTTGCCTGTGCCATTTTGTCTCCGCAACCCGCTGCATCGGGTAGTTAAAGGCCGTGACATGTCACGGCGTTAATTTCACGTCATACCATCCATTACGCACCCAGCACGCCACTTCCTTCTGTAATGGACAGAGCCTGCCTGGCACGCTGCGCGGCTTTACGCTCTGCTGCTGACTTAGCCATAACGTGGCCTCCATTCATCGCATGACAAATCCCGGCAGCCTTCGAAGTCATACGGATTTTCCTGCCAGCTAATTTTCCCACAGCCGGGACAGTTCCAACGCGTTTTCCCAGACGAGCCTTTACGGCGTTGCTGGCGCTTAAGCCAGTCAGGCATACGGAGCCCCGCACCCTGGACCATTGATCGCCGGTTAAGCAGGCCGATATCAAACGTACGCCGTTTATGCACATCAGCCAGCGCCAGTGGTAACCATACCAAGCCATTTTCTGAGACGTCAGGCTGGCTGAATACTCTGGCCTTGCTGAAATCGTCTGTAGGAATTAGGTCACTCAGCCAGAAGACGTCATTACCATTCCAGCGACCTTTGACGAATGCCACGTACGAACTGCACCCAGGCTTTACGGTGTTTTCGCAGGGAATGTACTGATGATCTACATGCCATTTTGCAGCATCGTCGATATCATCAGCCGCGATAGGCAATTCAATTTCTCTACCAGAATCCCAGGCATGTTGAGCTTGAGCTAGGCTGTAAACCTCAGCACGGTCTAAATTGGAGCTGTAGCCGTTTCCATTCTTGCAGTGGAACGACATATTGCTGCCGACAGTTTCACGCAAACAGGCTAAATAAAAACGATCACGCATCAACACCTCCCGGCGCTGGCGTTGCTGCCAGCATGGCCTTGTACAAACTTACTGGCAGAAAAGCCTCGCCTTCATGGTGTTTGATAGCTGCATCGATCATTGACCAATGTGGCTCAAGCGGAACCAGCTTCCACCCATCCGGCGTGCTGGCCGCTGGCTGTGGGCCCAATGCAGCATCTCGCCGTGCAAGTTCGGCCTCTGCCGCTTCCAGGCGCTCAATCAGAGCTATCACAGTATCGGGGTTGGATGCAGCTATGAATCGTGCGTTACGTGCTTTCTGCTTCTTACTACAATCGACACCGTCGAAACCCATCCAATCGATGATGTCTCCACAGCGTTGATCTTCTGGTGTATGGATGGAGAATACGTTTGCTTTTTCATTGATAAAAGCTCGCCACACCCCACCGGTAGCCCGCTGAGCCAGCTCTTTTAACTGTTGTGTGTTCATTGCTGCTCTCCTGCCTGCGATTTCTCACGAAATCGTGATGGACTCCAATCGCAGACTTCATCGTCGGGGATATGACCGAACATCATTGTGCAGCGACGAGCGTGTACGCAGTCGCCACATGTTTTCCCTTCGGGAAGGTTCATTCCATCATCGCGATCAGTACGACGCATCGGCTCTCTGCCTGTGCTCATAAAACCTCCCCAGCGCGAATTCTGGCCCGAACTTCATCTGCATAGTCGCGCTTGAATTCAGCCTCATCAGCATTCGGCAGGAACTCAATCGCAGAAAGAACCGCACCGGAGATGTCATAAGCCATTGCTGGAGTGTCATTGATGAAACCAGACTCCCATGCCGCCAGTATTCTGTTTGCTGCGAAGTGAATGCCCTCAGCGCGTGATGTTTCGACAATCTCGCGGATAGCGGCGTCTGTGGCTGGGGTTTCTGGTTTAATGGCAGCCAGTACG
Organism: Erwinia sp. AnSW2-5; assembly: GCF_045107195.1. NCBI lineage: Bacteria > Pseudomonadati > Pseudomonadota > Gammaproteobacteria > Enterobacterales > Erwiniaceae > Erwinia > Erwinia sp. AnSW2-5. Next base: position 402,174 of record NZ_JBJGXA010000002.1, read on the forward strand.
GCGCGGATAACATCACTATCGTTATCAACCCATGACCATGAGCCAGTGTCATCCCAGTCGTGATCCATGATGGCAGTTTCAGTGAAGGCCTCTACCGCCTCTTCAGAAATTTCCTCAGTATTGAATACAGACTTCAGCGCCACATTCTCAGCAGCCAGCGCCCGCACCTGCTCCTGAAGCGCGGCAATCGCATCGACCAAATCTTTAGGTGATACGTCATCAGCATCAGCACCAAATCCCAGCACCTCACGAACATACTTTGATTCATTCTGCCTCTGGTCAGCCCAAGCAGGTGACATTGAGTAGCGGGATAGCGTTTCATTCAGCGCATCGCGCTCAACATAAACAGCCATTGCTGCTTCAGCATCTTCGCGAAACGCCAGGTCAATGATGCCCTGACTCAACCCTGCATCGTCACGCACATACAGCGTCCAGAACTGAGCTTCGCTGTCATCACATGTCACTGTCTCGCTGCCGTTGTCTTTGCAGCCTGATACGTAGTAGCTCATGGCTGCGCCTCTACAGAACGAAGCCAGATGCAAACCGAGCCATCTTCAGTGTCGTGAATTGAGCCTACGAACCATCCTTCGCCAGCTGGTGGTTCTGGCTCCCATGATGAGAGGTCAAACCCATCGATATCAGGATCGACTTCTTCCTCGTCACGATAAGTCACGTACCACTGCAAGCACGGCGACTCCATCCACTGATTTAATTCAGCATAAGCGATAAACTCGCGGCCATCACAGAACGCCAGATAATCGGGGTGAGTCCAGTATCCACACTGATCGCGTTGCACTTCGATTGGTTTAATCATGATTTCACCTTTAACTGGTTCCAGCGGTTAATGAACATCGCCTGTGCGGTTTTTGGAGGAAGAGGCGTTATCAGGAAGGGATCGAGTTCAATGCCATCAAGGCAGGGCCAGCGAATGCCATCATCCAACCCTAAATCCCGGCGTTCTGTACCGAGCATCACTAAATCAGCGTGTTTAACTTCTGGTGACATAGCTGGTGGAAGTCCGAACTTAGCCCTGATGACTGCATCGACGCGTTCTTCGATTGCCTGATAGTCGGGCAGCAGGGCTTTCAGCGGAGAATTGATATCACTGCAATACGCTTCAGTGGCATCGTGTAACAGACCTTCCAGGGCGAATTCAGCAGGAACCAGATAGCTGACGCGAACGGAGTGCTGTGCAACGCTGTAGAAGTACGACACATGACCAGTGAACCGGCAGATATTTGAAAGCGCCCCGGCAATATCTTCAATGCAGACCGTATCTGCCTGCGGATTGATGAAATCGAAGTGCTTTCCGGTGAGAGTCGTTATCCAGGACATTATTTATCTCCCACAGCAGACGTGATCAGTCGCTGCCAGATAACTGACACGTACTGAGCCTGATGAACTGCATCAGCCAGGGCGTTATGACGATCACCGGTGAATGGCATATCAATTTTTGGATTAATACCCATCTGGCGGCCTAGCTCTACCATCGTTCTGACGCATCGGTCTTTGTAGAATGGCCAGAAAGCAGGGAAGCCAATACGCTCATATGCAGCGCGAAGCACAACGTTATCCAGTGATGGTCCGTTACCCCATACCTGAACGTTACCTTCCGACTTGTTCTCACTAACGAAAATGCTCAACTCATGAAGAGCAACAAAGATGCTGGTCACAGCTGTCGCTACCTCAGAACGCGCCTCGCTGGACTGCTGGAGCCACCAAACGATTGTGTCCGGGTCTGGTGTCGCGCCAAGGTTCATCTCGCTTGCCAGCAATACCGTTTTTGAATACTGAGCACCGAGCTCTCCGGTCGATGGTTCGAAGAACACTGCACCGATCGCTACGATAGGGGCGTTAGGTTTATTACCCATAGTCTCCAGGTCGATCATTAAATGGTTCATGGCTTATCCTGATTTCAGGTTGCACGAATCCCTAACCGAAGGCGGTTATATTTCGTGAACCTGATGATTTTTATTAAATGGCTGGTGGATCACTGCATTAATCCACAGCCGTCTCCGCTGAGTGCGTGGTGACCGGTACTGATTCCGGCATTGCATGAATTGTGTTACCTGCGCCGTAGCATTAGGCTCATGCATTACACATCGATTGCGCATCAGCCTGCGCATTCACCACATCGGCAAGGGCATTCGCTTCACGTCTCTAAAGCGTTCGAAAACACCCGTGTTACAAAAGCCCTTGCCTGATGTGACCAGCGCCACCGCAGCAGCGCGGGTGTTTACAGAATTTCAGGGCGAAATGGTGCGCCAGCGTAAAGGTAAAATGGAACATATCGAACATGAAAAATCTCTTCTGGTGCATCGTCTGCGCAAGCGTCACGCAAATACATGGCTGATTCGCTGGCAGCGTCGATGGAACCCAGCGCCGCAACTCGGCGGGTACAAATCACTTCATTGCTATTACGGATAACCTGGTATGCCCCAAAGTGTTTAACTGGCTGGATACCTTTTTTCATCGTCTCTACTCCGCTAAGTGGCTGACCATGTATGCATTAAAAAGGACGGTCAAACAGAGCTGGACCTACTTACCCTGGATGGTAAAACCCTGCTGACCGTCAAGACTACACACAGCGTTTATATGTGGAGGTAACATTTATTACCCTACCTCAATACGTAAAAGGTAATCAAAGTTACTTTTGATGTCAACAGTTGAGGTAACAAAAGTTACCTACAGGGGCAAAATAAAACCCACCGGAGTGGGCTTATTTATACGTCTTGGCTTATCTGTACGACTCTTCCGAGTATCCGGCAGTTGTCATCACATTGAATTGGTTTGAAATTTGGGTTAAGCGGCATCAAATAGCAGTATGGGCCATCAACCACCATCTTTTTCACCGTTGCCTCTGAGCTTCCATCAACAATGGCTACAACAATCTTCCCATTCAACTCTTCTGTCGACCCGTAGTGAGGTTCAACGATAACTGTCGACCCCTCAGGGATGCTGGGGTAACCAGCAGGGTTAGTCATAGACTCACCACGCACATCAAGAGCGAACGCGTCTTCCGATACCTTCACAGTCGTAGAGCACCATCTAATTACATCACTCAGGCGCGCTGAAGCATAAGAGTCGGTCCATGATCCAGCTTGAACTGATGAAATCACAGGGACACTTACCATAGACGGAGTGACTGGTTTTAGCTTTGTATCGTCTTGCGGGTTACTACCCGTGCCGTAAAGAATCCATTCAGGAGTACAAGACAACGCATTTGCCAGTTGATGAAGATTTTCACCGGCCGGCTTAACGGCTCCGCTTTCCCATTTGGTAACGGATACCCGGCTAACACCCAGCATTTTTGCCAGCTGGTGCTGCGCAAGCTCCAACTGTAAACGCCTTTGTCTTATTCGATCATTCATCTCGGTTTTCATGTAACCAATGTTACTAGAATCCGATGTAAAAGGTGTTTGCGTAATTAGGTAACTTTTGTTACCTTCATCTGAATTCAAATGAGGAGCCATAAATGTACAAGAACCTTGTAGTCCAGTATTTCGGGGGTGTCGTTAAAGTTGCCGAGGCGTTGGGCCTCAAACACCCAGCAGTTTCCCGCTGGGGCAACGTCATCCCAGAAAAACAGGCGATGCGCCTGGAGCGCATTACCAAAGGAGCTCTGCGTTACGAGCCAAAGCTCTACATCTCTGACGTTAACAAAAAGGCCTCGGCCTGATAACTACCAAAAGGACAGGGAAATGGTGGAATTACAGCAGATCGTGATTCAGGCATGCAGGAGCTACGAAGGTACGAACGCTCAGATAGCTGAACTGATGGGGTTGAAATACAGCGAGTTTAACAACCGTTTGCACATGAAGAACGGCACACGCTTCTTCGACATGGACCAGCTTGCGTACATGCAGCACGTGGTGGGTTATCCGTTCCTGGCTGATTACTTTGCATCACAGTTTGGAATGTTGGTGGTTGATAACCCGACTCCAGAGCTGGTGGACAATGTGGATTTATTAACTCTTCAGATGCGCGCTGATGCAGCGAGAGGCCTGGCAGCTCAAGGCAAGCTGGATGCTGAGGAGGATGGAGTAGTTGAGTACCACGAACTGAAATCAGTAACACAGAGCTTCATGAAGTCCATTCGTTATATGAAGCAGGGTGTACTGATGTGGGCAGCGTTGCACGGCATGCAGGCCGAAGCAGCAGATTTACTGGTGGGCAGAAAAGTTGATGCCCAGGAGATTGCAGCCCCTGGGCATCGGCGCACTTAAGTCACTTCGCGGAGACAATAAGCACATGAACACTTTACTAAAAAAAGCGGGTATACCGCAAATGCGTTGTAGAGCAATGCCAGGCGGTAAGTCCCCGGCCTCATTCTCGTATGAAGCAAGATTACCGGGCCAGATGGATTTCAACAACTACCAATACGTTTTGCCACGGGTAGACGTGGCGGCGTTTTGGAAGCGCGTTAATGATCTTGCTGCCGGGGGTGCGCGTGCATGAAGACAGCAAAAACCTCAATCGCAAATATCGCGACCCACGTGGCGTTATCGTCAAAGTTATTCGGTGGGACAAAGTTAATCAGCAGGTCATCTTCCTGCGCGAAGGGTACCCGCACGAGTGCATGCAGCCGCTTGAGCGCTTCGTTAAGAAATTCACGAGGGTTCTATGAGCGTTAAGTTATCCGCATACGTCTGGGATGGCTGCGCACTGTCTGGCATGAAGCTGACAGAGGTGGTCATCATGGCCCGTCTTGCTGACTGGTGTAACGATGAGGGTGTTTGCTGGCCGAGCGTAGGGACTATTGCCCGTCAGATTGGCGCGGGTGAAAGCACTGTCCGTACAGCTATTGGCAAGCTTCAGAAAGAGGGCTGGTTAAGCCGCCGTCAGCGCCGTCAGGGGAACCGTAACGCATCCAATGTTTATCATCTGAACGTGGCAAAACTGCGTGAAGCGGCCAACAAAGTTCATGCGTCAGAATCTGACACTTCAAAATCTGATGCATCAAAATCTGACACGTCGAAATCTGAGGCCTCAAATTCTGACCCGTCGAATAACTGCCGCGAAACAGGTTTTCACCCGTCAGCATCTGGGGGCGATCCGTTAGTAAATTCAAAACAAGAACCATCAGATAAAAACACTTCTGTCCAACCGCCTTCAGCGGCAGGACGGGATGACAAAATTTCTGAAGAAATCCACGTAACAGACCAGGCGATTCTGGTGCTGAAGCATCTGAACCTGATGACCGGTGCAAAATACACAACGGCCAAAGCCACTCTGGAGAACATCAGGGCGCGTCTGGTCGATGGTCACACCGTCGACGAGCTGAAAACCGTTGTTGAGTACATGTCCGACCGCTGGCTGGGAACCGATTGGGCCAAATACCTGACCCCGCCGACGATATTTCATCCGGCTAAATTCCCGGCGAACCTCCTTGGAGCGCAGGCATGGGAACTGGCAGGTCGCAAAACTGCGCAGAAATCCGAGCCAGTGAACACCGCCGAACGCGACGAAGCATTCAAGCGCCTGGTGGCAAACCCCGGGAAGCCCCGCAACCGAACTGAGGAACTGGCTAAACGCGCAGCTGGCAAGGCTGGCCTTGGCCGGATGAACGAATCGATCGCTCGTAACTCGTGGAAAAGCATCTGGACAGAAGCGGTCAGGAACGCGGCAGAAGAAAACCAGCAGGAGTCAGCATGAATATTCGTGAGATGGCTATCGAGTTTGTTCGCAACAACCCTGGTTGCACGTCAACGCAGATTGCTAACGGCGCTGGGATACCGAAACGCATGATCCAGCCGCTGATGTCGGAACTGTACGTGGAAGAAATCGTTACACGCTATGCACTGAAAGCGCACCCGTTTTACTACCGCATGCCGCTGGAATCCGAGCGCGTCAGCCTGGGTGTGAAATACGACATGCATCGTGGCAGAGCCATTGAGCTTGAGGGCAGAGGCCTTTGGCGGCGTGCTGCACGCGAATGGTTGCTGGCGATGGATGCCACCAAGAACGACGAAGCCCGCGATAAAGCAGCAGCACGACGGGAGCACTGCATCAGTCACGGTCAGCTTGGCATTTCATACGACACGCCTGGCATCGGCGTTGTATCGGTCCCTGAAATCGATCACTGGAGGGACTGGTGATGAAGAAATTGCGTGAGCACTTCACCCGGCACGAAATTTTCTATCACAGCATTCAACTCGCTAGCGTAATGATTTTTCTTCTCTTTCTGGCTCTGGTTATGGAGATGGTAAGCAAATGACTTCACTTTCAGTAGTACATAAAAACCGCGACGAATCTGCAACAGATATCGTCCCACGCAAAACCTATTTTGCAGGGCTGAAAGAGTTCTATGTTGAGCCCGGCTATAACGTTCGCGACATCGATCAGGCGCATGTTGAAGAGTTCCGTGATGCTTTTATTCTCGGTGAAGAAGTCCCGGCGCTGGTGGTTCAGGTCACAGAGCAGGGCTTAAAAATCATCGACGGCCACCATCGTTACTACGGTGCATTGCTGGCAATTGAAGCTGGCCATGAAGTAGCTCGTCTGGAATGCAAAGACGCGAAAGGCTCAGAAGCTGATCGCATTGCATTGATGGTCACCAGCTCGCAGGGGCGTGCGTTACTCCCGCTGGAGCGAGCCGGGGCTTATCAGCGTTTGATGAATCAGGGCTGGACCGAAGCTGAAATTGCGAAAAAAGTAAAACGTTCGGTGGCTGATATTGAGCATCACCTCCAGTTACTTGAAGTAGGCGACACGCTTATCGGCATGGTTCGTTCCGGGGAAGTGGCAGCAACAACGGCAGTATCATTGTCACGTGAACACGGTACTAAAGCTGGCGCAGTAGCAGAAGAGAAGATGGCTGAGGCTAAAGCCGCTGGCAAAAAGAAACTGACCAAAGCTGCTGCTATCCCGCAGTTTAACGCTGGCAAAGCGCGCCGCCTGGTGGAGCTGATGGCAGCATTCGAATTCAGTGATGATGGCTACAAGGCACCTGATGAAATTTATCTTGAGGCAATGGGAATTCTGGCCGAGTACCGCGAGAAGCATGGTGTGCCAGCGCCAACCATCACAGAAGGTGAAACGCTGGAAACCAAACTGCCTCTGTTGAAAGAAGACATCATCAGCCAGAGCGGTGTAACGACCTGGGCATGTGCTGCGGCCGCGTTCGGCGACAAGGCAGAGTTCACATTCAGCGAATCGAAGTACGCGCACACATGGGCCAGCGACTCTTTGGAAAATCCTCAAGTCGTCGTTATCCAAGCAGAGACTATCCACAAAGCCGTTGAGCTGGTGGCCGCTAACACATCCACTGACGGACTGCGCACATGGGTAAACGAGCGCTATTCCGATAAGTTAACACGTGAGGAGATGTTCGAACGTTTCAGTCAGGTGTTCCAAGAGAACCGCAAAGACGTCTCGACAGTTCCTGAGTTCCTGAAACTACTGGAATACACCCTCAGCGCTACCTGGCAGAACATCAGAACATTGAGGGCGGCGGTTAAGTCAGCGATCAACGAGTTTAATGCAGCAGGAGTGCCTCAATGAATTACGGCTCTGTTTGCAGCGGGATAGAAGCGGCAAGCGTGGCATGGGCAGGGCTGGGATGGAAACCAGCCTGGTTCAGCGAGATTGAGAAATTTCCATCTGCTGTACTGGCACAGCGCTGGCCGGAAGTAACCAACCTCGGAGATATGACCAGGATTGCAGCACTGGTTTCAGCAGGTTCAGTAGCTGCACCTGATGTGATGGTAGGCGGGACGCCATGCCAGGCATATTCAATCGCTGGTCATCGTAAAGGCCTCGCAGATGAGCGAGGCAAGTTAACCCTGTCTTATATGGAATTAGCCAATGCTATCGATAACAAGCGCCGCCAAATCGGAAAGAAACCAGCAATCTTCGTGTGGGAGAACGTCACTGGCGTACTCAACAGCCGAGATAACGCGTTCGGGTGCTTCCTGGGAGGGCTTGCAGGTGAAAGCTGTGAATTGCAGCCGGCAGGGGGAAGATGGACGAACGCTGGTTGTGTGTATGGCCCCGAAAGAGTTATCGCCTGGAGAGTTTTCGACGCTCAATATTTCGGACTGGCCCAACGACGCCCGAGAGTGTTCGTTGTCGCAAGTGGTAGAACAGACTTCGATCCTACCAAAGTATTATTTGAGTGCGGTCGCCTGCGCAGGATTGATAGGCCGACAAGAGAGACGCCCGTGCCTGTTTGTCTCACTGCCAGAGGTGCGGGCTCTCTCGATGATCGAGAAACTTACATTGTTGAAGATGGTAGCAGAATCAGGCACCTGACCCCGCTGGAGAATGAGCGGCAGATGGGCTTCCCTGACGATCACACCAGAATCGAATGGAGAGGTAAGTTAGTGGCAGAGTGCCCTGACGGACCTCGCTACAAGGCAATCGGTAACAGCATGCCTGTTGATGTTATGCGGTGGCTAGGTGAAGGAATTGCAGCAGAACTCGCAAAAAATGAAGCGCCTGCCACTAACTGGCAGCGCCCATTCCTGAAGTGGGCTGGCGGCAAATTCTCACTACTCACAACGCTCGATAGCCATATTCCTGCCGGGCTCAGGCTGATAGAGCCATTTGTCGGCGGCGGCTCAGTGTTCATGAATTCCAGCAAACACAGTGAATTCCTGCTTGGTGACGCGAATAGCGACCTGATTAACCTGTATCAGATGCTTGCAGTGGCATCACGGGAAGTAATCCGGCACGCACGCCTTATGTTTGAGCATATGAACGATGCAGAGAGTTATGGGGCGATTCGCAGGGAGTTTAATTCTCAGCGCATGGCTGGGCCGGAACGAGCTGCCTCTTTCCTCTATCTGAACCGGCACTGCTTTAACGGCCTGTGCCGGTACAACCTGGATAATAAATTTAATGTCGGATGGGGGGCGTACCGCGCTCCGTATTTCCCTGAAAAGGAAATCCAGCGATTTGTGGAAATGGCCCACAACTGTGTGTTCATTAATGCAGGCTTCCGGCGAACGCTGTCATTTGCCGGGGCGGGGGATGTGGTTTATTGCGACCCACCTTATGAACCTATGCCCGGAACATCGGGATTCACATCATATTCAGCTGGTGGGTTTACATGGGAGGATCAGGTAGCACTGGCTGAACATTGCGTAGCGGCTCACCAGCGGGGTGCGCGTATTATCATTTCAAACTCTACAGCGCCGCTCATTGTCGAGCTGTATACACAGCATGGCTTCCGGTTGCATGGAGTAAATGGACGGCGCTCAATCAGCAGTAACGGTAGAGGGCGAGAGGATGCAAAAGACCTGGTGGCAACACTATGAAGCTGACACTGCCATTCCCACCCAGCGTTAACGGCTATTGGCGTTCCACTCCGAAGGGAATGCTGATCAGTGCCAGAGGCCGAACCTACCGCACCAACGCTATAGCGTCAGTATGGGAGCAGCTTAAACGCCGCCCTCAGCCGATCACCCACGAAATTGATATCCACGTCATCCTCTATCCACCGACCCGCGCAAAGCGGGATTTGGACAACTTCCAGAAAGCATTATTCGATGGCCTGACACACGCTGGTGTGTGGGCAGACGACAGCCAGATAAAGCGGATGGTAGTGGAGTGGGGCAGCGTGACATGTCACGGCAAGGTGGAAGTAACGATCAATGAATTTCATCGATAAAACAACGTACTTACGTTGCCATGTCGGTGTCGGGATTGTATATTTATACAGTCACTTAGTTACGGTCCGCATTGCAGGCGACCGTAACCACAACAAGCGGAGACAAGTATGAATCAGTTACTCGTAATTGATGGCGTTTCTGTACGCCAGGATAACTCAGGGCGTTACTGCCTGAATGATTTACACCGCGCAGCTGGTGGAGAAGAGCGGCATAAGCCAGCTAACTTTTTCCGGCAAGACAACATCAAAACGCTCTGTGCGGAAATTGACCGTTGCTCAGATTTGAGCATCGGTTGTGTGGAGTCAATTCGCGGTGGTCCCAATCAGGGAACATACGTCAGTAAAGAGCTGGTGTACGCATATGCAATGTGGATCAGCGCCATCTTCAATCTGAAGGTCATCCGAACCTTTGACGCGGTGATGACCGGGCAACATAACATCCAGCGTTCTGACCAGGTGCAGGCGGGGGTGATACTGCTTGAGTCAGCAGCCCGAACGCTTAACTTTTCAAATTCATCAAAGCTGGGTGCTTATCAAAAGCTCCAGGAGTTCGCGGGTCTGCCCAATATGATGCCGTCATACGCGATTGACGCACCGTCAGACTCCGTTGATGGTTCCAGCCGTCCGACGATGGCACTCACCACCCTGTTACAGCGTCATAATCTCGGCCTGAGTACTAACGAGGCATTCAATCGCCTTAAGCATGCTGGCATCGTTGAGCGCCGTTCCCGCCCCAGCACATCACCAAAAGCTCGTAATGGTCAGAAACAGTTCTGGTCGGTCACTTCACGTGGGATGCTGTTTGGAAAGAACATCACAAGCCCCGGCAATCCGAGAGAGACACAGCCTCATTTCTTCGAAACGAAAGTGCAGGAACTGATCCGCATTATTGTTTCATCCAGCGCAGCATAGCGGGGTAATGATGAGAGCATTACTAAAACCCTGCATTCAGCCCGATCTGGGGATTGTGCTGTTACGCCCAGGCAGTGAGTTGATGTCGCTGTTCCGTTCGCGCCGGGTGCTTATCAGTACTGAGCCACATCACATGCACAACCTGCCATCGGGGAAACTTGCTGAAGCAGAACAACCGTTACTGGATCACCCAGGCATGTTGGCGTTCTTTACTCATGAACGCGTTATCAGTGCGGCTGGTGGCATTAACGTACTGGAAGAACACCTGATGCGGGGTAAAGGCTGCCAGTGGAAAGGAGACTGGCATTCATCGGATCACACAACTCTGCGCACCGGGAACGGTGCTGTACGGCTTTGCTATCACTGCGACAACCAGTTGAGGGAAGTTGAACCCTCTCCTGTGATGCTGGATATAGCGGCGCGTAATACAGCACTGTGGGTGATCGAAAAGGCGCGTTCTGCGTTCATGCTGCCGGAAGCGCATCAAATAACGTTACCTGAGCTGTGCTGGTGGGCTGCAACAAAGAGCGTAACAGACCTGATGCCAGAGAACGCGGCGCGGCAGGTGCTGAAACTCCCCGATGAAAAGCCATTAGCCGGTACGCTTAAGGAGTCGCGAATCAGGCCAGAGCCGTCAGTAGTCCGCATTCTTGAAGAGCAGGCAAAGCAGGTGCTGGAAATGGCTATCGACCCTGAGACGCCGGAAACCTACATGCTGCGCCCAAAGCGCCGCCGCTGGAGCAATGAGAAGTACACGCAGTGGGTAAAGGCTCAGCCGTGCCTGTGTTGCGGTAAGCAGGCCGACGACCCACATCACCTGATCGGATACGGCCAGGGTGGAATGGGAACCAAAGCGCATGACTTATTCGTGTTGCCGCTATGCAGAGCGCATCACGATGAACTTCATGCGGATGCACGTGCGTTTGAGGCGAAGTATGGCACTCAGCCGGAACTGATCATTCGCACGCTCGACAGAGCCCTGGCACTTGGCGTTATTGCCACGGGAAAGAAAAATAGCGGAGACAAGAATGCGTAATATGAAATACATCCTGGAGTGCTGGGGAGGTTGGGCCGCGTCAGAAGGTGCTGGCGTTGACTATTCATCAATAGCAGCCGGGTTTAAAGGCTTGTTGCCAGCCGATTCAAATCAGCGGCCATCACTCACGGATCACGATGGCATCATCATCGACAGTTGCATAGCGAAGCTAAAGAAGTTCAAACCGGAAGAGTACGATCTGGTAGTAGCCCACTATCGCTACAACATCTCGCTGAGAACTATCGCGCGCCGTCGGCATTGTTCAGATGGCACCATCAGAAAAGAGATGCAGACGGCTGAAGGTTTCATTGGAGGTGTGCTTTGCATGTTGGAAGTTAAATTAGAAATAGATTGCCGATAATATTATAGGCTGGTATTTATACCTAGGTCACTGAATACTAAGTTAAGGTCTTTTAAGTATCCAGGGAGCGGCCAAGATTTAGTAAGTTGGTCGCTGTCTAAGGTGCTTGCTAAGTGGTATAAAAACAACACTGATGGTTGTCCGAATAGTGAATTTTCTGAAGAGCGATTGCGAATTCTTGATTTTAAAAATTTCTTTTTATGAATTAGCTCTTCCACTTTATTGAAAGTGTCTTCATTAATGAAGTTCTTATATTCATCTAGGATGTGAAAATTTGTTGCATCATCCGAATGAACATGTTCTTCACCAATATAAGCTTTGTACAATTCCACTAATGAACATAAGAACTCATTTCTTCCTTTATTCGTTATATAAAGTAATTCCATTGTTGAGCAAAAAAGGTCATCTGTGGTTTCCATGAGCGCCATGCTGCGGGCGATATGGCGTTCAGCTGCTTTAGGAACCACACCAACAGGCTTGTAAATGTTATCATGAACTAGCTCTGCATAAGCATGCTGCAACAATGTTCTTATCTGTACCTCACAGCAGGCTTCTGTTGTTATGGTAATGTTGTTAACTGTAAATTCTTCTTTAGGTCTTACTTCGTAATGCTTAGATTGATAATCAAATATTTTAGGATTTGTTTCGATGTCAGATAGATAGTCTTTTGAAACAACAGAAGAAAATTCTGATATTGACTCTAACGCACTACAAACAATATCAATATCAGAAGATAGAAGTACAACGAAGCGTGTCCCTACTAAATCTGTCATCTGTATTACAGGGTTTTCGTAACCTTTCCTGGCAACTTTTCCAATCGCTGACTTAATATCTTTAACTCTTGGTTCAACAGGAATTTTCAGAAAACCCTTAAGATGTTTGCTATCGGTTGCTGCCATAATAGCCTTTTGAATTTCAGAGGAAACAACATCTCCCCAAGCTGCATGCATGGGGTGGTTATCTATTAAATACCTGTGAAATTCATTAAGTTCCATTACTCTTGCCTCGAAAGTTTACCATTTATCTTTAATATTGTACTATCATTTTCAGTATTGGGAAGTATTTCAACCAATGTTTTTAGTTCATCCGGAGGAACTGATATCCATATGTCATTTGTGAATACCAATTTATTTCTTCTTCTTAGTTTATTGGAAATAAACTCAATGTCTTTGTTGAAGGATATGGTTGGGAGTTGCTTGGATGCCATCATTCTTGTATAATTTTCCCGAATGTCTTCGGGTATGCTTTCGCTGGCAAAAGTCGTTATGTTGATTGTTGCTTTATTAGACCTAAGTTCTGATCTCAAAGCTTCATGTAAATCTAGTTTTTTCTCCTCAGTGATATCTGAATGATTTATGAAGAAACACGTATTCTCATAAAAATCCTGAGTGAGTTTTTTTGATGACTTATTTATATCCATACCCAGGAATCTATTGTAGAAATATGCTGCTGCTTTCTTTGTATCAGTTGAAGACATCAAATGGTCAAACAGGAATGCTCGGAATAGCTCAGGGTTGTAATTCCCTACGCCATCTGCTTGTGCGGGGGATTTTTCAATAACGAAGCCAACCTTATAAAATTTTTGAGTTGGAGTAAGTAGTAACTCTGAAATGTATTCCATGGAAAGCTGTATAGCATTCTCTGTAGTTCTAAATCCTGATTGAGTTTCTGCTTTTATAACACATACGAATGGGAGCTGGTCTTCACCTACTGACCCAGACATTACCGTTAGAATACCACCAGGCGCACCGCTTCCTTGCTGAGCTTCGGTAAGTTTATTGGCAAATCGTTTACTTACTTGGATAAACGTAGCATCGTCTGAATGCATCGTAGAAGCGGAAAGATTCAAAAAACTATCAGCCACTGCTGCATTGATTGACATCTCAATCCCATGAGATTTTGCAGCTAAGGCTTCAGTAATCCTCATTTGCAATACATCAAGCGCATCTTGATCGAATGCCAGCAGCTGCTGACTGAGTTTGGCAGGAGTCATAGTTTTATCATTAGCACGAGGAAAAATCCTATGCGCAATGATTCTTTGTATAGTCAAGCCTTCAAAAGAAAAATTGATTCCCGACATCATTAAATTCCCTTATGAGTTTTTTTATTTCTAGAGAATACGTAAATGGTTATGCGTACGCAATCGATATTGTAACGTGGTAAGAGTGGTCACTTCGACACAACGCTTACATCATAAGATTCCAGCCTCGGCACCCGCCGGGGCTTTTTTTATCCCTTTATTCTTCACACACAGCACCACGGCGCAGCCGGAGGTGAGCATGAGTATCGATATGAGCAAAGTAGCCAGTGGCGTCGTATATGGCGCATCAGCGGGGACGGTTGCCAACAGCATCCTTACTCGTTACAGCCCTGACGAATGGAGCGCCATTGGCATCATAGGCGGTCTGGTTATCGCTGCTCTGGGTTTAGTGGTGACAGCTTTTTTCAAATGGCGAGACCACAAAGCTTTAAAGCGGGCGCTCGAAACGAAAGGGTATGCAGCAGCACTTAACTTCAATAAGGAGTAATCATGGCTATCTCAACTGCGCTGCGTAACAAGCTCATTGCTGCCGCAGGCGGTGGAGCGATGATGATTGCAACTGTATTCCTTGGCGGCAGAGACGGTGTAGAGGGAAGGGTATACACCCCTTACAAGGACGTTGTTGGCGTCTGGACTGTCTGCGACGGTCACACCGGATTAGATATCGTGAAGGGTAAGACCTACACCAACCGGGAATGTGACCAGCTGCTTTGGAAGGACCTCCAGCCAGTAAAAAAAGTGGTCGATGGAAAAGTTAAAGTCCCACTCAGCGAGTTCAAACGTGCTGCGCTTTACAGTTTCACGTTTAACGTTGGAACGGATGCTTTCTCAAAGTCCACTTTGCTTAGAAAGCTTAACGCAGGGGATCACGTTGGTGCCTGTGATGAAATGCGCCGTTGGGTTTATGCCGGTGGAATGAAGTGGAAAGGGTTGCTGAACCGCCGGGATATGGAACGTTCACTTTGCCTTGCGGAGAGTGCTGATGACCTGGCTGGTAAGTAACTGGCGTTTTGTACTCGTAGCTGGGCTGATTTTATTGTGCGTTGGCATGGCTAAGTTAGCCAGCTACTACCACGATGAGTATGCCGGGCAGGTAAGTGCAAATCAGCAGCTCAAGCACGACAACGATACGCAGGGAGCTGTTATCGCCACCCAGGCTCTCCAGTTTAACCGCTTTAACGAGATAGCCGCCCAGCAGCAGCAATACGCTGTGACGCTCACAGGCAAAGCCCAGGAGAAAGAAATTGAATACCGGACGATCCTCAGGTTTGAGCCGACCTGTGCTCTGCCTGTGCCTGCTGCTATCGCTGGCAGGCTGCTCGACTACGCGAACCGTTTACGTGCCAGCGCAATGCACGCCGATCCCGGCATCACTGACCGCGCCAGTTCTGGTACCGCTGCCGCCAGCACCCTGACTTACTGTCAGGCAGTGCTGTGGATTGACCAGCTGCTGACGGCTATTGAGCAAGCTAACAATCAGTTAGATTCCATACGAGCTATTGAATCAGAAATAAACAATAAGTTAGAGTAGTATTTTTAATCATTATTAAATAGTATAGCCACCTTTAAAGTATGCTAGAGGTGAATATGGCCATTCCTGAATGGATTGTGATTACTATCATGATTTTGTTGTCCGTAGGAATTTTGAGTTTCATGATGTATGTTATAATTGAAATTATCAATGGAACATTGAAAGGAACATTAAAAAAGAAACTATACAAAGGACTGGTTCACGATGATTTAAATCTTTCAGATTTTAAAAATCTACAATTAAATCTCAACTTGAGTGATAGAAATGTCCATTCAGCCTTAATTAATATGAAGTCAGAATTAGATTTTAGTGAGGATGAAAGGCGAAGTGTATTGAAGCCTAAGTTAGATGTGTTGATAAAGGAATTTAATGATAATAAACCATTCAGTGAGCTTCCTAGTGGATTGGTTGAGCCATTGACTAACGCTAAGTCAAATTCATCTGAGCCAAAAGTTATAGACGATTTATCAGAAAAAATATTGATCCATCTTAAAAGACAAAAAAGAAGTGATTTCTTGATAAAACTTGCAACATATATAGGTTTATTTTTAGGTTTTATAGGAACCGCCTCAAATTTCCTAAAGTGATTTAATATATTAACAATTTAACCGCCTACGGGCGGTTTTTTTTATGGAGTCAGGATGCCACCCAGAACCCCAGAGCCTGCCGTAAGCGCGGTTGCCGTACGACCACTATCAATGCCAGCGGCTATTGTGACGAACACAAAGGCGAAGGATGGGAAGCATACGAACCCAGTAGGTTGAAGGCCATGATACTTTAGGCGCTAATCAACTAGGGCAGTTCTGCTGACAGTGCGAAGAAGAACCGTTAGCTGTCAGCATCACAAGGCCCATGTGCGAGTGGGCCTGATGATGATCTATTTATTGATGAACCCGTTTATTACCCAACCGATCAAGCGGATAACTGTGTAGACAACGGAACACGCAAAAGCTACTACCAAGATGTGAGTTATAGAAATGCCGCCGTACGTGCTACTAACTGCTTGGTGTATTAGTGCTCCAGCGAAAAGCACAAAAACCACAAGTGCTGCCAATAGCCCAGCCCTGTGAAAACCATTGCTGATTCTGTTCTTCATGATAAGTGTCATTAAGTTGAAAGCGATAATATTACGACAAGCAATAACGCTTTGCTATGCTGTGAAGCTATGCGAAACAGAATTGACGATATCGTCAATTAAAACAATGGTTTACAATGAAATTGCGATGTGCTTATATAATGTTTCAACCTACCGGGAGAGCATCCATGTCACAGTCAAAGTTAGCAAAGTTCCTTGATCTTACGGACGAACAGCTTGAAGAATTTGGTATTGATGAAGATTCAATTCATGAAGATTCGGGCAACTCTGGCGATATGGTTTATTCCTACTATTTCAATGTTCCTGAAGATATGGACAAAGAAATACTCGAAGAGAAAGGTTGGCGCATAGGAGATCGTATTGAACTACCAATTTGGTTATTTGATAAACCAGACTCTCCTGAAGAAGAGTAAACATAACCGCCTACGGGCGGTTTTTTATTGGAGCAAACATGCCACCCAGAACCCCAAGAGCCTGCCGTAAGCGCGGTTGTCGTGCGACCACTATCAATGCTGGCGGCTATTGTGACGAACACAAGGGCGAAGGATGGGCAGCATACAAACCCGGCCAGGACAGGCACCAGCGAGGCTATGGTACTGACTGGGAGGCACTACGAGTCGTCGTCCTTAAGCGCGACAATCATCTCTGCCAGGAGTGCCTGAAAGAAGGTGTTGCACGTCAGGCTAAGACAGTCGATCACATCATCCCCAAGGCACGCGGCGGCGGTGATGACCCGAGAAATCTCCAGTCCCTCTGCTGGCCGCATCACCATGCGAAGACCGCGAAAGAGAGATGTAAATGAGAATTGTTATCATTAATGGGGAATCAGCATCATTTTGGTGCAAAAATTTAACGATTCATAGGGGAGGGGCGGGTCAAATTTCTGGAGCGCCTTGCCCTCCGTACTGCCCGCCCCGTCGAATTTTTACGCGTGAGAAATAAGAAATCTTTTTTCGACGTTTTTTAACATTTGAGGCGACCAATGGCGACGGCAATGAGAGCTGCTGGTGGGGGCCGAAAACAGAATCTGCCTGCCAAAAATAAAAGCAGCCTGACCCGGATCGCCCCTCCTGAAGAATTACTGAGTGATACAGCGATCCGCTTATGGAAAACGCAGAGCAAAATATTAATTGCGCGTGGCACATTTGAACTTGAAGACGCTCCGCTCCTCCTGGCGTACTGCAACACCTTTCATCTGATGATTACCGCAGAAAAAGTGATAACAAAGCAGGCTGAAACGGATTTGAAAAACTTCGGTCTGGCTGACATCGGTGGGACTGGTGGGCTAAAAAAACATCCAGCGGTATCCGTTCGTAACGACTGCGTTTCTCAACTGGCGCGGCTGGGCTCACTGCTCGGCCTTGATCCTCTCAGCCGAATAAGAATGACAGGGGGAGGAGGTCAGGAGGAAGAAGAGAACGAATTTAATGAGTTTTAGATATGGCGACATACCCGAACGTCAATGCAGCAAATCAGTATGCACGGGATGTGGTCAGCGGAAAGGTAATCGCGGGGCAGTATGTTATCGCAGCGTGCCAGCGGCATTTAAACGATCTGGAATTAGCGAAAGATAAATCCTGGCCATATCGTTTTGATAAAGATAAAGCGGAGAGAACCTGCAAGTTCATTGGGCTGATGCCTCACACGAAAGGTGAGTGGGCCCGACGAAAACAGAAAATTAAATTAGAGCCCTGGCAGCAGTTCATTTTTGCTGTGGGCTTCGGCTGGCTGAAGAAGAAAAACAAGCTTCGCCGTTTTAATGAGATTTATGTTGAGGTTCCCCGTAAGAACGGGAAGTCACTCATTGCCGCTGGCGTGGGCAACTACATGTTCTGTGCCGATGGTGAGTTTGGTGCAGAAGTCTACTGTGGCGCAGTAACAGAAAAACAGGCATGGAAGGTGTTTGAACCCGCTTTGCTGATGGTTCAGAAGCTTCCTTCTCTGCGGAAACACTTTTCAATAAAGCCCTGGGCAAAAAAAATGACCCGGCCGGATGGCTCTGTTTTTGAGCCGGTAATTGGGGACCCGGGTGATGGTGACTCACCATCCTGCGCAATCATTGATGAGTATCATGAGCACGCAACAGACGCGCTCTATACCACGATGACGACAGGGATGGGGTCGCGCACTCAGCCGATGACGCTGATTATCACTACAGCCGGTTTTGATATGCAGTCTCCGTGTTACGAGAAGCGCACGCAGATAGTGGAAATACTTGATGGTGTTCGCAGTGGTGGCGAAAGCGATCACATCTTCGGTGTTATTTATACGCTTGATAAAGACGACGACTGGACAAAGCCTGAAGCACTGGCAAAGGCTAATCCAAATATCGGTATTTCCATCGACCCAGATTTTTTAAGGGCAAAGCAGCAGCTGGCTATATCCACACCTAGTCAGACGAACAAGATTAAGACGAAACATTTCAATATTTGGGTAACGGCTAAATCCGCTTACTACAACATGGAGAAATGGAAAGCTGCGGCCGATCCCTCTCTCACCCTGGAGCAGTTCTATGGTGAAGAGTGTTATCTGGGTATCGACCTTGCGTCGAAGCTTGACCTTAACTGTGCCTGCCCTGTTTTCATGCGTGAGATCGATGGGAAAAAACATTATTACTGCGTAGGTGCAAAGTTCTGGGCCCCCGAAGAAACCATTTATTCGACAGATACCCAGTTAAAACGTACAGCTGAACGCTATCAGAACTTTGTTAATCAGAATCGTTTAGTACCGACTGAAGGTGCTGAGGTTGATAACCGCCTTATTTTTGAATCGATAGTGTCTTTGAATGAGAAAGTTAAGGTGGTTTCTTCTCCAATCGATCCACATGGCGCCACAAGCCTGTCCCATCAGCTCAATGATGAAGGCTTGAGCCCGGTCACCATCATCCAGAACTACACAAATATGAGCGATCCTATGCGTGAAATTGAGGCGGCGCTTGCCGCTGGTCGTTTTCATCACGATGGAAACCCGGTCATGCAGTGGTGTATGACGAACGTGATCGGGAAATATATCCCGGGTAGTGATGATGTGGTGAGGCCAACAAAGCAGGGTGATGAAAATAAAATTGATGGTGCAGTCGCACTGATCATGGCAATCGGACGGGCAATGCTTAACGACTCAGACAGAACCTTATCCAACCATATCGAATCCCACGGCATCCGTTCACTTTAACTGAGGCAATTATGCTCATGATGATAATCACCCCACTGATCGGGGTGCTGGGGGCTATTTTGCTCTCTTCCGGTGTGTGGATGATCTATCACCCTGCCGGATATATCGCGGGAGGCCTGCTGTGCCTATTGTGGTCATGGCTCGCAGCACGATTTTTATCTACGCAGAAAAAAAACGTCGCAGGGGGTAACTGATGTTTTTCCCCGGAATGTTCAGAAAAAACGATACACCAGTAACAACGGCTGCCGAACTGGCCCATGAAATAGGTCTCACCTATGACACCTACACTGGCAAGCGTGTGAATAGCCAGAGAGCAATGCGCCTTACTGCTGTATTCGGTTGTATCCGGGTATTGTCGGAATCCATAGGAATGCTTCCGTGCAGCCTCTATAAATCAACAGGAAAAGGCAAAGAAAAAGCGACAGGAGAGCGTCTGTATAAACTCCTATCCCTGAAGCCTAATGACTATATGACTCCTCAGGAGTTTTGGGAGCTGGTTACTGTTTGCCTTTGTCTGCGTGGCAATTTTTACGCTTATAAAGTCAAGGCACTGGGAGAAGTTGTTGAGCTGTTACCGCTTGATCCCGGATGCGTGTCGCCATCCCTAAACAGCCAGTGGAAGCCCGTATACCGGGTGACGTTTCCAGATGGCTCAACGGATGTTCTGGGGCAAGACGATATCTGGCATGTCCGCATTCTGACTCTTGACGGACTGGTAGGGCTTAATCCAATAGCCTATGCGAGAGAGGCGATTTCTCTTGGTCTTGCAACAGAAGAGCACGGCGCACGCCTTTTCGGTAATGGTGCTGTAACTTCCGGCGTTCTTCGGACAGATCAGACACTCAGCGACACGGCATTCAATCGCCTCAAAGCCGATTTTGAAGAAAGGCACACTGGGCTGGGTAACGCGCACAAACCGATGATCCTTGAGATGGGGCTCGACTGGAAGTCTATGGCGTTGAGCGCTGAAGATAGCCAGTTTCTTGAAACAAGAAAATTCCAGCTTGAGGAGATTTGCCGACTGTTTCGCGTGCCAATGCACCTTGTGCAGAACACTGACCGCGCGACATTCAGTAACATCGAAAGTCTGGGTATTGGTTTCATAAATTATTCACTGGTTCCTTATCTGACCAGGATAGAACAGCGAATTAATATCGGGCTTGTGAGGGAAAATAAGCAGGGGACCTATTACGCAAAATTTAATGCCGGTGCATTACTGCGTGGAGATATGAAGTCCCGCTTTGAATCGTATGCCACAGGAATTAACTGGGGAATGTTTTCTCCGAATGACTGCCTTGAGCTTGAGGACCGAAACCCTAGACCTGGAGGAGATATTTACCTCACTCCGTTAAATATGACAACCAAGCCTTCAGACGGCAGCAAACATAAACAGGAAAATATCGATGAGCATACTGACTAAACAACGCCTGGATGTACCGCTGAAACTGAAGTCAGTCAGTGACTCCGGTGAGTTTGAAGGCTATGGCTCGGTATTTGGCGTGAAGGATAGTCATGACGACATTATTTTGCCGGGTGCCTTCGCAACATCGTTGGCTGCATGGAAATCAAAAGGCGGAATGCCTGCGATGCTCTGGCAGCACCAAATGGCCGAGCCCATAGGTGTTTATACCGAAATGAAAGAGGACGAGGTGGGCCTTTTCGTAAAAGGGCGATTGTTGATAGATGACGACCCGTTAGCAAAGCGCGCACATGCACATATGAAGGCCGGTTCTTTAACCGGCCTTTCTATTGGCTACGTATTAAAAGACTGGGAATACGACCGGGATAAAGATGCTTTTATCCTCAAGACCATAGAGCTATGGGAGGTTAGCCCGGTTACGTTCCCGTCCAACGATGAAGCCCGCGTCAGCGATGTTAAATCCGCTTTCGCCCGTGGAGATACACCCGCTCCAAAGAATATTGAACGAGTCCTGCGCGACGTTGGACTTTCCCGCACCCAGGCTAAAGCGTTTATGGCCTCGGGATATAGCGCCCTTTCTCAGCGTGATGCTGCCGATCTGGGCGTTGCCTTACATGCACTTAAGTCCCTTAAATTTTAATCTGGAGTACGAAAATGGCTGTAGACATTAAAGATGTTGAAGACGTCGCGAAAAATTTGCAGAAAAGCTTTGATGAGTTCCGCGAAAAAAACGACAAACGCCTTGAAGCTGTAGAGCAGGAAAAAGGCAAACTCGCCGGGGAAGTTGAAACCCTTAACGGCAAGCTAACTGAGCTGGACCAACTTAAGTCCGATCTTGAAGCTGAACTTAAATCCATTAAACGCCCAGGTGGTGGCACAGTCAGCAAAGAGGCAGGTGAGCATAAAGCTGCTTTCATGGATTTCATGCGCAAGGGCAAAGATGACGGCCTACGCGACCTGGAACGCAAAGCGTTGCAAGTGGGCGTGGATGAAGACGGTGGTTATGCAGTTCCGGAAGAATTGGATCGCGCCATTATTGAACTTCTGAACGATGAAGTCGTGATGCGCCAAGAGGCGACCACCATTACCGTGGGCGGGGCGAATTATAAGAAATTGGTAAACCTCGGCGGCACTAATTCTGGGTGGGTTGGTGAAACTGATGCCCGTCCTGCAACAGACGCCTCAAAGCTCGGTCAGATTGAACCTTTTATGGGGGAAATCTACGGCAATCCGCAGGCCACGCAGACCATGTTAGATGATGTATTCTTCAATGTTGAAGACTGGATCAATAGCGAACTGGCAATTGAGTTTGCTGAAAAGGAAGAAGTTGCCTTCACCAGCGGTAATGGCACCAAAAAGCCAAAAGGGTTTCTGGCTTATGCCTCCAGCCTGGCTGATGACAAAACCCGCGCATTTGGCACGTTGCAGCACCTCCTTTCAGGTGCCGCTGGTGGCGTGACGGCTGATGCCATCATTAAGCTCGTTTACACGTTGCGTAAAGTTCACCGCAGTGGCGCTAAGTTCATGATGAACAACAACAGCCTGTTCCAGGTACGCATCCTTAAAGATGGGGAGGGTAATTACCTGTGGCGTCCTGGTCTTGAACTGGGTCAGCCTTCAACTCTGGCCGGTTATGGTGTAGCAGAGAATGAGCAGATGCCTGACATTGTGGCAGATGCAAAAGCTATTGCATTCGGTAACTTCAAACGCGGCTACACCATCGTTGATCGCATCGGTACTCGCATCCTGCGTGACCCGTATACCAATAAGCCATACGTTGGCTTCTACACCACCAAACGCACTGGCGGCATGCTGGCTGATTCCCAGGCAATTAAATTGCTTCAAATCGGCACGGCTGCTTAACATCCGGGGCTTCTGCCCCATTCTTTGAGGTCACTCATGATCAAATTACTTAAAGAACTTAAGTGGTCACCAGATGGCTGCGCTGTAGAAACCATTTCGCCAGGTGAGTATCAGGTAGGAATCCTGCCGCCTCGGGCCGTAGCCATTGCCCTGGAGCTGGTTTTTTTGGAAAGGTCAGAATCCAGCGACATTCAACCACCACTGGGAACAATTGTTGGTACTGATTCTCCAGTTGTTACTGATTCTCCAGTTGTTACAGACCCCGTTGTTGTCACTGAACCTGAAGTTAAAAAAGTCAAAAAATAACCCGCTGCGGCGGGTTTTTAATTGGGTTGAAATCATGATTCTGACAATGGCTGCAATAAAGCAGCAACTCAGGCTGGAAGAAGATGACACCGATGAGGACCTACTTCTGGAGGCTATCGGCATGGCTGCGGAATCAAGAACGGCAACTTTGCTGAATAGGCCAATTTACGCCAGTGAGTCCGAAAGGCCAGATGGGGATGATGTGGGTATGGTTGCAACTGCTGATCTTCGTCTCGCCATGCTGATGCTGGTTTCTCACTTTTATGAGCACCGGTCATCTGTTTCTGATTTTGAACAGACAGCAACACCGATGGCCTATGAGTGGATTGTCAGGCCTTACAGGTTTATCCCGCTATGAGAGAACGACTATCCCAGACCAGCGCGACATTCAGTTTCCCTGATCCTGGTGAACTGGATAAGCGAGTGGAATTACGTCAACGCATCGATGTGCCAGCCTCGGATTTTGGTGTTGAACCTGAATACCACAACGTAAGAAAAGTGTGGGCGAAAGTCCGGCAGGTTGGAGCGGGGACGTATCAGTCATCAGTACAGTCAGATGACATCATTACTCACTACATCACGATCCGCTATCGCCCAGGCATAACATCTGATTTTGAGATTGTTATGAGTGGACAGGTTTACAGGATTAAGCGTTCCCGCGATCTCAACTCTGCACGGCGCTATTTGTTGATGGAGTGCGAAGAGCTGGGGGCGGTGCAGCGGGGAGGTGCTTCATATGGCTAAACCACTGCTTCACGTCGAATTCAAGCAACCTGACGAGCTCGTTTTCAACCGTTCCCGGATGCGTAAAGCGTTCATTAAAATCGGCCAGGTACACATGCGAGACGCCAGGCGGCTCGTGATGAACCGCGCGCGGTCAAACCCTGGTGATAATCCCGGATACCGGACCGGGAAGTTGGCCCGATCGATTGGTTATTACGTTCCGCGTGCATCCAGTCGCCGCCCTGGCTTGATGGTCAGGATTTCGCCAAACCAGAAGCGCGGTGAGGGTAACCGACTTATTGAAGGTGACTTCTATCCGGCTTTCCTCTTCTACGGTGTTCGCCGGGGAGCGAAAAGGAAAAAAAGCCATCATAAAGGTAAGTCTGGCGGCTCTGGCTGGAAAGTTGCTCCGCGTAATAACTTCATGACGCAGGTGCTGGAGAACAGGAAGTCGTGGACGCGTTACATCCTTAGTCGTGAGTTGAGGAAGTCCCTTCGGCCCCAGAGGAAGAAAAAGTAAATGAAACTGTCACCGATTATCGGCGCAATTCGCGGGCGCTGCCCCTTTTTTGCCAACAACGTCAGTGGAGCGGCAGAATTCAAAAATCTGCCTGAAACTGGGAAAATGTTGTTACCCGCTGCTTACGTTATTCCTGTTGAAGATATCGCAGGAGAGCAAAAAACCCAGACCGATTACTGGCAGGTTATTAAAGAGGGTTTTTCCGTAGTCGTCGTGCTTGATAACACCCGCGATGAACGCGGCCAGGCCGCCAGTTATGACGTGGTTGATACAGTCCGCGCCGAATTATGGAAAGGCCTGCTTGGTATGCGGCCAGACGAAGATAGCGACATCATCGTTTATGCCGGTGGGCAGTTGCTGGACATGGATCGCGGTCGCCTTTATTACCAGTTTGACTTCACCTGCGACAGGGAAATTAATGTCGAAGATACACGGCAACAGGAAGAGTTAGATAGTCTTGATGACTTCCGTGAGATAGGTATCAACATCGACTATATCGACCCCGGGGACGGGCCAGACGGCATCATAGAACACCACACAGAAATCAACCCCAGCGAGTAAACCATGCAAATTAAACCCGTAGAAGGGCGGTCGGTTCCCGATCCCGCTCGTGGCGACCTTTTGCCTAAAGAAGGGCGAAATGTCGACAAAAACAGTTACTGGCTCCGTCGCCTGGCGGCAGGGGATGTTACTCAAGTAAGCGCATCTTCTGCTGAAAAGGCGGTTGTCGCTGCAAATAAAAAAGGCGGTGAGTAATGAATTTTAACTCCATCCCTTCTGATATCCGTGTGCCGTTATTCTGGGCAGAGATGGATAACAGCGAGGCCAATACCACGCAGGATAGCGGCCCCGCCTTGCTGATTGGTTGCGCGAATACCGGCAGTGAGATCGTAAAAAACAAGCTCACCATCATGCCGTCGGCAGCCCTAGCCGGAAAACTGGCAGGGCGCGGAAGTCAGCTGGCGCGAATGGTTGCACAGTATCGTAAAGTTGATCCTTTCGGTGAGCTCTGGGTTATTGCTGTCACCGAGCCCACAGGCACGGCTGCTACCGGGACGCTGACCCTCAGCGGCACCGCGCAGGCAGCAGGCACCCTCAGTCTTTACATCGGTATTACCAGAGTTCAGGCGCAGGTATCGACAAGCGATACCGCAGCTGTTGTTGCAACAACGTTGGCTACCGCAATCACAGCTAACCCTGATCTTCCAGTAACAGCCACTACGGAAGCGGGTGTTATCACCCTGACAGCACGGCACAAAGGTTTGCCAGGGAACGACATCCCACTAATGCTGAACTATTACGGCACAGTGGGCGGTGAAGATACGCCTGATGGTATCAACGTTGCGATCACTGCGATGACTGGCGGTACGGGCGCACCGGCTTTAGACATGTCGATTGCAGCAATGGGAGATGAACCCTTTGATTTCATCGGCTCGCCGTTCAGCGATGCTGCATCACTTGAGTCGCTTAAGTTGGAAATGAATGACGGCTCCGGCCGCTGGAGCTATGCGCGTCAGCTTTACGGCCACGTCTATACGGCGAAAAAAGGCTCTCTTTCTGATCTGGTAGCTTTCGGGGATACGCAGAACAACCAGCATATTACCGTTGCAGGTTATGAAGTGGATAACCAGACGGCGGGTGACGAACTGGCTGCACTGCGAACCGCACGTAATGCGGTGTTTATCCGCAACGACCCGGCGCGGCCAACTCAGACCGGGGAACTGACGGGCGCACTTCCGGCCCTGGCGGGTTCCCGCTTCACGCTCACAGAGCAGCAGTCACTGTTGTCGCACGGTATCGCTACAGCATATGCAGAAAGCGGTGTGCTGCGCATTCAGCGCGATATCACCACGTATCAGAAGAACCAGTACGGCGTGGCTGATAACAGCTATCTGGATAGTGAGACGCTGCATACCAGCGCATATGTCATTCGGCAGTTAAAAAGCGTCATCACCAGCAAATACCCGCGCCACAAGCTGGCGAACGATGGCACTCGCTTCGGTGAAGGGCAAGCTATTGTGACCCCGGCAGTTATTAAAGGTGAGATGTGCGCCATCTACCGCCGCATGGAGCGTGCGGGGATCGTGGAAAATTTCGAGCTTTTCAAAGAGCACCTGATCGTCGAACGCAACGCGAGCAACCCAAACCGCCTGGATGTTCTGTTCCCGCCTGATTACGTCAATCAGCTGCGGGTGTTCGCGTTGATCAATCAGTTCCGTCTGCAATACAGCGAGGAAGCATAATGGCCCGTATTGGTGGTACATGTTACGTAAAAGTTGACGGCCAGCAGCTGTCGCTCACTGGTGGCATTGAAGTGCCGATGAACACAAACCTTAAGGATGATGTGATGGGGCTTGATGGCTCCGCAGACTACAAAGAGACTCACCGCGCACCGTATACCAAAGGCACGTTCAAAGTGCCAAAGGGTTTCCCGTACGACAAACTGACATCTTCAGATGCGATGACCATCACATCCGAGCTTGCAAACGGGCAGGTATTCGTGCTTTCAAATGCCTGGGTACACGGTGAGATGAACCACAACGCTGAAGAGGGCACGGTGGATGTTGAGTTCCACGGTCAAGAAGGATTCTACCAATGACAGAATTAGTTCTTTCAAAACCGATCATGGCGCACGGCGAGAAAGTTAACGTGCTTGAACTTCGTGAACCCACTTATGACGAAGTGGAGGCTATTGGCATCCCATTTTCATATAACGCCAGTGGGGAAATGAAACTGGATACCGGGAGTTCACTGAAATACTTACCGATCCTCGCAGGCATTCCGCGTTCATCAGCCAGCCAGTTATCGCTGAAGGACGTGTTTATGGCCTCAATGGCTATCGTCGGTTTTTTTACGGGGTCGGAGCCTTCGAAAACCTCAGAAAGCGCCTCTACAACACCGCCCACTTCTGGCGAATAAATCCACTGGAATTAAAGACTATCGGCCTCTCCCGCTTCCTGGAAATGGAAGCGGAAGCCGTGCGTATTAATGAGGAGATGAACCGTGGCCGATAGTTTTCAGCTTAAAGCGATCATCACCGCAGTGGACCAGCTTTCCGGCCCACTGAAGGGGATGGGTAAGAGCCTGAAAGGCTTCCAGAAGGAAGCATCAGGCATCATGATGAACGCGGCTGCAATGGGGGCCGCTATTACCTCTGCCTTTGTTATTCCGATTAATCAGGCAATGCAGTTTGAATCTACGATGGCTGACGTGCGTAAAGTCGTGGATTTCGATACACCGCAGCAATTCAAGCAGATGAGTGAGGACATCCTTAAGCTTTCCACTCAGCTACCAATGACCGCTGACGGTATCGGTCAGATCGTCGCAGCTGGTGGGCAGGCTGGTATAGCGCGTAACGAGCTTAAGCAGTTCGCTACAGATGCCGTAAAAATGGGCGTGGCATTTGACCAGACGGCTGAAGAGTCCGGGCAGATGATGGCGCAGTGGCGCACCGCGTTCAAAATGACCCAGAGCGATGTTGTAGGCCTTGCGGATAAGATCAACTACCTCGGCAATACCGGACCGGCAAATGCCGCGAAGATTTCCGACGTAGTTACCCGTATCGGGCCTTTAGGGGAAATAGCAGGTGTTGCTTCAGGTGAGATAGCTGCAATGGGCGCTACAATTGCAGGTATGGGGGTTGAGTCAGAGGTAACTGCAACGGGATTAAAGAACTTTATGAAAGCTTTAACCTCTGGCGCATCTGCAACGAAGTCTCAAAAGATGATGTTAAAATCACTAAAAATAAACCCGAAAAAGCTTGCCTATCAAATGCAAAAAGATGCCAAGGGAGCGATGATAAATGTTCTAGAGTCCTTGTCAAAGCTCCCCAAAGCGGAACAGTCTGCAGCGATGAATAGCCTGTTCGGGAGCGAATCAGCTGGAGCTATTGCCCCGCTGCTGACCAACTTGGACCTGTTGCGCGCCAACTTTAAAAAAGTTTCGGAAGCCCAGCAGTACGCTGGTTCAATGCAAAAAGAGTATGAATCACGTGCAGCGACTACGGCCAACTCTGTCCAACTACTTAAAAACCAGTTCTCCGCCGCGAGTATCAGCATTGGCGATATGTTTCTACCGGATATCGTGAAAATAACACAGAAGATACAGCCGATGATTGAGCGCTTCCGGCAGCTCACTAAAGCAAATCCAGAAATGATTCGTTCAACCTTCAAGTTTGGTGCAACGCTTCTAGGAATCGGTGCAGCAATGGGTGTGGTTGGTAAGGCATTTAAAACCTTCGATTCCATCATGAAGATGAGTACGATGGGTAAAGTGGTATCGTTGCTTGTTATTGCTGGTGGGTTGATCGTCAGTAACTGGGACCAGATTGGCCCAGTAGTGAAATCTGTCTGGAAAGATATTGACGGGATAGCTGAAGCGCTGGGCGGCTGGGAGAATGTGCTAAGAGGCGTTGCAGCTTTCACTGCTGGTGCGTGGCTGGTTTCAATGAGTAAGGGACTTGGCGGGGCAAACAAGGAGGCTGGGAAGCTCTCAGGCAATCTTCGTGATATCGCAAAGATGGGGTTGATAAGTGTCACCATCGGTGTTGCGATAGATATGTTCAACCGGATCGGAAAACTTCACGAAGAAGCCGGTAAACAAAACATCAGTACGGGGCAACTGATGGTGAATAAAATGAACCAAAAGGAAGCTGATCGCGGCTATCAAGGATTCATTCCGCGGCTGAAAGAACTGCTGGGGATGGATCAGCCCGGTGATAAAGCCGTAGGGCTGGTACAATCGCAAAAGCCGCAGCAGGGCGAGCTGAAAGTTTCTTTTGAAAACGCACCTCCCGGTATGCGGGTTGCTCCAGCTGGGAATACGTTACCTTGGTATCAATACGATGTTGGATACAATAGATTTTCACCTCAAAAATAATTCTATACAATGAAGCAGGATTCATTAAATGGAGATTTATTTTGAATAGGATTTTATACATCGCAGTATCATTAATTTTGCTATCAGGATGTGACGTACCCACAGAGGAAAAAGACAATACCCCTGAATATGTCAAAAATGCAAAAAGCGACGTTGGGGCAGCGCTAGTCGCGAACGTTTATAAAAACCCTGACTTTAAATGTGAAAGCATCCCTGCAAATGATGGAATGTGGTCTATGGGATGCTTCATTCATGAGGAAAAACCGGGGCCTTTCTTGTTGTTTGCAGTTGTGCAGAATAACGAAAACCCACCATTCGATTACAAGCTTTTCGCAGTAAACGGCAAAGCAAAGCAATTGGCAGAAACCCCATCCTTACAGATGTTTAAAATTGATGTCCAAAATAATATGAACACGGATTATGAAAAGGTAATACAAACGTTCATAAATGAGTTTGTCACAAATAAAAAATAAACCGCTTCGGCGGTTTTTTTTCGCCCGGAGAAAAGCATGGCAAGCTGGAAAGACAACCTTCAGGACGCTTCGTTACGCGGCATACCGTTCAAAGTCAGCGAAGATGAAGCTACGTTCGGGCGGCGCGTCCAGATACATGAATACCCAAAACGCGATAAGCCATTTGCCGAAGACATGGGCCGGGCTACAAGGAAGTTCAGCGTTCAGGCGTATGTGATCGGTGACGACTTTTTCCAGCAACGCAATAAGCTGATTGAGGCGATTGAGAAGCCGGGGTCATGCACACTGGTTCACCCCTATTACGGTGAAATGACGGTTGTCCTGGATGACACCGTTCGAGCCAGTCACTCAGTTGATGAGGGGCGCATGTGCCGCATCACATTCAGCTTTGTCGAAGCAGGAGAGTTGTCATTTCCAAATGCTGGTATTGCCACCGGCTCAAAACTTACTGGTGCTGTTGGCGTTCTCGACGACTGGATTTCCTCTGCATTTGAGTCATTCGGCCTGGACGGTATGACGGATTTTATGCAAAGCGGAGTGATTGATCAGGCGACAGAGATGTTTAACACCGTCACCGACGTTTTTCAGTATGTAGATTCCGGCATCAGCGCTGCATCGAGGTTAATGCAGGGCGATCTTTCAGTGCTGCTTTCTCCCCCTTCCAGCGGAATGAATTTCGTCAACAAGCTGCAAACGATGTGGCGTGCGGGCTCGAAACTCAGTGGCAACGCATCTGATCTGATGTCGATGGTGAAAGGTTTGAGTGGTATCACTCTGGACAGTGGTCTGGCCCCGCGTGGCGTGTGGAAAACGGACAGCAAAACAACGCAGTCACAGACCGTACAGCGCAATTATGTTGCACAGGCCATCAGAACAACTGCGTTAAGCGAGGCTGCTAACACTGTCACCAGCCTGCCGCAGTCATCGCTCGTGACAGTCACGGAACAAAATCTAACCCAACAGGTGACAGTGGCACACCCGGCAGTAAGCGACATTATCGACGATTCAGCAGATGGATCACCTGGTGTCACCACTTCAACTAAAACCAGCGAAGTCCTGTCCTGGGATGATCTGGCCGATGTCCGCGATAGTTTAAATACAGCAATCGACCAGGAGATGTTGCGAGTCACTGATGACACATTATTTCTGGCATTGAGGCAGGTGCGCACCGATCTCAATAACGACATAAGTGCTCGTTTAGAGCAAGTGTCCCGCGTAACGGTTCGCACACCTGTGATGGTCGTTCCTGCGCTGGTGTTGGCGGCAGACTGGTATGACTCCGCTGCGCGTGAATCTGATATCACTGCGCGTAACGGCATCCGGCATCCCGGGTTCGTGCCTGTTAAAGAGCTGAGGGTGCCAGTGAGATGAATAACACCGTATTTCTTCGCGTTAATGGCCGTGAGTGGGGAGGCTGGACCTCTGTTCGCATCTCTGCCGGGATTGAGCGCATCGCCCGTGATTTTAACGTGGAAATTACGCGCTCATGGCCCGGCGATAAAGACGATGCGAGCAGGAAATCTCGAATTAAAAACGGCGACAAAGTGGAGGTGCTTATCGGTGATGACCTGGTGATCACCGGCTGGGTAGAAGCGACCCCTGTTCGTTATGACTCAACAAGCCTCAGCATGGGTATCGTTGGCCGCAGCATTACCGCTGACCTGATTGACTGCTCTGCTGCCCCGGCACAGTACAGCGGTAGATCACTGGCTCAGGTTGCCGCAGAACTGGCAAAACCATTCAGCATTACCGTTGTTGACGATGGAGGTGCGTCCGGTGCTTTACAGGGAGTTCAGGCTGATCAGGGCGAAACCGTGATGGACGTGCTGAATAAGATGCTGGGGATACAGCAGGCGCTGGCTTACGACAATGAGAAAGGGCAACTGGTCATCGGGGGGATCGGCGCGAATAAAGCGACAACGGCGCTTGTGCTCGGTGAAAACATTCTGAGTTGTGACTCTGAGAAAAGCATTCGTGATCGCTTCAGTTCGTACGAAGTCGCAGGACAGCGAAGCGGCAATGATGATGATTTCGGCGAGGCGACGACGACAGCTATTCGCGGCCATACAATCGATGGCGGCATTGCACGGTACAGGCCGATGTTGATCAGGCAGACGGGTAATGCCACATCAGCCACATGCAGTGACCGCAGCCAGTTTGAAATGCGGCAGCGTGCAGCACGCACTGACGAAGTGACATATACGGTACAGGGCTGGCGGCAGGGCAACGGTACGCTGTGGCGGCCAAATATGCAGGTTATCGTTTTTGACCCGGTTCTCAATTTTAATAACAGGGAAATGGTGATCGCAGAGGTGACCTATCAGCTGGATGATAACGGCACAATCACTGAGCTTAAAGTGGGTCCGGCTGATGCCTATTTACCAGAGCCGGAGAAGCCCGGCAGGCGGAAGCGTAAAGCTAAAAATGATGAGGACGATTTCTGATGGCAAACCCGATTCATGCTGCTGCACGTGGCATTTCAAATCTACTCTCACGTGCAGTGGTTCGTACCGTAAGTTCCATATCAAAGTGCCAGTCGCTACAGATCAGCATGGCCGGTAATGAATCAAAGAGTGACATAGAGCATTTAGAACCGTATGGATTCACGTCTTCACCTCATCCAGGCGCTGATGCCGTCGCCGCATATTTTGATGGTGATCGTTCTCATGGCGTTGTGCTTGTTGTCTCAGACCGTCGCTATCGCATAAAGGGCCTGGAGCAAGGAGAGGTGGCATTCTATGACGATCTCGGTCAATCGGTGACGTTAAAGCGAAGCGGGATTGTTGTGGATGGTGGAGGCCAGCCAATCACATTTAAGAACGCTCCTAAAGCGCGTTTTGAAATGCCAATTGAGGCAACCGGGGATATTAAAGATAACTGCGATGGCCCTGGCGTCTCTATGGCGGGTATGCGCGTTAAATACAACGGCCATACGCACAAAGAGAACGGTGACGGCGGTGGGACCACCGACGCCACGACCCAGAAAATGGAGGTCTGATGATTATTACTGTGAACGGGAAGCAGTACAGCGCCTCTTATCCTTTCGACCCACTGACCCGCGCCGTGCTTATTTCGATTGGCACATGGCGACGAGCAGAACCTGATGATTCACCAGAAGAGGCGAACGGCTGGTGGGGGGACAGCTTTCCCACCGTGCAGAACGACAGGATAGGTACGCGCCTGTATTTGCTCAAACGGCAAAAGCTCACAAATAAAACTCAGCTTAAGGTGCGTGAGTATCTCCAGCAGTGCCTACAGTGGCTTGTTGATGACCGCGTGGCCTCACGTGTGGATGTAACAGCTGAGCGCACAGGTATTGATACGCTCATCGCCTCCGTGACTATCAGTCGTATGGACGGCACTCAACAAACAATATCTTTTGATGACCTCTGGAGTGAACTTAATGGCTGAAAGCGGTTATTCCCGTCCCACACTCCCGCAACTGATCACGACAATCCGTAGCGACATTTTCACAAGAATGGCAGCAGACACGACACTGGCCGAACTTAGGCGTTCTGATGCGGAAGTTTACGCCCGTGTTCAGGCTGCTGCGGTTCATACCGTCTACGGATATATCGATTATCTGGCGCGAAATCTGTTACCTGACCTGGCTGATGAGGATTGGCTGACACGGCACGGAAATATGAAGACAGCGCCACGAAAAGCCGCAGTAGCCGCTACAGGTTATGTACGCTGGGAAGGGGTTAAAGATGGCATACATGTTGCAGCTGGCGTATTAATCCAACGTGATGACCTTGTTTCCTATACCTCAATCGCTGATGTTTCGTCTGCTGGTGGTGTTCTGCGCGTACCTGTTAACTGCGACGCCACCGGGTCAGCAGGCAATGCTGATGACGGGACAACGATGAGACTTGTAAGCCCCATCGAAGGTATCTCCTCGACGGCCCAGGCGGACACGATTCAGGGGGGGGCGGATATTGAGGATATCGAACTATGGCGCTCCCGTATTATTGAGCGCTGGCAGTGGACGCCGCAGGGCGGGGCTGATGATGATTATAAGGTCTGGGCAAAAGAAGTAGCCGGAATTACACGTGCGTGGGTATACCGGCACTGGTCAGGACTGGGAACCGTGGGTGTCATGGTTGCCAACAGTGACCTTATTAACCCCATTCCTGACGCCGCAACAGTCGAGGCGGCTCAGTCACATATCGAACCCCTTGCACCTGTTGCTGGTTCCGATGTTTATGTTTTCGCTCCAGCGCCTCGTGCGGTTGATTTCCGAGTCCGACTTTCGCCCGATACTGAAGCTGTTCGCTATGCAGTCATTGCTGAATTACGGTCAATGCTTTTGCGGGACGGAATCCCTGAAGGGGTCATTAAACCATCGCGTGTAAGCGAAGCAATCAGTATTGCTACTGGTGAGTACAGTCATACTCTCCTTAGCCCGATTGATGATGTGACTATTGCTAAGGGAGAGCTGGCGATAGCAGGGGAGTTCTTATGGACCTGACAGAACAGTACGAGCAGATGCTCGGCGTTCTTCTACCCCGAGGACCAGCGTGGGATGCCAGGGACTCTCTTTTAATGGGGCTGGCTCCTTCATTGTCCAGGGTGCAAGAACGTGGCGATGCGTTGATGGCGGAAATTGACCCCCGCTCAGTGACCGAGCTCATCAACAGATATGAAACCATTACCGGACTTCCTGATAGTTGCGCACCTTCTGGGGTGCAAACGCTGCAACAGCGCCGCCAGCGTCTTGATGCGAAGCTAAATCTCATGGGAGGTGTGAACGAACAATTTTACTTATCTCTTCTCGTCTCACTCGGCTATCAATCAGCAACGATCACCCGGTATCAAAAATCGCAGTTCAAGTGTCTTTCTAACTGCACTGAATCACTCTATTCAAATGAATGGCGCTACTACTGGCAAGTCAATATCAATGAGTCTGCACAGATTCTGCCAATGACGGCAATCAGCAGCTGCACTGCATCGCTCAGGGCGTGGGGCGACACTGTTGCTGAATGCGTCATAGGTAAAATGGCCCCCTCTCATACTGTTGTTATTTTCCGCTACACGGAGTAATTATGCATCGCATTGACACACCAACTGCTCAGGTTGATAAATTTGGCGTGGGTAAAAATGGCTTTACAGCTGGAAACCCACAGACAGGACAGCTACCGACAGCGCTGGATGAGACTTTTTTTGACGCTGTTCAAGAAGAGATTTCAGCGGTAATTGAAGGTGCAGGAAATAGTCTTGATAAGGAGTCAAAAAATCAGCTTCTTACTGCGCTCAAGAAGTTATTTTTCCAATCAGGAAATAACCTCTCTGAAATTGCTACTGCTGGCAGTGCTGCACAACAGACAGCACAGACTAATCTCGGCATAGGAAGGGGGAGCCTTTATCCGGTAGGGGCACCTATCCCATGGCCACTCGCAATACCCCCAGCAGGCTTCCTTGCTTTAAATGGACAGGCATTCAACACCATTGCAAACCCACAACTCGCAATGGCATATCCAGCAGGAGTGTTTCCTGATCAGCGCGGTAGGTTCATCAGGGGCTGGGATAATGAGCGTGGGGTTGATATAGGAAGGGTATTACTTAGTGAGCAAGGCGATGCGGCGAGGCCTATTACTGGCTCGGTGGAGGGGCGAAACTCAGATACAACAGGTCGAATCTTTAGCAACAGCCCAACTGGTGCTTTTGTCACAAGTGGCACTTCAGGCTCTTATGCTGCAACAACATTGACAGCGGGCACCCCCGCTGACCGACTTTCAACTTTAAGCATTGACTCTTCCAGGCTTGGAAATACGGCAAATGAAAACCGCCCGAGTAACATTGCATACAATTTCATCGTGAGAGCTGCATAACATGGAATACATAACACTTAACGAACAGGGCTTTGCAGATGTTAGTGGTTGGATTAATTGCCATGTAGTTAACTATGATGGTGAGTACATCGGCCAGCGAGATGAGTATATTTCAGCTACAACTGGTCTTCCGGCTGGAGCTTATCTTGACAAACCTCCGAAGGCTAAAAAGGGTATGGCAATAGTTCGCAAAGGCGGAGAGTGGGCTTTTGAAGAAGATCATAGGGGGGAGGTTATTTTCTCAACAAAAGATCAGTCAAGCAAGATAGTCGAAACCATCGGGAGTGCGCCTGATGGCTACACGCTCATCAAACCATCATCTATTTATGAATCTTGGAGTGGTAGCGAATGGGTCCTTGATGAAGCAGCTAAGGAAGAAGGTGAAAAAAATGATGCAGAAAATAATAAATCCAAGCTTATTGAAGAGGCCAATAATTACATAAACAATAAGCAGTGGCCAAGCAAGTTGGCCCTCAACAGGATTAGTGACGAAGATAAAAAACTCTTTATTGAATGGCTAGATTATATTGATAATCTTAATGATATTGATATATCTTCACCATCTTGGCCTGAGAAGCCTTAGATACATAATTCAAATATTATCGCGAGCTTCGCCACCTGTTGCTTGCGATGGCTTTTTTTTAAAAAACTTTGATAAAGGAACCTCTACAAACGTGTAGCACAAATAACCTGATGCAATAGTTGCAGAAAAAAGAATCGCGTAGAAAATGATTGGATTTTTGGTTGCTTTTACTATTAAAGACGATGCTGGACTTAAAATGAATACATGAGCAAGATACATGGAGTAAGAAATAGTACCAGAAAAAATCAAAGGCTTTAGTAGGGTGCTATCAGCTAAATATATATTTCTTTCAAGCATTACCAAAGAAATTAATATCATAAACATTGGCACTCCTGCGTATAAAGAGCGATCCAGACTTACACTAAAAATTCCATAGATATGCTGAAAAATCAAAGCAGAGGCACCGGATAAAAAAACTAAAACATATAATATTAAATGTGGTTTTTTATTTGATATGTAGAACCTGTAAGCTATCATTCCGAGTAAAAATTCAGAAAGAAATGTGCTTGTAAAAAACTTTGAGTAAATGCTATTTAAGTTAAAGATATAACCGACTGAAATTAAAGTAAGTATTACGGAATACACAAAATAATTTTGTGCATGCTTTCCTAAAAAAAGAGAAGCGAAGAAAATAAAATAAAATAAAAACTCATATGAAAGGGTCCAGCCATTATTTATAAGTAGCTTTTCACTTGTTGGGATTAATGTAAAAGATGAAAAAACATCTGTACTTCCTCCACTACTGTTAACTAAATCTGGTCTTGCCAAGAAGACCGCAAGCGCTAGAGTTGTAAGCGACCAATATAATGGAAGTATCCTTATTGCTCTATTTTTTATGAATGTGAATGGATTTATTCTACCGCTAGCGGTTGTATGGCACATGATGAATCCAGATATTATGAAGAACAAGTCTACCCCAAAAAAACCTATATTAAAATAAGACCTATCAGATATATCGTATTGTGATGACTTGAAAGAGATGTGTTGAAAAATAACAAATAATGCTGCAATGCCACGCAGGATTTGAATCGAATATATTTTATTTTTTTTGTCCATTATATGGCACAGCCTTCTGTATGATTTCAAATCAGATCGTGCCTGATTAACATAGTAAAACTTATAATCTGGATTAGGATTTTACCTAAAGAAACATTGTAAGTGCAAATATTTGCAATCGCCACAAGAATTGCACCTCAACCTAAATACTTTATGATTTCATAATCCTGACAATTTTCCAGCCCTGCCAGGGTTGATCATTCTCGTTAGCTGATCAAATAATACTGTATATCCAAACAGTGTTAGGGGTGAGTTATGGGCAGACGAGATGACATTCCGTTAGCATTCAGAGAAAGCATTAAAGTCGAGGCAAGCGGGCGGCGGACGGTTGCTACAGCTGACTTTGTGAAAGGCCTGGCTGCTGTAAATCACCATTGGACGCTGAAGGAGGCTAACCAGTGGATAGAGCACTATCAGAGCACGTTCCGCGATGTGTCGACTGAAGAGTGTGAGCGCCGAACGTTCCAGCTGTTCAATCCAAATAATGGGGGCTTCTGATGGGCTTTCCATCGCCAGCCATGGACTACATTGAAGATCGGCCATGCCTCAACCGACTGTTCGTCCACCACCCGGCAGCGACATCTTTCATTGAATTAGGTGGGCTCAATTACGTAGTTGATGCTGCGCTTAATCCCTGCGACGGAGACACGCTGTGTTATGAGATGTTCGGGGAACTGGCGATCGGGAAAATGATGGGCGGGTGCATAATTACGCCGGACGGGGAGAGCATTGAGGGCGAGGCGTTGGAAGATGTGATTGTGATGGGGAAGGTCATACTGACAATTACCCCTCTTTATGATTGGGGCAGACCGACGATCTAAGTGGTTTTATTGCACATTTTCATTCATAATTAACGACATATTGCGCGTGTAACTGATTGATTTAACTGGGGTGTAAATCTCGGATATATTATGAAAAACAACATCAAGTCATTGAATTTCATGAAATAAAAGCGCGATTTAAAATCCCTCGGCTTATGGCTGTGTGGGTTCAAGTCCCACCCCGGGCACCATATTATCAGTACCGATTAAAACGAATAAAATAAAAGCAGTATGCAGTAATGTCGTAACCGCCCAAGGGCGGTTTTTTTGTGCCTGAAATATCCTCTCTGATACTCCATCTGCGTGATTTTCATCATGCCCTTCTGCGTTAGCAGTACGTTACCGTATTTTAGAAGGCCGGTGTGGCGGCAATTTTTTTGCCGATATGGCCTGATTTACCCATACCACTGACGATCACTTTCCCCCGCCATGCCAGCATCATTGCGCAGGCATCCGCGAAAGCATGGTCCAGCCTCTCAGGCAGGCTGACGATCTGGTCGATCTCCGTTTTCCGCGTCTCTCGGCTGCTTCGATTAACATTTCATGCATCAGGCTATTTGTCTCCCGCGATAATTACGTTAATGCCGCGCTCACGAAGTTGCGTTGCCACATCATCGGCAATCCCGCTGTCGGTGATCAGCACATCTACGGAGTCCAGGCTGCACACCACATTCGGGCTTTTGCGGCCAAATTTGGATGAATCGACCAGCAGGATAATTTTTTGCGCGGCACGGCACATGGCCTGGCTGACGGCAAACACTTCGTTAAACGTGGTCACGCCTGCCGTTAAATCAACGCCGTCCGCGCCGATAAACAGTTTGTCGAAGCTGAAATGGCTGAACGCTGCTTCTGCCAGACTCCCGTGAAACGAGGCCGAGGTGCTGCGATAGGTTCCGCCTGGCATCAGGATCACCTGGTCATTATTTAACTCGACCAGCTCGTTAACAATGGTCAGGCTGTTAGTCATCACGGTGATATTATTGAACTTTGCAAGGTGGGGCACCATTTGTTGTACGGTGCTGCCTGCATCAAAAATTAACGAATCGCCTTCGAATACCCACTGCGCTGCACGAGCAGCAATCTGTTTTTTCTTATCCGAATTGATAAAGGTTTTTCGGTCAATCGGCTGGTCGCCTTCATCGCGGTTGAGCATCACGCCACCATAGGTGCGGATCACCGCGCCCTGCTGCTGGAGCAGAGAGAGATCTTTGCGAATTGTCGTGCCGGTGGTGTCGAAGTGCGCGCTCAGCTCTTCCACCGTCGTCCGGCCTTTCCCCTGGAGGTATTCGAGTATCAGTGCTTGACGCTGGACTGGCTTCATCTGTTTTCCCTTTCGTTGATTGGATAGATTCCTTTCGCATTCGCACAGATAAAGCAAATTAGGAAGAGAAATCTTTCAAAACGAAAGATATCACCGTTTGTTTGTAATGGCTAATTCCAGCGCGGTGCGCAGCGCTTTATTGTCAGGATAAATGTGAGCTGGCACAAGATTATCGATATTCAATCCGCAAAGCCTGTCATCGGACACCGGCTGT
This sequence comes from Erwinia sp. AnSW2-5, assembly GCF_045107195.1. Classification (NCBI taxonomy): domain Bacteria; kingdom Pseudomonadati; phylum Pseudomonadota; class Gammaproteobacteria; order Enterobacterales; family Erwiniaceae; genus Erwinia; species Erwinia sp. AnSW2-5. Next base: position 441,944 of record NZ_JBJGXA010000002.1, read on the forward strand.
GAGAAAACAGTTATGCCTTTCATCACAAAATTGCCCGTGATGATGTTACGACTGTCCACGCTGATCACCAGCACCGCTCGTGGTTTAAAACGGCCTGCGGAACGGCCAATCCCAATGCGTCCCTGGGCTGGGAGTTGTGCCAGTACCTCGTTAAATCGTTTCATTTGCAACCCGCCGAGTATGATTTGCCCCAACCAGGCAAACCCTGCCACGCAGATAAACATATTGACTGAGTTCATTTTTTCTCCATGAGAAAACCGGCAGCAGAGGCTGCCGGCGTGGGTATCAGAACATCACCTGACCACCAGTGACATTAATAGACTGTCCGGTACAATAGGCCGCTTTATCACTGCTATAAAACAACAGCACGTTGAGCACATCCTGATAATCACAACCACGTTTAAGCGGCACTTTATCGATGTAATACTGCTCTACTGCTTCAGGCTCAATCCCCAGTTTTTCCGCATATTGTGGCAGCAGCGACTGGAACATCGGCGACTTCAGTAAATTGCCCAGCATCAGCGAATGAACGGTAATGCCATATTCGGCCAGGTCGAGGGCCAGCGACTGCGTCAAGCCCACGCCTCCGAACTTGGCCGCGCTGTAGCCAGCATTGTGCTTGCTGCCTACTTTGCCGGATTTAGAGTTGATCTGGATGATTCTCCCCCCTGCGCCATCACGGATCATCAGTTTGGCAAACTCACGCGCACACAGGAAATAGCCGACAAGGTTCACCTGCAAAGACAGATCAAAATCATTCAACATAAACTGCGTGATGGGCGCCGCTTTTGCCACACCCGCACTGTAAACCAGCACATCGGCACGCCCAAACGTCTCATCTACCGTGCGAGCCAGCCATGCCACGCTCTCTTCATTGGTGGCATCCACCTGGAAACCTGCCGCTACGTTCTCCCCCTGCACACGATTAATCTCCGCCGCGATGGCCTGAGCATTGCGCATATTCAGGTCGGCCACGGCAACCCGGTAACCGTTTTCAGCAAGACCTTTACACAGGTAAGCGCCCAGTGTCTGACCACCACCGATAACTACAGCAACCTGATCCATAGACTTCTCCTGTTAATGACTTAAAACGCGAAACTTCTGACCAGGCTCAATACCGGCAGGCGTCTGGCCTGCAACATGCACCGTTCCCGGGAATTCGGCTGTGGTCGCCCCATCAAATTTGACGGTGATATGACCCAGCTCACGCAGATTGACCTCTGCCACATCGCCAACTGCCGTGACCGGCCAGGTCTGTGTGCCGATGCTGATCACCGTCCCCGCGACAAACGGGACGTCACCACGGTGTTCTGGACGGTGGATAAAGCAGTAATCCGCAATATCACCGGGTGCCCCCTCCCCGAAGGTAATGAGAAAGCGATCATCAAGCGCTTCGGCAGCACAGCCGCCAATGGCGACAAAGGTGGATTCATACACAGTTTTCATCATCACTCCGTCAGTTACTGATAGATAAAACCGGATACAGCCCAGGCCAGCAGAACTGCCGGGGCACCCGTGAGGAAACGTCCGACCAGAACGGAAGGAACGCCGACGCGAACCGTTTCCTGGCGCGCTTCAGCGAGGGAAAGCCCGACCGGAATAAAGTCACAGGCAGCCTGTGAGTTGATGGCAAACAGCGCCGGTAGCGCCAGGTGCGGAGGGATTGTGCCCTGACCGATCTGCACGCCCACCAGTACGCCGATCACCTGCGCAATCACTGCACCAGGCCCGAGGAACGGCGACAGTAACGGGAAGGAGCAGATCAGTGCCAGCGTGACCAGTCCGACAGGGCTGTTGGCCAGCGGCGTCAGCCCGTGGGCGATAAAATCCCCGAGGCCGGAAGCCATAATGATGCCGATGAGTGCCGAGACGAATGCCATAAACGGCAGGATGGTTTTGAGTACGGTATCAATGGTTTCTCGTCCCGCCTGGAAAAAGACAGCAACGACCGATCCCATGCCCATGCCGACTTTCGCCAGCAGACCATCGCTTTGTTCGGTGATTTTCTTGCTGGTGTCATAGTCGGCAGGGCCGCTGCCTGTAGACTTTGCCACCTGAGGCGAGTCCGTTGGTGCTGCGCCGTTCTCCACAGAGGCCCGGATATCATCAGGGCGCACACCGGAGACATAAATATCTTCAGTGATAAACTGCGCCAATGGTCCGGATTGACCGGTGGCATGGATATTCACCGTAGGAATGCGCCGTTTTGGGTAGAGACCACAGCGCAGGGTACCGCCGCAGTCAATGACCGCCACGCCAATCTCTTCTGCTGGTGGTTCACCCTCTTTAAAGGCATCGACGGTTTCCCATCCTGTCAGTGCATGCAGGCGGTCAACGATGGCCGGGCGGGTTCCGGCAGTGACATAAACAATTTTTTTGCCCGGTGTTGGCACCAGAAATAAAGGTCCACCCCAGCCACTTTCACCTTTATGAATTTCAATAATGTTAGCCATGATGCTCTCCGCGCTTATAAACGAACGTGACGGTCAAGTTGGATGTTCATTTTTCTTTCGAAAATGGAGGTGGTGAGATCGGTCACCCAGCCGCGGAAAAAGTTCATCACCATTCCCACCAACAGATAGCTTACCGCCAGCGGACCCAGGGGCAGGTTGAGGGTGGTCAGGCCGTTGGCAATGCCGAGGTAAACGAACAGTTCACCGGGGTTGATATGAGGGAACAGGCCGTTCATCGAGTGGCAGCTATAAGATGCTGAGGCGTAATAACTGGGCTTGTACTTCTCGGGCATGAACCGTCCAAGACTCAGAGTCATCGGATTACAGAAAACAAAGGTGCCAATCACCGGCAATAACAAATAGCGTGACACCGGATTACCCGCGCAGCGTTGAGCCAGCTTCTCGATCCGCTTCTGACCAACAAACACAATTAGCGCATTCATAATCACCAGCAGGCTGATCAGTAGGGGCAGGATGCCTGTCACCATGCCGACAAAGACCTCGCCCCCCTTTTGAAAGAGTCCGATAAACCATTCGGCCCCGTGCGTGATGCTTTCAATCATAATGAAACCTCTTTTCGTGGAAATAGGCTTAATTGCTATTTTCTGTGAAAGCTAATCTATCGCTTAATTAGATTGTAAAAAACCATGTGGATCACAAAATGAATGAATTATCTTTCAAATAAAAAGTATAAATGAAAGGTAAAATCTTTCATTTCGATGTATTAACGATTGGGAAACACAACATGCGGTAAAAAATGAGAGATGAGAGGGCGGCAGGTACTGGCGGTGGTCATTTGGCAGAGATACTAAGAATTATCTACACTCTTATGAAGTTGGCTTCCTTTTTTTATCGCGGCGTGGTTATAATTACCACAATATTTAGTTAGAACTCTAATTATCAGGCATCTTACCTATTGAATACCCAGGAACTGAACTTCTCCCGTTTGCTGCATCTTACTGCCCACGCCTGGCGTCAGGCGATAGATCGGCGCATGAAAGATAACGGCCTCAGCATGAGTAGCTGGATGGCAGTAGCGACAATCGCCCTTCAGGACGAGCCGATGAGTCAGAAAGAGCTGGCGCAGTCTTTGGGCCTGGAAGATGCCAGCGTCGTGCCGCTGATTGACCGCCTGGTTAAGCAGCAACTGGTCGAGCGGGTACAACCTCCTGAAGATCGCCGTAAACGACTGCTGCATGTGACCCCGAAAGGTGAGTTGCTGTATCAGCGTTTGAAAACGGAGGCCGATGCGATGCGCAATGAGCTTCTGTCCGGGGTGAATGCGGGCGACCTGGCGGTCACCCAGCGTGTGCTACAGCAACTGCTGGCGGCGACAGAGGTGAAGTAAGGTGTCCCGCAACAAATCCAATCCCTATGCTCCGCGTGAGTGGGCGCCTGGCGAAAAGCCGATGCTGCCTGGCTCGCCTTCCACGCCGTTGCACCCAACCCATAAACGTATTGCCTTTGGCATCGTTGGCCTGCTGATTTGCATCACCGGGGCGCTGAGTAACGCGTTGGTCACCGCCAACCTGACCAATTTGCAGGGCGTATTTGGCGCTTACAACAACGAAATTGCCTGGCTGCCCGCCGTTTACGTGATGGGAAATATCTCCATTAACCTGCTGCTGGTGAAGTTTCGCCAGCAGTTCGGGCTGCGGGTTTTCACCGAAGCGTTTCTGGTGCTGTACGTGCTGGTGGCGTTCTTTCATCTGCTGGTTAACGACCTCAGCTCGGCGATTATCGTCCGCGCTGCGCACGGTATGGTCGGTGCCGCACTCAGTTCACTGGGGATCTACTATCAGGTGCAGGCATGGCCCGCGAAACATCGCCTTAAGGCGCTGGCGATTGGCCTCGGTGCCTCACAGCTTGCCATTCCTCTCGCGCGATTATTCTCAACGGAACTGTTGCAGCTGGATGAGTGGCGCGGTTTGTACCTGTTTGAGCTGGGGCTGGCATTAATGGCGCTTGGCGCGGTGCTGATCCTCAAACTGCCTCCGGGAGAGCGCACCAAAGTCTTCGAGAAAAAAGACTTCCTGACCTTCTTCCTGCTGGCACCAGGGATGGCGCTGTTCTGTGGTGTATTGTCGCTCGGGCGCATTGAATGGTGGACCAGCACACCGTGGCTGGGCATCTGCCTCGCCCTCGGGCTGGTTCTGGTCACGGCCGCCGTGCTGGTGGAACACAATCGCAGTAATCCGCTGATTAATACTCGCTGGCTCGGCAGCGGGGCGATTTTCCGCCTCGGTATCGTGATGATCCTGCTGCGCATCATGTTGGCCGAGCAGAACACCGGAGCGATAGGTTATCTGCAACAAATTGGTATGCTAAACGACCAGATGCAGGGTCTGGCGCTGGCGATCCTTGCAGGCGTCGCGGCGGGAATTATCTGTAGCGCGCTGACCATCAATCCCAAACATCTGAGCTGGCCGATTGTGCTGTCGCTGATTATCGTGATGGTGGCCTCGCTGATGGATGCCCAGTCCAGCCCGCTGACCCGCGCCAGCAATATGTATTTCAGTCAGTTCCTGCTGGGCTTCAGCACCTCCTTCTTTATCGCCCCAGCGATGCTGCTGGGCGTAGGCAGCGTGGTGACGCAACCAAAGAACCTGGTCAGCTTTGTGGTGCTGTTTGGTATGAGTCAGAACCTCGGGGGCCTGATGGGCTCGGCGCTGCTCGGGACCTTCCAGACCTGGCGCGAAAAATATCACTCCAGCCTGCTCGGTGATCAACTGTCGCTGCTGGACCCGAACGTGACCGATCGTCTGGCCCAGTACAACAATCTGTTTGCCAGCCTTGTGGGTGACAGCACCCTGCAAAGTGCTCAGGGCACTGCACAGCTGCAAACCGTTGCCACCTTGCAGGCGAACGTACTGGCCTATAACGATGTGTATATTCTGACTGCTGTCATGGCAGGGATCACTTTACTCTGGGTGCTGTGGCGTCTTTCGCGTCTGCGTTATCTCAACTGGCAGCAGGCAAAACGCGAAGCCGAGGCGGAACAGCGTGCCATGCAAAATCTCAACAAGACGATTGCCAGGTAAACGTGCTGGTGAACGAAGAAGTGGAACACGGGGAAAACATGAGTCAACAGGAACAGCAGCAGCTCACTGAGCGTCTGAGAAATAATAAGCTGCGTATTTTATCGATTGCTCTGGGATCGGGGATTGCCCTGGTCGGCGTACTGGTGATCCTTTACGCCTGGCAGCTACCGCCTTTTACCAGCCAGACACAGTCAACGGAAAACGCCTACGTGCGCGGCCAGGTGACCTTTATCAGCCCGCAGGTCAGTGGCTATATCACAGAGGTTAAGGTGCTGGACTTCCAGCCGGTCCACCAGGGCGACCTGATGATGACCATTGACGACCGTATCTATCGCCAGCGTGTGCACCAGGCGATGGCGCAGCTGGACATGAAAAAAGCTACGCTGGCCAACAATATTCAGCAGCGCCGCAGTGCGGAAGCGGTGATCAAACGCAATGAGGCGGCACTGCAAAACGCCAAAGCCCAGGCGGTAAAAGGCGGGTTGGATCTGAAGCGTGTGGAAAATCTGGTCTCTGATGGTTCACTCTCCCTGCGGGAACGTGATGCGTCGCGCGCCAGCAACAGCCAGACGCTGGCGGATGTGCAGCAGGCGCAGGCCACGCTGGAAGTCTCACGTCAGGATCTGCAAACCGTGATTGTTAATCGTGCCTCGCTGGAGGCGGATGTCACCAGCGCGCAGGCGGCGCTGGAACTGGCGCAGATCGATCTTGATAACACCAAAATCATTGCCCCGCGTGACGGGCAATTAGGGCAAATCTCCGTGCGGCAGGGTGCTTACGTTACCGCGGGAACCCGGTTGACCTCGCTGGTGCCTCAGCAGATGTGGGTGGTCGCCAATATGAAAGAAACCCAGATGGCGCGTATCCGTCCGGGGCTGCCAGTGACGTTCAGCGTCGACGCGCTGGACGGCGAACAGTTTAACGGTGAAGTCGAATATATCTCCCCGGCTGCGGGATCGGAATTCAGTGCGATTTCACCGGATAACGCCACCGGTAACTTTGTGAAAATTGCCCAGCGCATTCCGGTGCGGATTAAGATCACCAGCGACAATGCGACCCATCTGCGCCCGGGTATGTCGGTTGAGGTGAATATCGATACTGCGGCCGCGCAGGATGGAGAGAAAAAATGATGCCCGCGCCGAAAACCCTGATGATGATGATGCTGACGGCCGCGCTGGCAGGCTGTGCAACGGAAGTTGAGCAGGCTCCGTCGGCGCTGCCCATCCCGATGCAGTGGCGCAATCAGGTTGGACCGGGTGCCGCAGTGGAAGCGGGCTGGTGGCGGGCGTTTAACGATACGTCATTGAATCAGCTGGTGGAGCAGGCGCTGCGCAACAACCCGGATATTTTGACCGCCCGTTCGCGCGTCGATCAATACCGAGCACAACTGCGTGGGGCGCAGGGGGATAACTTCCCGACGCTGGATGCCGGGGTCGCTGCCAGTCGGGCGCGCACACTGTCAGCGGTAACGGGGCAGCCTTCTCAGTCATCGGTATTCCAGGGATTGTTGCAGGCCAACTACAACGTGGATTTATGGGGTGAGCGCAGCAGCAGCATTGATGCAGCAAAAGCGTCACTGGCAGCCCAGCAGGCGGCGGCCAGCGCCGCCGAACTGACCATTGCCAGCTCAGTGGCCTCAGGCTATATGACGCTGGTGTCGCTTGACGAACAGCTGCGGGTAACGGAAGCCACGCTGGCCAGCCGCGCCAACTCATTGAAGCTGGCGCAGCGCCAGTTTGAAACGGGTTATACCTCACGGCTGGAGTGGGTGCAGTCGCAGTCAGAATATCAGACGGCGAAAGCGCAAATCCCGCTGTTGCAGCACCAGATTGCGCAGCAGGAAAATGCCCTGAGTATTCTGGTCGGGATGAACCCGCGTCAGATTGCACGCCAGAACCACTTTGACCACGTTGCACCGCAGACGCTGCCTGCCGTGATGCCGTCTCAGCTGTTGCAGCGCAGGCCGGATATCGTACAGGCCGAGCGCCAGTTACTGGCGATGGATGCGTCACTTCAGTCTTCACGCGCCAGCCTGCTGCCTTCACTGAATCTCACCGCCAGCGGAACCCTGCAAAGTTCAGTCCTGCATGAACTGGTAGAGAATCCGTTCCGCCTGTGGAGCGTTGGTGGCAGCGTGTTGGCACCGTTGCTGAACCGCGAAGCGCTGACCGCGCAGGTCGATGTTTCTATGGCCACGCGTAACCAGGCGCTCTACAACTACGAAAAAGTGGTGCGCAGTGCGTTTGCTGAAGTGAATAACGATCTGGATGCCATAACCCGCTATCAGGAGCAACTCACCGAGTTACAGTCACAGGAAAAGGTGGTGCAGGAGGCGCTGCGCATTGCGCGCAATCGCTATCAGAACGGCTACGCCTCGTATCTGGATGAGCTGGATGCCCAGCGCACGCTGTTCAGCATCCAGCTCAGTGTGGTACAGGCCAAAAATAACCTGTTGCTGGCACAGATTGATCTCTACCGCGCGCTGGGCGGCGGCTGGCAGGCGTCATAAATCAGTATGGGTCTGCGCATGCAGGCCCTGTTTCCTCTCTGCTTCCTTACCTTGCCCCGTCAGTCAATTTGCCCGCCAGCACACCGTCAGGAGAACCCTGCATACCCGTCATCAATACAGATTAACCTTATTTTTTAGAACTCTTTAGGGCTTCTCATTGCTTAGCAACGAATGCTATTATGCGAATCTTTACAATTAATAGTCTGAGTCATGCGGAAGAATCGATCTCCGTATTGGGTGCTATTTGTGCAAATAACTAGCTGGAAAATATAGATTATTTTTAGGGATGCTATGAAAAAGCCACGTCTTTTCGCCATGCTGCTGTGCGCCTTTGCGCTGGCAGGATGCGCGCGCACTGAACCAGTCAAAAATATCGATCAAACGCTGAATAGCCATTACAGCGACAATCAGTTGCAAACAGCCATTCTGGAAGCCGGGCGCGCGCGTCACTGGGTGATGCAGCCCCAGCAGCCGGGTGTGATCACCGGTAAAATCACGCAGCGCGACCACAGCGCGGAAATTCGTATTACCTACGGCGCGAATCACTACGCTATCCATTATGTCGGCAGTAATAATCTGATGGCCGGGCCGGGTGAAATTCACAAAAGTTATAATCGCTGGGTCAATAATCTTGATAAGGATATCCAGTTCCGTCTGGCATCCTCAACAACACCCTAATGGTCTGGCGTCGGTCGACTAGCATTAAAGATCCCGCCACCCCGGCCGACAACCCATTAAACGTGTTGAGATGTTAACAGCGTTTTATATCGCAAATGCGGTTAATTCCGAGTGCCATCACCCGGTGCTAAACGCTATGCTGTGAATCAGCCATACGGCGCGAGTGCGGCTGAATGGACCGATGAACCGCAGTGACGATCCCGCTGTGGGCATGATCACATTACTCGAATACAGGGCGGAGAATGTCCCCGCGCTGCAAGAAGAATCAGCATGAATTTAGCCTTTACACTCCTCGACTGGCAGGCGAGCGCGCCTGGGCTGAATGAGCCTGCGCACTGGAAAAACTGGGCCATGCAGCCGCCCGCTATCGACAGCACCCAGCAACTGGCTAAATGCAGCCAGCTGCCGATGATGACTGCGCGGCGTCTGAACAGCGGCAGCCGTGCGGCGGTGGATTGTGGGCTGTCAGTATTGCGTCGTCAACGCGTGGATGCGCTGGTATTCACCAGCCGCCACGGTGAGCTGGAGCGTAATTTACGCATTCTTACTGCGCTGCAAAAACAGCAGAATCTGTCGCCGACTGACTTTGCCATGTCGGTACACAATGCGGCGGTGGGCAGCCTGACCATTGCGGCAGAAGCCCCGCTGGTCTCGACGTCGCTGTCGGCGGGGGCAGACTCTTTTCAGCAGGGCATGGTGGAAGTGGCCGCATTACATGCAGCGGGTTACCCGCATGTGCTGCTGGTCGATTTTGAAGGCACCATTCCTGACCTCTATCACCCTCATATTCCTGACCAGACGTTGTTTTCCGCCTATGCGGTGGCGCTGCTGCTGGCTCCGGGTGATGCCTGCCACTGTGTCAGCCAGCCGCATGTTACACCGCGTGCGTCTGCGCTGCCGCAAAGCCTGCTGTTCCTGCACGGCTGGCTGGCGCGCCAGGCGCAGTTCAACGTGCCGGGCGATCGTTTGCACTGGCAGTGGACGTGTCGCTATGACTGATCTCTCCCTGCGCGCCCGACCCTATCGTTATCTGAGTCGCTACTGGCGCATTCTGATGACCGGCCTGTGCTTTACGCTGTTTGGCCTGGGTGGGCTGATGCTGTCGCTGGTGTGGTTTAACCTGCTGCTGCTGTTGTTACGCGATCCCCAGCAGCGCCGCCGCCTGGCACGACGCAGTATCTCGCGCTGTTTCCGTCTGTTTCTGCGCTGCTGCCGCGCCCTTGGGGTGTTTGACTACCGTATCGAAGGGGCTGAACTGCTTCAGCAGGATCGACGTTGCCTGATCGTGGCGAACCACCCTTCGCTGGTGGATTACGTGTTCCTGGCGTCAGTGATGCCGGAAGCCGATTGCCTGGTGAAAGCCGGGTTACAGAAGAACTTTTTCCTCTCCGGGGTGGTGCGCGCTGCGGATTATCTGGTGAACAGCCAGGGAGATACGCTGCTGCCGGACAGCCAGCGCCGCCTGGATCAGGGCGATGCGATTATCCTGTTCCCGGAAGGCACCCGTACCCGCTACGGCGAACCGCTCAAACTCCAGCGCGGCGCTGCCAATATCGCGGTGCGCTGCCGTTGCGATCTGCGTCTGGTACATATTGTCTGCACCCAGCGTATGCTCGATAAGCAGAGCCGCTGGTATCAGGTCCCGGAAGAAAAACCGCTGTTCACCGTACGCGTGCAGCAGCGCATTGACGGCAGCACATTTTGGGCAGGGGAGGAGGAGCCGGAGTCACGCGCTGCGCGCCGCCTCACTCACTATTTGCAAGATGCATTAACACCAGAACATCAATAATTATTCGGAAACAGTATGGAAGAGTTATCGCTCGAAATTAAACAGATGATCATCGACACGCTTAATCTGGAAGAGGTGAGCGTGATGGATATTGATACCGATGCGGCGCTGTTTGGCGACGGACTGGGCCTTGATTCTATCGACGCACTGGAGCTGGGCCTGGCGGTGAAAAGCCGTTACGGCGTAGTGCTCTCTGCCGAAAGTGACGAGATGCGTCAGCACTTTTACTCCGTTGCCACCCTGGCGGCGTTTATCCATGCCCAGCGTTCTGCGCTGACGGCCTGATCGTATCCAGGAGAAGACCGTAATGGATAAGAACGAAATTTATCAGGAAATCACAGGCCTGCTGGTCAAATTGTTTGAGCTGGACGCGGACGATATCAAACCGGAATCGCGTCTGTACGAAGACCTTGAACTGGACAGCATTGATGCCGTCGATATGGTGGTGCATTTGCAAAAGCGCATCGGCCGTAAAATCAAACCTGAGATCTTCAAATCAGTACGCACCGTGCAGGATGTGGTGGATGCGGTGGAACAACTGCTGCGTGAAGGCTGATCGTTAACGGCGGCAGGGAAAGCGAACCGATGTTACGTATGCTCACCGGGCTGCTGCTGGTGCTGTGGCCATTTCTCGTCTGGTTCAGCCTCACTCACCCTGAATACCACTGGCTGCTGCCGCTGATGGCGCTGTTGTTTGTGCTGCGCTGGCTGGGGCTGCGTCGACAGGTGGGGGCCTTTGCGATGACAGGCAAATGGCTGGCAGTGGCCGGGGCGGGGCTGTGTACGGCCAGTATGCTGCTGCGCGACCATCATCTGCTGCTGTGGTATCCGGTGGCGGTGAACGCCATTCTGCTGCTGCTGTTTGCCAGCTCCTTATTCAGCACTATGCCGCTGGTAGAACGCCTCGCCCGCCTGCGTGAAGCCGACTTGCCGCCGCGCGCGGTGGCGTACACCCGGCGCGTCACGCAGGTCTGGTGCCTGTTCTTTCTGATCAATGGCGGGGTGGCGCTGATCACCTGCCTGCAAACTTCTCTTTTCTGGTGGACGTGGTGGAACGGACTAATCAGCTATCTGTTAATCGGGCTGTTGATGGCGGGCGAATGGTGTGTGCGCCAGCGCATAAAGGCATCGCGGTGAGTGACAGCGTACTGCCCATCGGCGACTGGCTGACAACGTCCGTGCCGGGCATTGTGGCACGCAGCGGCACACGTGAATGGACCCGGCAGCAGTGGCAGCAGCAGGTCACCGCACTGGGTGCGCGTCTGCTGGCGCACCCGGGGCAACGCTGGGCGCTGTGCTTTGAGAACAGCTATCTGTTTAGCGTGGCGCTGCTGGCGGCGCTGCATGCAGGAAAAACGCCGCTGATCCCCGGCCACTGCCGGCCTGCACTGCTGGTGGAGCAGATCGCGGAATTTGACGGTGTGCTCAGCGATCGGGCGTTCACCCTCGACTGCCCGGTCTGGCAGGTCGAAGAGGCGGGCAGGGCAACCGGTGAAGTGCTTCCCCCTGTTGCATCTGATGCGGCCATTATCCTGTTTACTTCCGGTTCCACCGGCGCGCCACGGCAGGTGAGTAAACCCATTGCCAGCCTGGATGAAGAGGCGCGCTGGTTGCACCGGCTGTGGGGCGAACGTCTGCAAGGCTGCACCCTGATTGCGTCGGTGACTCATCAGCACCTCTACGGGTTGAGCTTCCGCCTTGTGATGCCGATGGCACTGGGGCTGCCGTTTGACAGCCACCAGGTCTGCTACAGTGAACAGCTGGTGGCGCAGCCCGCCGGGCGCTATGCCTTTATCAGCAGTCCGGCCTTCCTGCGCCGCATCGATTTCTCCCTGGTCGCCCCTGACTGCTGCCTGACGGTGTCGGCCGGGGGCGTGCTGCCCTGGCAGGATGCGCAGGCGGTGGCCGAGTGGACCGGGTATCCGGTCGAAGAGATCTACGGCAGTACCGAAACCAGCGCGATCGCCAGTCGCTGCCGTACCCGTGATGACACCGCGTGGCAGCCGTTCAGCGATGTGACCTTCCGCCAGGATGAACAGCAAAACTGGTGGGTGCGTTCGGCGCTGATCCCACAGCCGCAGGGGCTGATGCTGGATGACAAGCTGGCGTTCAGTGCGCAGGGCTTTCAGCTCTGTGGCCGCCACGATCGCATTGTGAAAATTGAAGATAAACGCGTGTCGCTCAGCGAGATTGAGCGGCGGCTGCTGGCGCTGCCGGAGGTGGCTGATGCGGTCGCGCTCCAGGTGGTGCGCGGCGATCGCAGCGGCATTGGCGTGGTGCTGGTACTCAACACGCCAGAGAGCGATCTCCATGCACTCAAACGCCAGTGGCGTCATGAACTGCAGCGCTGGCTTGAGCCGGTGGCGATGCCCCGCTTCTGGCGGGTGGTTGAGGTCATCCCGCATAACAGTCAGAGCAAACGTGCCTGGCCGCAGATACAGGAGTTATTTCATGTTGCCCGTTGAGCTTGCAGTACAACAGCAGGGCGGCGAAGCGGAACTGCTGTTGCGCGTCGATGCCGATCTGTTCTGGTTCCAGGGCCATTTTCCTGAGCAGCCGCTGTTGCCCGGTGTGGCGCAGCTGGACTGGGTGATTCACTATGGCACGACGTTGCTGGCCCCTGGACGGCAGTTTGCCTCCGTAGAGAATATTAAGTTTCAGCAGCCAATCCTGCCGGGCGCGACGCTGAAGCTGAAGCTGAACTGGCAGCCCGAAAAAGGGCTGAGTTTCCAGTATCAGCGGGTGACCGACGCGGGCCTGTTCCCGGCCAGCAGTGGGAAGATCCGCCTGTGTTAAATGAGACATTCCGTCCCTGTGTGGTGATCCCCTGTTATAACCACGGCATGATGATGGCCTCGGTGCTGGCCCGCCTGGCCCCGTTTCATCTGCCGGTACTGATTGTCGATGATGGCAGCGATGCCGCCACCGCCAGTCAGCTTGATGCGCTGGTGGGGCCGGGCGTGCAGCTACACCGCCTGACGCCCAATCAGGGCAAGGGCGTGGCGGTGCTGGCCGGACTCGCGGAGATGGCCCGTCAGGGCTTTACGCATGCGGTGCAGGTGGATGCTGACGGGCAGCATCAGATTGAAGACTGCCCGCGTCTGCTGGACGCTGCACGCGCAGCACCTGACGCGCTGATCTCAGGCCAGCCGCAGTATGACGACTCGGTGCCCAGGGCGCGGCTGTATGGCCGCTATATCACCCATTTCTGGGTCTGGGTGGAAACCCTGTCGTTCTCCCTGAAAGACAGCATGTGCGGGTTCCGCGTTTACCCGCTGGTCCCGACGCTGGCGCTGGCACAGCGCCGCGCCATCGGTCAGCGTATGGATTTTGATACGGAAATTATGGTGCGCCTCTACTGGGCGGGCACGCCTTCGCACTTCATTGCCACCCGCGTGACCTATCCGCAGGACGGCCTGTCACACTTCGATGCGCTGCGCGATAACCTGCGAATCTCCTGGATGCACACCCGGCTGTTCTTCGGCATGCTGCCGCGTATCCCCTCATTATTATGGCGCAGACCAACCTCGCGACACTGGTCTGCCACGCCGGAACGCAGCGGGCTGTGGGGCATACGCTTTATGCTCGCGGTGTATCGCTGCTGCGGCCGCCGGGCTTTTACGCTGTTGCTGTGGCCGGTGACCGCCGTGTACTGGCTGACCGGCGGCGATCAGCGCCGCGCTTCGGTGCAGTGGCTGAACGCTATCCGTGAATATGCGCAGTCGCAGCAGATGACACTGCCCAAACCGCTGAGCAGCTTCCGCCACTTCCTGCGCTTTGGCGATGCGATGCTGGATAAAATTGCCAGCTGGCGCGGCGATCTCCGCTGGGGTAAAGAGATTGATTTCGCCCCCGGCGCCGAAGTGATTATTCATCACGGTCCGCCGGGAGGACGACTGATCCTCGCTTCGCATCTTGGCGATATTGAAGCCTGTCGTGCGCTGGCACAGCAGGTGAGCGGGCTGGTAATTAACGCGCTGGTGTTTACCGACCACGCGCAGCGCTTTAAGCAGATACTGGACGAGATTGCCCCGCAAGCCAGCGTGAATGTGATCCCGGTCAGCAATATCGGCCCGGAAACCGCCATTATGCTGCAGCAGAAACTCGATGCCGGAGAATGGGTGGCGATTGTCGGCGATCGCACGGCCGTCAATCGCCAGCGCGGCGGCACGCGTCGGGTGATATGGAGCGAATTTCTTGGCAAACCCGCTCCTTTCCCGCAGGGACCTTTTGTGCTGGCGGCGGCGTTGCGCTGCCCGGTGATGCTGATGTTTGCCCTGCGCCAGGGCCGCACGCTGCGTCTGCACTGCGAACCCTTTGCCGATCGGCTGGAACTGCCGCGCGCGACGCGCCAGCAGGCCTTACAGCAGGCGGTGGATCGTTACGCGCAGCGGCTGGAATACCACGCGCTGCTGTCACCGCTCGACTGGTTTAACTTTTTCGATTTCTGGCAACTGCCGGAAACCCCACCGACCGAACATGAAGAGAAGGAATCCCGATGTTAAACGATGCGCGTTTCTCTGTTGAGGTTGAATTGACCGTTCCGTTCCACGATGTGGATGCCATGGGCGTGGTCTGGCACGGCAACTATTTCCGTTATTTCGAGGTTGCCCGCGAAGCACTGCTGGGTAAATTTAATTACGGCTACCGCGAGATGAAGGCCTCGGGCTATGTCTGGCCAGTGGTCGACACCCGGGTGAAATATCGCGGTACTCTGACGTTTGAGCAGCGTATCCGCGTGCGTGCCACCATCGAAGAGGTGGAAAACCGCCTGCGCATCGCCTATCAGATTTTTGATGCAGAGAGCGGCCAGCGTACCACCACCGGTTACACCATTCAGGTGGCGGTGGCCGAAGGCGATACCGGCATCAGCTTTGTCTCGCCGCAGATCCTGTTTGACCGTCTGGGAGTCACGCCATGATCAGAATGCTTTTCACCCTGCTGATGCTCACCAGCCTCAGCGTGCAGGCCGTGACGCTGGAAGCATTGCAACAGCGCTTTGCCAGCCAGCCGGTGGTGCGGGCTGACTTCAGTCAGCTGCGTACTATCAAAGGCATGGCGCAACCGCTGAAATCCAGCGGACAGCTGCTGATAGCCCAGGATAAAGGATTGTGGTGGCAGCAGGCGAAGCCTTTCCCGCTGACGCTGGTGCTGGATGAAAAGCGCATGGTGCAGGTGATGAACGGCCAGCCGCCGGAGATTGTCACCGCTGACAGTAATCCGCAGATGTTCCAGTTTAACCATCTGCTGCGCGCGCTGTTCCAGGCCGACCGTAAAGTGCTGGAGCAGAACTTTGCCCTGGATTTTCACGATCTCGGCCAGGACCGCTGGCGCCTGGTGCTGACGCCCACCACCTCGCCGCTGGATAAACTGTTTAACAACATCACCTTACAGGGTGGCGCTTATCTCGACAGTATTCAGCTCAATGACCGTCAGGGCGATCGTACGGATATTACCCTCAGCAATCAGCGCCTGACGCCGACTCAGCTGACCGATGAAGAGCAGCAGCGTTTTGTTTTCTAACCGACCGCGTCAGATTGCCTCTGCCTGGCTGATCGTCTGCCTGTTGCTGCTGGCCGGGCTTGCGGCATTGCTGCCGCAGGCGCGGATTAACAGCAGCGTGCTGGCGCTGTTGCCTGCGCAGTCGATGGGCGCGATGCCGGCCGACCTGCAACAGGGCTTTATGCAGCGTCTTGACCGCCAGATGGTGTGGCTGGTCAGCGCCGGGAAGCAGGATAACCCGGCGGTGGCGCAGACGTTGCTGACGAAACTGCAACAGCTTGACGGGCTCAAACAGGTAAAAGGGCCGCTGAATGCACAGCAACAGCAGGCCTGGGGACAGTTTGCCTGGCAGCACCGTAACAGCCTGATCGACGCCACCACGCGCGCACGTCTGGAAAACGGCGGTGCGGCCCAGGCTGACTGGGTGCTGGCGCAGCTCTACTCCGCGTTTGCCGGGGTGAGCGGGCAGGAACTGAATCACGATCCGCTGATGCTGGTGCGTGGTGCGCAGCTATTGATGCAACAAAATGCCAGCCAGCTCGGGCTGAGCAACGGCTGGCTGACCACCCGCGATCGGCAGGGGCAGCGCTGGTACTTTATTCATGGCGAACTGGCCAGCAGCTCGTTTGATATGCAGCAAAGCCACGCGATGGTCGGCCAGCTTCAGGATATTGAGCGGCAGCTGCAACAGCAGTACCCGGAGGCAAAACTGCTGTCACGCGGCACCGTCTGGTTCAGCGATTATGCCAGCCAGCAGGCGCGGCATGATGTCTCCACGCTCGGTGTTGCGACCATTGTTGGCGTGCTGCTGCTGGTGTTCACGGTGTTTCGCTCGCCGCGCCCGCTGCTGCTGTGTGCGCTGTCGGTGGGAATTGGCGCACTGGCAGGCACGGTGATCACGCTGCTGTGCTTCGGCGAGCTGCACCTGATGACGCTGGTAATGAGCCTGAGCATTGTCGGGATCTCGGCAGATTACACCCTCTATTATCTGACGGAACGGATGATCCACGGCGCGGATATGACGCCGCAGGAGAGCCTGCATAAGGTGATGCGTGCGTTGCTGCTGGCGCTGGGCACCACCGCCATTGCCTGGCTGATTATGGTGATTGCACCGTTCCCGGGGATCCGCCAGCTGGCGGTGTTCGCCGCCGTTGGTCTGACCGCCTCCTGCCTGACGGTGATCTGCTGGTATCCGCTGCTGGTGAAAGGGTTGCCTGTGCGTCCGGTGCCGCTGATGGCGCTGATGGGGCGCTGGCTGGCCGCATGGCGGCGCAATAACCGCCTGCGCATTGGCCTGCCGCTGCTGGTGGCACTGCTGTCGCTGGCCGGGATCAGCCAGCTGCGCGTTAATGATGATATTTCCCAGTTACAGGCGCTGCCGCAACACCTGCTGGCGGTGGAGCGGCAGGTCACTGCGCTCACCGGGCAGAGTGCTGACCAGACCTGGATGGCGGTTTCCGGCGATAATCCACAGCAAACCCTGCAACGGCTGGAGGCGCTGGCACCGAAACTGGCCGATGCGCGCCGTCAGCAATGGCTCAACAGTTACCGCCTGCTGCCGCTCTCCTCGCTGGCGCAGCAGCAGCAGGATTTACAACGCTTGCAACAGGCGGCCCCGACGGTGATCGCGCGGTTGCAGGAGGCTGGCGTAACGGTCAAGGCGCCCGATCTCAGCGCACAGCCGCTGACCCCGGAAACCTGGCTCAACAGTCAGAACAGCGAAGGCTGGCGTCTGCTATGGCTGACGCTGCCTGACGGGCGCAGCGGCGTACTGGTGCCGCTGAGCGGTGTGAGCGATCGTGCCGCACTGGCGCAGCTGGCCGACAGCCTGCCGGGCGTCAGCTGGATCGACCGTAAACAGACCTTCGATACGCTGTTTGCCTTCTACCGCACGTTGCTCGGCTGGCTGCTGGCGGCCGCGCTGGTGGCGATTGCCCTGAGCAACGTGCTGCGCCTTGGCTGGCGTCAGGGGCTGCTGACGGTGATCCCTTCCGTGCTGTCACTGGGCGGTGGACTGGCGGCGCTGGCGTTATCCGGCCACTCGCTCAACCTGTTTTCGCTGCTGGCGCTGGTGCTGGTGCTGGGCATCGGGATTAATTACACCCTGTTCTTCAGCAATCCGCGCGGTACGCCGATAACCTCTCTGTTGGCGGTCATGCTGGCGATGGCGACCACCTTGCTGACGCTGGGGATGCTGGTATTCAGCAGTACCCAGGCGATCAGCAGTTTCGGCATTGTGCTGTGCAGCGGCATCTTTACCGCGTTCTTACTGTCACCGCTGGCACTGCCGGTGAAACGGAGAAAAAAATGAAAAGCCTTCTGGCGCTGTTCTGCGCCGCGTTGCTGCTCACGGGCTGCGCCGGAAAACCGGATGACACCCGGCCGCAGGCCTGGCTGAAACCGGGTGTGCGCGTGACGTTGCCGCCGCCGGCCATTGACCCTGCGTTCAGCCAGCAACAGCTGCTCACCGGCAGCTTCAAGGGCAAACAGCAGTCGCTGCTGGTGTTGCTGAGCGCCGATGGTCAGCAGCTGACGCTGGCCGGGCTGTCATCGCTTGGCATCCGTCTGTTTCGCGTAACGTATGATGCCAGCGGCATCCACACCGAGCAGTCGCTGGTTCTGCCGGAGATGCCGCCAGCCAGCCAGGTGCTGGCCGATATTATGCTCAGCCACTGGCCTGTTGCCGTATGGCTGCCGCGCCTGCCTGAGGGCTGGACGCTGGCAGACCAGGGCGACCGCCGTCAGCTGCGCGATGCGGGTGGCACACTGATCACCGAAATCCGCTACCTGCAACGCGGTGCGCAGCGGGTGCCGATCAGCGTTCAGCAGTTTGCCTTTGGTTACCATATCTTGATTCAGAATCTGGACGGATGATGATGTTTATTTCTGCGGTGGGTATGCTCAGTGCGCTGGGTGCAACGTCCGATGACATCGCCGATAACCTGGCGCGCGGCACGGCACCGGGGATGCGTGCCGACAGCGGCTGGTTGATCGGTGATAAACCCTGCTGGACAGGGCGGGTGGATGCGCCGCTGCCTGCGGTTCCGTCCCGGCTGGCGGCGCATAACAGCCGCAATAATCAGCTGCTGCTGGCCGCGCTGGCGCAGATTGAAACGGACGTGCAGGCGGCGATCGCACGCTTTGGCGCAGATCGCGTGGCGGTGGTGCTTGGCACCAGCACCTCAGGTCTGGATGAGGGCGATCGTTTTATCAGCGGTGACAGCGGGGAATATCACTATTTTCAGCAGGAGCTTGGCGATCCGTCGCGTTTCCTGGCGAACTACCTGCAACTGAGCGGCCCGGCCTACACGCTGTCGACCGCCTGCTCCTCCAGCGCACGGGCGTTGATCAGCGGCCAGCGACTGATTGATGCCGGACTGGCGGATGTGGCGATTGTCGGCGGTGCCGATACGCTCAGCCGTATGCCGCTCAACGGATTTGACAGCCTTGAGTCGTTATCGGCGCAACGCTGCATGCCGTTCAGCCAGCAGCGTGATGGCATCACTATTGGCGAAGGGGCGGCGCTGATGCTGCTGACCCGCGAACCGCAGCCCGTGGCAATTCTGGGTTATGGCGAATCGTCCGATGCCTGGCATATGTCGGCCCCGCATCCTGAAGGGGAAGGGGCCAAACGCGCGATTACTATGGCGCTGCAACAGGCAAAGCTGACTCCGGATCAGGTGGGATATATTAATCTGCACGGAACGGCCACGCGGTTAAATGACCAGATTGAAGCGGGGGTGGTCAGTGCGCTGTTTGGCGACCGCATCCCATGCAGTTCCACCAAACACTTAACCGGGCATACGCTCGGTGCCGCAGGCATTGTTGAGGCCGCGCTGTGCTGGCTGATCCTCACCCGCCATCTGCCATTACCACCGCAGGATTTCAGCGCCAGCACCCCGGATAGCAGCCTGCCAGACTGTTGTTTGCTGACGGCGCCCGCGCCGCTGGAACGCCCGGTGATCATGAGTAACTCTTTTGCTTTTGGCGGCAATAATGCCTGCCTGATTTTAGGAACGCTGTGATGTCAGAGTATCAACCCGCCGCGTATTACCTGCCGCATGCCTCGCCAATGGTGCTGGTGGAGCAGGTGCTGATGGTCAGTGACGAAGAGGCCCATTGTCGGGTGCGGGTCAGCCATGATGGCGCACTGGCACCGTTTCTTAACCCGCAGGGCGCATTGCCTGCCTGGTTTGGCATGGAAATGATTGCCCAGACGATAGGCGTCTGGTCAGGCTGGCATGGCCGCCAGCAGCATCAGCAAACCCCGCGTCCCGGCATGTTACTGGGCGGGCGCGGCTACCGCTGCCAGCAACCGGCCTTTCCGGCCGACAGCGTGCTGGATATTCGCGTCAGCCTGCTGATGCGCGATGAAAAAATTGGCAGTTTCGACGGCGTCATCACCCTTGATGGCGACACCTGGGCCAGTGGCCGACTGAATACCTATCAGCCGGATAACCAGGAACTTCAACAACTTATGCAACAGGGTATTCAGGAATGACGCGTTCTGTTTTAGTCACCGGCGCCAGTAAAGGTATTGGCCGCGCGATTGCGCTGCGCCTGGCCGCCGATGGATTCACCGTGGCAGTCCATTTTCACAGCGATGAGCAGGGCGCACGGGACACGCTGCAGCAGATTGAAACCGCCGGAGGCGCGGGCCGCGTGCTGGGCTTCGATATCGCCAACCGTGAGATGTGCCGTACCCGTCTTGAGGCGGATATCGAGCAGCACGGCGCGTATTATGGCGTGGTCAGCAATGCTGGTATTACCCGTGACGGTGCATTTCCTGCCCTGAGTGATGACGACTGGGACCAGGTGATCCACACCAACCTCGACAGTTTTTACAACGTGATCCAGCCTTGCGTGATGCCGATGATCGGCCTGCGCAAAGGCGGGCGCATTATTACCCTGTCGTCGGTTTCCGGCATGATGGGCAATCGCGGACAGGTGAATTACAGTGCGGCCAAAGCGGGCATTATTGGTGCGACCAAGGCGCTGGCGATTGAGCTGGCGAAACGCAAAATCACCGTTAACTGCATCGCGCCGGGCCTGATTGATACCGGCATGATCCAGATGGAGCCGGTGGCAGTGGATGAGGCCCTGAAGATGATCCCGATGAAACGCATGGGCGAAGCAGAGGAAGTGGCCGGGCTGGCCAGCTATCTGATGTCTGATATCGCGGGATATGTCACTCGCCAGGTGATTTCCATTAACGGGGGGATGCTCTGATGCGCCGTGTGGTGGTAACAGGAATGGGCGGCGTGACCGCCTTTGGTGAAAACTGGCAGGCGGTGTCTGCGCGTTTGCGCGCGGGCACCAATGCGGTACGTAAGATGCCGGAGTGGCAGGTTTATGACGGCCTGAACACCCTGTTAGCGGCGCCGGTGGATGATTTTAAGCTACCGGAGCACTACACCCGTAAACGCATCCGCTCGATGGGCCGCGTCTCGCAGATGGCGACCCGTGCTACCGAACTGGCGCTGGAACAGGCCGGGCTGCTGGGGCACCCGGTGCTGACCAACGGCGATACCGGCATTGCTTACGGCTCCTCAACCGGCAGTACCGGGCCGGTCAGTGAATTTGCCACCATGCTGACGGAAAAGCACACTAACAACATTACCGGCACCACCTATGTGCAGATGATGCCGCACACCACGGCGGTGAATGCCGGACTGTTCTTTGGCCTGCGGGGGCGGGTGATCCCCACTTCCAGCGCCTGCACCTCCGGCAGCCAGGCGATTGGTTATGCCTGGGAAGCGATCCGTCACGGTTATCAGACGGTGATGGTTGCCGGTGGGGCAGAGGAGTTGTGCCCTTCCGAGGCGGCGGTGTTTGACACGCTGTTTGCCACCAGCCAGCGCAACGACCGCCCGGAAAGCACGCCTTCACCGTTCGATACACAACGTGATGGGCTGGTGATTGGCGAAGGGGCCGGAACACTGGTGCTGGAAGATCTGGAACACGCCGAGGCGCGTGGTGCGACGATCTATGCGGAGATCGTCGGTTTTTATACCAACTGTGATGCTGCGCACATTACCCAGCCGCAGCGTGAAACCATGCAAATCTGCATCGAGCGGGCACTGCGCTCGGCGGGGCTGACCGCCGACGATATTGGCTATATCAGCGCCCACGGCACTGCGACCGACCGGGGCGATGTGGCCGAGAGCCATGCCACGGCGGCGGTCTTTGGCGACCGTACGCCGATTTCATCGTTGAAAAGTTATTTTGGTCATACGCTGGGCGCCTGTGGCGCACTGGAAGCCTGGATGAGCATTGAGATGATGCGTGAAGGCTGGTTCGCCCCGACGCTGAACCTCACGCAACCCGCTGAGGATTGTGCCGCGCTGGACTACATCATGCAGCAGCCCCGTGAAGTGCAGACGGACTACATTCAGTCAAACAACTTTGCCTTCGGTGGCATCAACACCTCCCTGATTTTCCGCCGCTGGTCCTGACCCTGCTAAGGCGTTGCTCTGGCAACGCCATTCCTGTGATTCACGCCTGAAAATATTAGTTAAGATTGATAATTTTTTTATATGACTGTTCAGTTTGTGAAACACTGCACTTGCCTGATTTAAGAAGAAAAGAGTCTATCTTATTCCGTTTTTAGCAGTGATGAATCAATTTATTACGTTAATATGGCCGGAAGTCGTGCTATTATCCTGCGCGATTATTTGAAGGTATTTGACACTTTTTGGTGCTATAAGCCCGGGTGGAATAGTGTACTTTCGTTAGTGTTGCTTATTTTTTTGGGTGAAAAGGACGTCTTTCATTTTTTACCGGCACCCCAACAGGATTGTTTTGCCGGTACGCTGTGGCTGAACATGAAAAACAGTTCCAAACCTGAGTCTGAAAAAGAACCCCGAGTGTCGTTAGATGATGCGCAGTTTGCCATTGTGGTCCTGGCTGTCACCTCTTTCACACTAATTATCTTTGTCCTCGCCATCACGTTGTGGATGTCCTGAGCGGATCCTGCTGATGTTTTATCTGCTGACTACGTAGCATCAGCGCCATTGATTCGTTAATGGTGCGATTGCCGTTCGCGTCCGGCAGACCAAACAGCCCGGCAGGTAAGCGACGATCATCATCCCATGCCGGGTAGTCGACCACTGGATAGAGCGAAATCCCTTCCAACTGCACGCCGGCTTTCACTGCTAAATCCCCTTCCTGACTGACGAGGTTAAGCCACGTCTGAGCCTGCCCGGCTTCTGCACCGGTTTCGGCAATCAGCAGGGGGCGCTGATAGCGCTGCCACACTTCCTGTAACAACACATTGAGTGGCCGATAATCCGGGTGATGTGGTTCCAGCGGATCGCCGTTATGGAACCACTGATTATCCGGGTACCAGGTCAGCCCCATAATATCCAGCAGGTCTTCCGTTCCCCCCAGTTCCGGTTCGCGCCTTCCCGCCAGCCAGTCCCAGACTTCATATTGCGCCTGATGCTGTTGCTGAGCCTGTAAGCGGGCGGCGGTGGAATACCCGGATGCCGCGACGTTGACCAGCGGGTCGGTGAGCACAAAGCGCACGCCGGGCAGTTCTTCACGCATGGCATGCATGGCGGCAATGCTGGCGCGGGCCAGCTGGCGTTTCAGTTCGCGTCCACGCCCGGTAACAAAAGGATTGAACCAGGCGATTTCCGCCCCGGCCCATGACCAGAATGAGATCTGATTCATCGGCGTAATAAACGGGCGGGTGTGGCCCTCTTCGCGCATCAGGCGGGCGAGTGCGCGGGCAAAAGCGCTGAAACGATCAACAAATTCTGGCTGCCAGATATCCAGCCCGTCCGGCCAGCCAAAATGGGCCAGCTCCCAGATCATTTCAATACCGTACTTTTCAGCGGCTTTTAGCTGCGGCAAAAAGCTCTCCCAGTGATATTCTCCGGGGTGCGATTCAATTAAGTACCAGCGGGCGCCATCGCGTGCCGTCAGGATCTGATGGCTGGCTAACAGGGCATAATCTTTCTCCAGCAGCGTGTCATGCCCGCTGCTGATCATCAGGTCGGCGCGCTTACCGGGTGTCCGGCAGGCAGTGGAGCAGGCGAAGCTCCCCTGGTAGAAGCTGGAAAACAGACCTGGCGGGTAACGTCCATCATGCATAATGTTCTCCAGAGGGAATAAAACGCAGGCGATGGGCTAAGTCTAGACTATATGTTTACCTGGCCGACAGACGCCAGGCAGGATAAGAGTTAACCGGATGAATAACCGTATTGCCGCACAAGGATCGCTGATGACCGACACGCTTCACCCGCCGCAGGCAGACAACCTGGCTGGCGCGACACGCCTGGCGCAGGCGATCACGCCACTGGTCGCACAGCACCCCCTGCACAGTGGGGTCTATCCGCTGTCCGAAGGGCTGGATGCCTTCGCCGCGCGCTATCAGCTGATCACCCTGGCGGAAAAGACGCTGGATATTCAGTATTACATCTGGCAGAACGATCTGTCGGGCAGGCTGCTGTTCAGCGCCTTGCTGGCGGCAGCCCAGCGCGGCGTGAAAGTGCGTCTGCTGCTGGATGACAATAACACCCAGGGGCTGGACCGGACGCTGAGTGAACTGAACCGCCACCCGCTGATTGAGGTGCGCCTGTTTAACCCGTTTACCTTCCGCACGCTGCGGGCGCTGGGCTACCTGACGGACTTTGCCCGCCTGAACCGCCGGATGCACAACAAAAGTTTTACCGTGGATAACGCCGCCACTATCGTGGGTGGCCGCAACATCGGCGATGAATATTTTGGCGTGGGTGATGAACCGCTGTTTTCCGACCTCGATGTACTGGCTGTCGGTCCGGTAGTGGGTGAGGTGGCGCAGGACTTCGATCGCTACTGGCAGAGCCGGCCGGTGTCACCGCTGCGCCACGTGGTAGAGGAAGAAGAAGGTGAGACGTCGGCGGTAACGCTGCCGGATGCCTGGCGTGACAGTCCGCAGGTGGCGCGCTATCTGCGCCAGGTGGATGAGTCGACGTTTGTCACCCAGTTAGACAATCGAAAGCTGCCCTTTACCTGGGCGAACACCCGCCTGTTAAGCGACGACCCGCGTAAAGGGCTGGGGCGGGCCAGAACCAGCACGCTGCTGCCGCAGCGCCTGCTTGAGGTGATTGGTAAACCGCAGCAGCAGCTCGACATCATTTCTGCCTATTTTGTGCCAACGCGAACCGGCGTTGCGCAGTTGCTGGCGCTGGTGCGTAAAGGGGTGAAAATTTCTATTCTCACCAATTCGCTGGCGGCCAACGATGTATCGGTTGTGCACGCGGGCTATGCCAAATGGCGTAAAAAGCTGTTACGCCACGGTATCCGTTTATACGAACTGAAACCGCACAGCGAAACACGTGAGCCGAGCCACGACCGCGGCCTGACCGGGAACTCGGGGTCCAGCCTGCATGCGAAAACGTTCAGCGTGGATAACCAGACAGTATTTATTGGATCGTTTAACTTTGACCCACGCTCTGCCGTGCTGAATACCGAAATGGGGCTGGTGATTGAAAATGAGGCGCTGGCAACGCGCATTCATGAGCGTTTTATCAGCAGTATGCGCGACCGCGCCTGGACGCTACGTCTGGATAAATGGGGGCGGGTTAACTGGGTGGAATATCCGGGGGAAGGTGCCAATGAAGTGGTGCATAAGCATGAGCCGCGCACGCGACTGATGCAGCGCCTGCTGGTGCGCCTGGTATGGCGCTTGCCAATTGAATGGTTGCTGTAGTGGTCGCCCCCTGAGGTATCCCCATAAAGTCAG
>NZ_JBJGXA010000020.1:0-67701 GCF_045107195.1 Erwinia sp. AnSW2-5
GCCGAGGCCCGCAGGGATGCGGCAGTTTGCCGTTCCGGCGTGCTCAAACTGGCCCCGGACCTGAAACCAGACTGCCAGCCATTCATTTTTGTGGGGATCCCTCAGGGGTCGATCATCTTTTCCGATCGACCCGTGTTGCTGGTGTGCACCAAATTTCTGGTCAGCGTCAATGGCCGACCGGGACTGAGGGTCGGCTGTGCTGGTCGACCCCTACAGATGATTATGGGTGCGGCTCAACAAAAATGCCGTCGTCATGACCGACTTCATTAAAGAACCAGATCCCTAACGGGTAGTCCTCAAGTGCCACCAAAAACATAGTGCCTTCACTGAAGTCCTCAACCGCCAGAACCGTGCCTTCACGACGTGGCCCGCCATCCGTTTTAACCGTTACCCGTTCATTGACCTTCATAACCACTCCTGCGCCATTTTTGGATGAGTTTAACCGAAAATTTCACAATGCGCAGGAACTCACATCAATGATTAGCGACGGGCGATGATCCAGACAGCATGCACGATGCCGGGGATGTAACCACATATCGTCAGCAGGATATTCAGCCAGAAGGCTCCGGCAAAACCGACCTGCATAAACACACCCAGTGGTGGTAATAGAATCGCAATTACAATTCGTAAAAAGTCCATAAATTCTCCGTTATCTGTTTTATCGCACGGGATGACCCGAATAAAGAGTATAGCCAGGGGGCTTCACAGCACTGTCTGCGCCGGGTAAAGCTGGGTAAAGCCTTATGCCATCGGGGTTTTTCGCTTTCTTTACGCTTCACGGTGAGATTTCTCACGGTGCAACCCCTTAAAATATTCTTACTGCGCCAACCCCCAAAGGGGCAGACGGTGATGTCCACTCAGTGGGCGCCACCTAAGTAACAAGGATTTTTGCCCGCGCAGCGCGGGCTTTTTTTTGCCCTGAATAAAGTGCCCTGCCCTGCAACACCTGACCTGATATTCACTGGCAAAAAAAATCCCGACCTAACAGGTCGGGATAAAGTGTTTCTCACAGGAAATGAAGTTCGTTACATCCGGGAATTCTTTAACGCTATCAGAGTAACCTATCCAGCGTTCGGATAAGTCTCAATACACGGTCTAATTTGTACAGCATGATGATTCTCGTACAACTAAAACTACGCTAACCTGCATCCTATCTGGCTTCCTTGTCCTGCCGGGATAATCACGCCAGTTATTTAACAGCACCTTTTTTTAAGATAGTTCCTGGAGTGAGCAGAAGTCTCGCCTCACCCCCTTCCTCACGCTTCTCTGCGCGATGGCTGGACTATACTGAACGGTTCTGGTGCCAATTTAGCCATCATCGGCGCGGCAACTTCACTTTGAGGTAGAACTCATGCCAACGTTGCAGGACCCACTGATGATCGTTACCGATCTCGACGGTTCGCTGCTTGATCACCACACCTACAGCTGGCAGCCCGCAGAAGCCTGGCTGGCACGTTTGCAGGCGCACCACATTCCGCTGGTGATCTGCTCGAGTAAAACCGCAGCAGAAATTATTCCGCTACAGCGGATGCTGGGACTCAGCGGCGCTCCTTTTATTGCTGAAAATGGTGCCGTTGTGAGCGATGGTCACGCATGTACGCCCTCGCCGCACCTGTCAGGAAGTTCACTCGACTACCCTTCGTTGTGCCAGCAGTTAGCCCAACTGAAGCAGCAGCACAGTTTCAAGTTCACCGGTTTTTCTGACGTGAGCGAAAAAGAGGTTTCAGAATGGACAGGTCTGACGCCGCATGACGCGGCTCTGGCCCGACTGCGCGAAGCCTCCGAAAGCCTTATCTGGCGTGACAGTAGCGAACAGTTTGCCCGGTTCCGCCAGCAGCTGGAAGCCCGTGCATTAACGTTAGTTCAGGGCGGACGCTTCTGGCATGTGATGCGTGAGGGCAGCGGCAAAGGTGCGGCACTGCGCTGGCTGCTTCAGAACACCTATGGAGACAAACCGCCCGTCACCCTCGGGCTGGGCGATGGCCCCAACGATGCGCCGATGCTGGATATCGTCGATTATGCGGTGGTGATCAAAGGCTACAGCAAAGAGCCTGTCATTCTGCAACGGCAGGATAAACAGAATATCTATCATACCGGGGAGTTTGGCCCGCAGGGCTGGAGCGAGGGACTGACATACTTTATCACTCAGTGAGCTGAGGTCACCTTTAAAGGGGTTAGCGATGAGCGATTTTTACCAGAACGGCGTTATCACGAATTTCCATAACCTGACCGGACGATCCGTAGAGGCGCTGGAAAAAGATTTGGTGCGCTTTTCACGCAAGCGCAAGATGGGGCTGATCCTGCCGTCACTCTTTTCCGAACTGGAAGGCCCAGCCCTCAGCAATATTGTCGATGAACTGGCAAAAGTCCCGTATCTTTCTGAGATTGTTATCGGGCTGGATCGTGCTGATCGCGACCAGTTTCTGCTTGCCCGCGAGTTCTTTTCACGTCTGCCCCAGCGCCATCGTATTTTGTGGAACGACGGGCCGCGCCTGAAAGCGCTGGATGCGGAACTCGACAAAGAAGGGCTGTCCCCCTCTCAGCCAGGTAAGGGCCGCAACGTCTGGTTTTGCAGTGGCTATACCCTCGCTTCCGATAAGTCTAACTGCGTTGCGCTGCATGACTGCGATATTGTCACCTACGAGCGGGGAATGCTGGCGCGCCTGCTTTATCCGCTGGCAAATCCCGCTTTCCATTATGAGTTCTGCAAGGGCTTCTATGCCCGCGTTGCCGACAACAAACTGAATGGTCGCGTCGGCCGTCTGTTAGTCGGTCCACTGCTGCGCTCTTTGCAGAAGGTCTATGGGCATTCCGAGTATCTCGACTATCTGACCAGCTTCCGTTATCCACTCTCTGGTGAATTCGCCATGCGCACTCATGTTCTCAACGGAATTAAAATTCCAGGGGACTGGGGGCTGGAAATTGGTGTGCTGTCGGAGATTTATCGTAACTACACCACCCGACAGAGCTGCCAGGTGGAAATTGCGGACAACTACGATCATAAGCATCAGCCGCTGTCCGAAGAAGATGGCACCGGCGGCCTGAAGCGCATGAGTAACGATATTGTGCAGTCGCTACTGCGTAAAATGGCAACGATGGGTGTCAACATTACCAGCGACTCTTTCCGCGTGCTGAAAGCAACCTATTATCGTAACGCGCTGGATATGATGGAAATTTATAACCATGAAGCGACAATGAACGGGCTGAAGTTTGATCAGCACACGGAAGAAGCTGCCGTCGAGATGTTTACACAAGCCATTCTCGATGCCGGACAGGCCTTTATTGAACGTCCGAATGAGAAGCCATTTATCCCCAGCTGGAGCCGGGTGCAGTCTGCTTTCCCGGATATTCTGCAACGCATCTATCAGGCGGTGGAAGATGACAATAGCGGGGATGTTTAAGTCCCGCTGCTGACAGCGTTTCGCCCGGCGTGTTTTGCCTGATACCCGCGTGCAGACTGCCGTTTGCCTGACGGCCACGCCCCCGGATTGGGGGCAATGCTTATCACCTTTTTATTGATCTTCCCCCGTTCAAGCTACTTTCAACCCGAAGAAAATAGCGCTATTACTGTAGACAGTATTTGCTAATAGCCTTGTTGTTATGGGAGGTATTCATGTCCAGATTTCCTAAAGGCAGTATTGTTCGCCATAAAACCGGGCAGATCAGAGGTGTGGTGCTGAACGTGTTTGAGCAGAGCGCCCATTCCGCAGGGTATTACATCAAATGGGATGATGGTAATCACAGCTATCACAGTGAAAACGAACTGATGTGGGCGAATATTGACCGCCCAAGAATGCATGATGGTCAGCAATCACCAAAATAACGCCGCGCCCCCAACAAGCGATAAAATCAAGGTATACTGCATCTAGCTGAATCGGGACCACCCGGCACACAGGGTTCCCGATCTCCCTTTTGTGAAGAGACCGTCTAACTTATATGCCTGAACTCTACCGTTATAACCTGCCAACCAAAGCAGGTGACCAGCGCCAACTGGGGCAACTGACTGGCGCTGCCTGTGCCGTTGAATGTGCCGAAATGGTTGAACGTCATCATGGTCTGGTGATTTTGATTGCGCAGGATATGCAGAATGCACTGCGCCTGCAGGATGAGATCAAACAGTTTACCTCCCATCCTGTGATGGCGCTGGCAGACTGGGAAACCCTGCCGTACGACAGTTTCTCTCCCCATCAGGAAATTATCTCTTCCCGGCTCTCCACGTTGTATCAACTTCCCGTGCTGGAGCGCGGGTTACTGATTATGCCGGTCAATACCCTGATGCAGCGCGTCTGCCCGCATAACTTCCTGCACGGCCACGCACTGGTGATGAAAAAAGGGCAGAAGCTCTCGCGCGATAAGCTGCGTGCCCAACTTGAGCAGGCGGGATACCGCAGTGTTGACCAGGTGATGGCCCACGGTGAATTTGCCACCCGTGGCGCCCTGCTCGACCTCTACCCGATGGGCAGTGAACGCCCCTACCGCATCGACTTCTTCGATGATGAAATCGACAGCCTGCGCCTGTTCGATATCGACAGCCAGCGCACGCAGGAAGAAGTGGTCGCCATCAATTTGCTGCCTGCCCACGAATTCCCGACCGATAAAAAAGCCATCGAGCTGTTTCGTACCCAGTGGCGCGAACATTTTGATGTACGCCGTGAACCCGAACATATCTATCAGCAGGTCAGCAAAGGGACGCTGCCCACCGGGATTGAATACTGGCAGCCGCTGTTTTTTGAGCAGCCTCTTCCGGCGTTGTTCAGTTATCTTCCGCCCTCCACACTGCTGGTGATTTCCGGCGATCTGGAAAGCAGCACCGAGCGCTTCTGGCAGGACGTCAATGCGCGTTATGAAAACCGCCGCATCGACCCGATGCGCCCGCTGCTGCCGCCTCCGACGCTGTGGCTGCGTATGGATGAATTGTTCAACGAGCTGAAGCAGTGGCCGCGCGTGCAGCTAAAAACCGACCTGTTGCCCGATAAAGCCGCCAATACCAACCTGCATTATGAATCGCTGCCGGATCTCGCCGTCCAGGCGCAGGCCAAAGCGCCGCTGGACGCGCTGCGCCGTTTCCTCGAGTCTTTCGACGGTCCGGTGGTGTTCTCGGTGGAAAGCGAAGGCCGCCGTGAAACATTGCAGGAACTGCTGGCGCGCATCAAGGTCAAGCCCACGGCTATCGACTCACTGCCGCAAGCCGACCAGCCCGGTCACTATCTGTTGATTGGGGCCAGCGAACACGGTTTTATTGATGGGCTGCGCAACCGCGCCCTGATCTGTGAAAGCGATCTGCTGGGCGAACGCGTCAGCCGCCGCCGTCAGGATAGCCGTCGCACCATTAACCCGGATGTACTGATCCGTAACCTCGCCGAGCTGCGCCCTGGTCAGCCAGTGGTGCATCTGGAGCACGGCGTTGGTCGCTACATCGGCCTCACCACGCTGGAAACAGGCGGTATTCAGGCCGAGTATCTGATGCTGGCTTATGCCGGGGATGCCAAGTTATATGTGCCGGTCTCGTCACTGCATCTGATCAGCCGTTATGCTGGCGGTGCAGAAGAGAATGCACCACTGCACAAACTGGGCAGCGATGCCTGGTCACGTGCGCGGCAAAAGGCCGCCGAGAAAGTGCGTGACGTGGCGGCAGAGCTGCTGGATATCTACGCGCAACGTGAGGCGAAAACCGGGTTCGCGTTCAAGCACGACAAACAGCAGTACCAGCTGTTCTGCGAGAGTTTCCCTTTTGAAACCACCCCAGATCAGGCGCAGGCCATCAACGCAGTGCTGAGCGATATGTGCCAGCCGCTGGCTATGGATCGTCTGGTGTGCGGCGATGTTGGCTTCGGTAAAACCGAAGTCGCCATGCGTGCCGCCTTCCTGGCAGTAGAAAACCACAAACAGGTCGCCGTACTGGTGCCGACCACCCTGCTGGCCCAGCAGCATTTCGACAACTTCCGTGACCGTTTTGCTAACTGGCCGGTGCGTATTGAGATGCTGTCGCGCTTCCGTACCGCTAAAGAACAGACGCAGGTACTGGCTGAAGCGCAGGACGGTAAAGTCGATATTCTTATCGGCACCCATAAATTGCTGCAAAACGACATCAAATGGCGCGATCTGGGCTTACTGATCGTCGATGAAGAACACCGCTTTGGCGTGCGCCATAAAGAGCGTATCAAAGCGATGCGCGCCGACGTGGATATCCTGACGCTGACCGCCACGCCGATCCCACGTACGCTGAATATGGCGATGAGCGGGATGCGCGATCTGTCGATAATTGCCACGCCGCCCGCACGTCGTCTGGCGGTGAAAACCTTTGTCCGTGAATATGACGATATGGTGGTGCGCGAGGCAATTCTGCGTGAGGTGCTGCGCGGTGGCCAGGTGTATTACCTTTACAACGACGTTGAGAATATTGAGAAGGCGGCCAAACGGCTGTCGGATCTGGTGCCGGAAGCCCGCGTGGCCGTCGGTCATGGCCAGATGCGTGAGCGCGAGCTGGAGCGGGTGATGAATGACTTCCATCACCAGCGTTTTAACGTGCTGGTCTGTACCACCATTATTGAAACCGGTATTGATATCCCGACCGCGAACACCATTATTATCGAACGCGCCGATCACTTTGGGCTGGCGCAGCTGCATCAGCTGCGTGGTCGCGTCGGGCGCTCGCACCACCAGGCTTATGCCTGGCTGCTGACTCCGCATCCAAAATCGATGACCGCCGATGCGCACAAGCGCCTGGAAGCTATTGCTTCGTTAGAAGATCTGGGGGCTGGCTTTGCGCTGGCAACGCACGATCTGGAGATTCGCGGTGCCGGAGAGTTGCTGGGTGAAGGCCAGAGCGGTCAGATGGAAACCATTGGTTTCTCGCTGTATATGGAGCTGCTGGAAAACGCCGTCGAAGCGTTAAAAGACGGACGGGAGCCATCGCTTGAGGATCTGACCAACAACCAGACCGAGATCGAGCTGCGTATGCCGTCGCTGCTGCCGGATGACTTTATCCCGGATGTAAATACCCGTCTTTCGTTCTATAAGCGCATTGCCAGCGCCGTACAGGCAGGCGAGCTGGACGATCTGAAGGTTGAGCTGATTGACCGTTTCGGCCTGCTGCCGGATGCAGCGCGCAATCTGCTGGATATTGCGGCACTGCGTCTGATGGCGAAAACGCTGGGTATCCGCAAGGTTGAAGCCAGTGAGAAAGGCGGTTTTGTTGAGTTTGCTGAGAAAAACAAGGTCGACCCGATGTGGCTGATTGGTCTGTTACAGAAAGAGCCGCAGCACTGGCGCCTGGATGGACCGACGCGTCTGAAGTTTATCCGGGATCTGGGTGAACGTAAGGTACGGATGAAGTGGGTACAAACGTTTATGCAGCAGATGCTGGAGAATGCGACGGGATAAGGTGGGGAGTTTGTAGTGACCGACCCGTTGTTTCGGTCGTGTAGTGGCCGACCCTCTGTTCCGGTCGGCCAGTTATACCGAACTGAACTCTGGTGCGCACCATCGGCACGGGTTGACCGGAAAAAATGGTCAACCCCTACGGTGAGCCATCATCGGCACGGGCAATCGGAAAAAATGATGAAGGGTCGATCGAAAAAGATGATGAAGGGTTGACCGGAAAAAATGGTCAACCCCTACGAGAAATGGCAAATTTATGCTTTATTGCTCAGCACCAGCTGGCCATTATTGTCTAAAGGAATACGCGTACCGGGGTCATTCTCCATGCGGATTTTACCCTGCTGGTCGCCAATTTTATAAGTGACGTCATAACCCAGCATTTTTTCCTGCTTATCGTAGACTGTTTTACAGCGCTGCTCGGTCGTGGTGTAGGTATCACGATCCTGCATGGCCCCCTGGACCTGGTTACCACCGTAACCCCCCGCCAGCGCACCGGCTACCGTGGCAACATCCCGGCCACGACCGCCACCAAACTGATGGCCCAGCACACCACCGGCAACAGCACCCAGCACGGAACCGGCGATGCGGTTTTCATCCTGAACGGCACGACGATGCGTCAGCGTGACGTTACGGCACTCCTGACGGGGATTCTTCAGGGTCTCTTTAATTGGCGTGGCTGAAAGTACCTGCGCAAACTGTGGGCTGCGATCGAACACATTCATACTGGCCACCGCCGCAACACCGAGTGCAGCCACAACACCAATACCAATACCCGCTAACATTGATTTATTCACAGGAAGCCTCCTGACATTGTTACCGCGCATTCTTGATTACTGCGACATCCTGAACAGGTGCGGCATATTCGGCGTGCGCGACGCGCCGTGGTAATTGATAAGAATTTTGCTGCCAGTCAGGGATTGTGACAATAAGAATACTGGACGAAAATCGGATTAGGCATGATAAGAGAAAGCTTTTAAGAGAGTTCTTATCAGAGGGAATTGGCGGGTGAGTCAGAAGAACGGCTTATACCCGGAGCGTCATCCAGGGATATAAGCCGTTTTTTTTACTGCTTAGTGCAGCTTGAGGCGTGGACGGATCGCGCGGTTGATGCTGCCAACCAACATCATCAACCCGGTCTTAAAGTAACCGTGCAGGGCAACCTGGTGCATACGGTACAGCGAGATATAGACGAAACGCGCAATGCGCCCTTCTACCATCATCGAACCGCGCATCAGGTTACCCATCAGGCTGCCCACGGTACTGAAGCGGGACAGTGAGACCAGTGAACCGTGATCTTTATAGACATACGGCTTCTGCGGCTGTCCTTTCATCTCTGCCAGAATATTGGCCAGCACGCGTGAGGCCATCTGGTGCGCAGACTGCGCGCGCGGAGGAACAAAACCCCCGGACGGCAACGCGCAGGATGCACAGTCACCAATCGCGTAGATGTTCGGATCACGGCTCGTCTGCAAGGTTGGCTCAACCACTAACTGGTTGATACGGTTGGTTTCCAGGCCACCCAGATCTTTCATAAAGTCTGGTGCCTTGATCCCCGCCGCCCAGACCATCAGATCGGCATCGATAAATTCGCCGCTCTTGGTGTTCAGGCCTTTTTTATCCGCGCTGGTCACCATCGTCTGTGTCAGCACGCGTACACCCAGCTTGGTCAGCTCGCTGTGAGCCGCGCTGGAAATACGCGGCGGCAGTGCAGGCAGAATGCGTTCACCGGCTTCCACCAGCGTCACGTTCAGCGTCTGACTGTCCAGACCTTTGTAGCCATAGCTGTGCAGCTGTTTCACTGCGTTATGCAGCTCGGCTGACAGCTCAACGCCGGTGGCACCTGCACCCACGATAGCGATATTGACCTTATCCTGCTGACTCTCACTGGCGGAGAACTTCAGGAACAGGTTCAGCATCTCATTGTGGAAACGGCGGGCCTGATGGGGGTTATCGAGGAAGATACAGTTGTCTTTCACACCCGGCGTGCCGAAGTCGTTTGAGGTACTGCCCAGCGCCATCACCAGCGTGTCATACGCCAGTTCACGTTCCGGTACCAGCAGTTCACCCTGCGCATCGCGAATTTCTGCCAGTCGCAGACGGTTATTCTCACGATCGAGTTGGGTGAGCGTTCCCAGCTGGAAGCTGAAACCATGTTTGTGCGCATGCGCCAGGTAGCTCAGCCCGTCAATGCCTTCATCCAGCGATCCGGTTGCCACTTCGTGTAACAAGGGTTTCCACAAATGGCTGTGGTTGCGATCCACCAGCGTAATTTGCGCTTTCTTCTTGCGGCCCAGTTTGTGCCCCAGCTGAGTAGCCAGTTCAAGACCCCCGGCACCTCCGCCGATGATAACGATTTTTTTCATAGGTGTTGTCAAACGACCCTCTCTAAAAGTAAACCAATCGTTAACTAAAAGTTAAATAAATAACCTTAGTAAACATAGGGTTGGCGATGTTAATTCGCGATCTGGGGCCAGAATAACACGTGGGAATTCATCTGTTACAAGAAAATTGATCCTGGTCAATTTTATTAGCAAAACTGAGAATAGTACGAATAAAGACCCTGCCTCCAGCCCGCCTTTTAGCGGGCATGAGGCCTGTCTTGGGGGGGGTAAAAACGGGGGGTTAACCTAATGATTTGAACGCTTTAATGCGCGGGAGATGATGGGAGATATTTTTGAATTTGTGCCCTTCCACCTCATCCCATACCAGCTCATAAAAGTGGTGTAATTCCTGGGCACTGCGCTGGCTATCAAGCGCATCGTCATGGCGGGAAAGGATAGTCATACAGCGGTCACGGTTCTTCTCACGGAAATTACCAACGCATTTGGTGGCGATATCAACATACTCTTCCGGGCGGTCAATTTTCCCGTCCATCACTTCCTGTGGCCACAGGTTAGGATTGAACATCACCTGGCGCACATCACACAAGAAGCCGATACGTTCAGCCCAGTAGCCGCCAAGACCGACGCCACAAATCAATGGCCGTTCGTCGTCACTCTGCTGCAACATCTTGTAGGTCTCTTTCAGCAGATGTTGCATATCGTGCTTCGGATGCCGGGTGCTGTAGCTGAGCAACCGGACATCCGGGTCAATAAACTGAAGCTGCAACACTTTTTCATGGTTGCCCGGGCTGTTTGAATCAAAACCGTGCAGATAAATAATCATCGTCATCCTCACCGTTGATGTGCCGCGGGCAGCCTGAAATCAGATGCCCGCCGCCGCTTTGTGTTCCATCCAGCGCTCCTGCAGTTGACTCAGTGTGGCACTGGTCTCTTTCCAGCGCGACGAGTCACGCAGTTGCTGGTGGGTA
This sequence comes from Erwinia sp. AnSW2-5, assembly GCF_045107195.1. NCBI lineage: Bacteria > Pseudomonadati > Pseudomonadota > Gammaproteobacteria > Enterobacterales > Erwiniaceae > Erwinia > Erwinia sp. AnSW2-5. Next base: position 10,691 of record NZ_JBJGXA010000020.1, read on the forward strand.
AATGAGCTTCGATGGTAAAGCTGTGTCACCCTTTCAGCATTGATCGGCGACAGGTTATCCAACACGCTCACTGCCCCCTGACGATTATTGCACACCAGAATCATGTCACATCCGGCATCCAGCGCCGCCTGGCCTCGCTCAGCATAGCTGCCCATGATCGCCGCGCCTTCCATCGACAGATCATCGGAGAAAATCACACCGTTAAAGCCCAGTTCCTGACGCAACACGGTTTTCAGCCAGTGTGATGACCCGCTGGCCGGGCGCGGATCTACTTCAGTATAGATAACGTGGGCAGGCATAATTGCATCCAGCGCCTGTTCCGCAATCAGCTGCCTGAAGATCGGCATATCATGCTGGCGGATCTCGGCTTCACTGCGGGTATCGCGCGGGGTTTCTTTGTGAGAATCCGCACTCACGGCGCCATGCCCAGGGAAATGCTTACCGGTGGTTTTCATTCCCGCATCGTGCATGCCGCGAATAAAGCAGCGCGCCATTTGCAGGGCAATCGCCGGATCGTCATGAAATGAACGTTCACCGATAGCCGCACTGCCGTGACCGATATCCAGTACCGGGGCGAAGCTGATATCAATGTCCATCGCAATCATTTCGGAGGCCATCAACCAGCCTGCCTGCTGTGCCAGCGCCTCAGCCTGCTCTCCGCGATGCAGCGCCGCAAAGGCTTGCATCGCGGGCAGACGGGTAAATCCGTCGCGGAAACGTTGAACCCGGCCGCCTTCCTGATCGACCGCCACCACCAGACGATGGCGCGAGGCCGCACGGATCTGCCGCACCAGCTCACGCAGCTGCGCCGGATCGTGATAGTTACGGCTGAACAGGATCAGCCCGCCTACCAGAGGATGTTGTAAAATTTCACGCTCTTCGGCATCCAGTTCGCAGCCTTGTACATCTAACATTACCGGTCCCACACTTCACCTCTTAACCTGATGACATGCGCTGCCAGCCCTCGGCTGCCAGCGTCTTAAATTGGTGTTCGCCACTTTGCTGCCAGCGTAACTCGTACCAGCTGGTCGCCAGCAGATCGAGCCACGGCAGCCAACGGTCAATCTGCCGTCGTAGCGGGTCATAATCGAATTGTTGCTGATGCGCATAATAGCCAATCAAACGCTGCTGTTGCTGTGCATCCAGCCCGTTTCCCATGATGATCGCGGCCAGTTCCAGCGCCACATCACCATCTCCGGCGTATTCCCAGTCAATCAGCCGCAGGCGCCCATCATTGACGATCAGATTCCCGCAGTGAATATCCATATGCAGTACAGCCGTTCGCAAAGGCTTCGGCTCTCCCTGTCGCTGACAGCGCTTTAGCGCCCGCAGCCAGTGTATCTGGCGCCGCGCTGGCTGGCTGCGCTGCCAATAGCACATCAGCAACGGCCGCAGCTGTAAGGGATATCCCGACAGCGGCTGACGGTGCAAGCGGGCGATCTCACTGACAACGGGTTCCACCCACGCATCCCACTGCCCTGACGGCAGCTCCTCACCCGGTTGCCAGGCCAGCAGCAGCCAGTGCGCGTTGCGCCCATAGACGCGCGGTGTGAGGCCGCTGGCGGCCAGTTTGCGTAGCAGACGGTATTCCCGCTGGCGATCCACCCCCGGCATAGTCTGATGCCCGGCGGCACGCCGGGCCAGCAGGGAAACCTCCTCAAGCGAAACCTGAACACTGAACCCGCTCAATCCTGCCAGGGGAGAAAAAGAACCGGCGGCTCGCGCCGCCGGAAATTGTTGCGTGATCAGCCGCTCAAGAGCGGGATCAGTGCAGAACGGCACCGCTACCTGACCAGATGATTTCGCCGGTCTGCACCAGCATTAACTGCATTTGCAGCGTGGGTGATTTCACATCCCCTTCCGCATTGCTGTATAGCACATACTGGGCACCCACGTAGCGCGCCAGGCCCACCGCTTTACTGCGCGAGACCAGGCTGTCTTCCGCCGACAGACCGAGCGTCTGCTTTGCCACCGCCAGTTGCTGCGGAGTCACCACCGTAAACTGGCTGTTATTCTTCAGCGCACCTTGCAGCGCGGCCGTTGCTTTCGCACTTTGCAGGCTGCCGTTGGTGCTGTTTTTGACATTATCCACCAGCAATACGTTGCCAGGCGTGATGCCGTCGGTTTTCAGCATCTGTGCCACCAGCGGCGACACAGATGCTGGCCAGTTAAGCGTTTGCATTTTTGGCGGCGAAGGCACCGTCTGGCCAGGCTCCGGTTTCGGCTGTTCCGGTTCCGGCACCGTGACTGGCGGTTGCACGGGTTCGACCGGTGCAGGCTGCTCAGAAGGCTGTTGTTTAAGAAGACAACCACTCAGGAACAGGGCCAGCATCAGCACGCCTGAAAGTTTAAAGATGTTGCTGTTCACGCATAACTCCTTACAGATACAGATAGAGACGAACTTTGCTCGCCGTCAGATTACCGGTTTGAGATGAGATTTCGGCTTTACCATGAGCGGGTACCATCAGGGTACGCGGTCGTTCAAACGGCAGTATTTCCAGCCCTTTGTCATCATACCAATAGAAACGGTAGTTCACCCGGACCGGTTTTTCCTGCTGATTAAATAGCATCGTTGACGCGCGCTGCTGCCCTTCTGTCTCGCGGATCGCCGGTTCGTCGGTGGTGATCCCCGCCGACAATACCGACGACTCCATCACCAGTGACTGTGAGGTGTTGATGACGGTGCGATCGCTGCTGCATCCGGCTAACGCTATCAGTAACGTGATGGCCGTTACGCTTGCCCGCATAGGATTATGTCCGTATTGATTGGCGTTCAGGACGCCAGCATTGGGCCTAAAGGTCGGCCGCCGACAAGGTGCAGGTGGATATGATAAACCTCCTGGCCGCCGTGTTTATTGCAGTTCATGATCAAACGGTAGCCGTCTTCAGCAATCCCTTCGTCCTTCGCGATTTTCGCCGCGACGGTGATCATACGCCCCAGCGCAGCTTCGTGTCCGGCGACGGCATCGTTAGCCGTGGCAATCAGCACGTTAGGAATGATGAGAATATGCGTCGGCGCCTGCGGGGAGATATCGCGAAATGCAGTGACCAGTTCATCCTGATAGACGATGTCGGCCGGGATTTCACGGCGGATAATTTTACTGAAAATCGTTTCTTCAGCCATGCTATCTGTCCTTGTGCTCATGTCGTTAACGTTACCGCAGTATGAGCGAGAGAATCGTTTCCTTTCAACCTGCAACTCACTTTTCTTTCGTCAATCGCTCGTCTTTACGGCATTGAGTCCCCCTTATGCTCCCCCCTCTGATGTTTTTCTGTATTACACGCAGAATAATGAACCTGAATATCTATAAAAATAAAACAACGTTTTATAAATTAGATGTACGGCACATTAATCACTGCCATTTTGCCACCATCGTCAATCTCGTGGCAAAAGCGACAAGGTTCACCTGCCGTGAACGCTCTATTTTTTCAGCATCCGTGTGAGTTGTCCGGAACCTGTGGTTAATACCACCCCACTGTGCAAGGAGTTGTCCTGATGCATACTCGTAAAATCGGACTGGCAAATTACCTCGCCTACGGTTCCGGGGATTTCCTCGGCGCCGGAACCACGGCACTGACTGCCGCCTGGCTGCTCTATTTTTACACCACCTTCTGCGGCCTGACGCCCATTGAAGCGACCTTTATCTTCGCGCTGGCACGCGTGCTGGATGCCGTCATCAGTCCGCTGATGGGTTTTCTCACTGATAACTTTGGCAGTACCCGGCTGGGTAAACGTTTTGGCCGTCGTAAATTTTTTATCCTGCTCGGTATTCCCTGCGTATTCAGCTACAGCCTGATGTGGGTCAGTGATATGAGCTACCTGTGGTATCTGCTCACCTACCTGATGTTTGATATTGTCTACACCATGGTACTGGTGCCGTATGAAACGCTGGTACCGGAAATGACCGACGATTTTAAACAGAAAACCCGTTTCTCCGGGGCACGTATCGCGCTGGCACAGCTTTCTGCCATTCTCGCCGCGTTCCTGCCAGGGATTCTGTTAGGGATATTGGGTAAAGACAATGCTATCTCGTTCTTCTATTCCAGCCTGGTGTTCTCCAGCCTCTGCGCCATCGTACTCACGCTGGTGTGGTTCTTCACCTGGGAGCGTCCGGCCGATGCGCTATCGGAAGAATCAAAACGCGCCGAAGCTGAAAAGAAACAGCTGACGCTGAGTCAGAGTCTGAAACGTCTGTATGTGGAACTCACATCGACGTTACGCATTCGCATTTTCCGCCAGCATCTTGGGATGTATCTCGGCGGCTATATTGCCCAGGACGTGTTCAACGCGGTGTTTACCTGGTACGTCGTATTCGTGCTGATGCAGAGTGCGCAACTGGCCTCAAATCTGATGGGTACGATGGCAGTACTGCAATTTATCGCGGTGATTGGCATGATCCCCCTCTGCATTCGCATCGGACCTGCACCCGCCTATCGCATGGCTGTCACGCTGTTCGCCGCCAGTACACTCTCCTACTGCCTGCTGTGGTACGCCGGGATGAGTAGCAGCCTGTCACTGCTGGTATTGATCTCTGCGGTAGCCGGTCTGGGACGTGGCGGCATCAACTATGTACCGTGGAATATTTACACCTATATCGCGGATGTCGACGAGGCGATTACCGGCCAGCGTCGTGAAGGCATTTTTGCCGGGATTATGACACTGACGCGCAAAGCGTCTCAGGCCGGTGCGGTGATGGTCGTCGGCATCGTCTTACAGCTTTCCGGGTTTATCTCTGGCAGAACGGAGCAGGTACCTCAAGTGGGGCAGACCATCGTCTTTATCCTGAGTGCCGGCACGCTGGCGATGCTGACCTTCGGCTTCATTATCTCTCTGCGTTTTAAGCTCAATCTCGCCACACACCAGATCCTTCGTGAAGAAACGCTCAAAATGCGCAAGGCCGATGGCGTTGTTCCGCAGCAGTTAACCCCACAGGCACGAGCCGTCGTCGAAACCCTGACGGGCATGCCGTATGAAAACCTGTGGGGCAACAACAATATCGGCTTCCTCAACCGTAATAAACCTCAGGCATCCGCGCTATCAGAGACTCGCGCCGCCTTCCCTGCTATCCAGACTCAGGAGCACCACGATGACAGTTTACCCGGTTAAGCACAGTACTTTGCTACGCCAGCCAGAATACCTGCTGCCGCGAACCACATTACAACAGTTAATCGCCCGCATCAGTGACAATCTGGTCGGTATAACCGATGAGAGCGGCGAGTTTTTGCTGCACCTGGATGATGGCAGAGTGATTGATACTAAAGGTTGGGCAGGATGGGAATGGACGCATGGCATCGGACTCTATGGCATGTATCACTATTACCAGCAGACCGGCGATAAGCTGACGCTGCAACGCATTGATGACTGGTTTAGCGCACGGCTGCAGGAAGGGACACCGACTAAAAACGTGAATACCGTCTGCCCGTTTCTCACCCTGGCATATCGCTACGAGGAAACTCGCGATGCCACCCTGCGTCCGGTGCTGGAGCGCTGGGCAGAATGGGTGATGTATGACATGCCGCGTACCGAACACAACGGTATTCAGCATCTGGTATACAACAATGAGAACCACCAGCAAATGTGGGATGACACGCTGATGATGAGCGTGATGCCATTGGCAAAAATCGGGCAGCTGCTCGACCGCCCGGAGTTTGTTGAAGAAGCAACCTATCAGTTTCTGCTGCATACACAGTATCTTATGGACAGGCAGACCGGCCTGTGGTTTCACGGCTGGACGTTCGATGGTCATCATAATTTCGCCAATGCTCGCTGGGCGCGCGGCAACAGCTGGCTGACGATTGCCATTCCCGATTTTCTTGAACTGATGAACTGGCCGGAGCAGCATGCCACGCGCCGCTATCTGCTTCAGGTGCTCGAAAATCAGGTGAAAGCGCTGGCAGGCTGCCAGCATGACAATGGGTTGTGGCACACGTTGCTGGACGACCGCGACTCTTATCTGGAAGCCTCTGCGACAGCCGGCTTTGCCTACGGAATACTGAAAGCGGTACGCAAACGCTATCTCTCTCGTGAGTATTATCCGGTCGCTGAACGCGCACTGAAAGGTGTAATGGAGCATATCAATGACGAAGGTGAGCTAACGCAGGTGTCGTTTGGCACGGCGATGGGCAGCGATCTGGAGTATTACCGCCAGATACCGCTGACATCCATGCCGTATGGCCAGGCAATGGCGCTGCTCTGTCTGACGGAATATCTGCGGGTTTATCTCTGAACATAAAAAAGGGGGCGCGATTGCGCCCCCTTCTGATGTTCATCCTGTAATGAATTAAGAATTACGGATGAAGTCATCCATATCTGTTTTCAGGTTATCGGATTTGGTACCGAAAATGGCCTGAACACCAGAACCGGCGACGACAACGCCTGCCGCACCCAGTTTCTTCAAGCCAGCCTGGTCAACTTTGCTCACATCCGCCACGCTAACGCGCAGACGGGTGATACAAGCATCCAGGTTGGTGATGTTGTCTTTACCGCCGAATGCAGCCACCAGGTTACCCGCCATTTCGCTGGAGGTGCCGACAGTCTGCTCGCTGGTCGTTTCTTCGCGGCCAGGTGTTTTCAGATCCAGCTTGGCGATCAGTACACGGAAAATGGTGTAGTAGATCAGGCCGTAGACGATACCGACGATTGGGAACAGCCAGATTTTGCTGCTGTTGCCGCTCAGAACGATGAAGTCGATCAGACCATGCGAGAAGCTGGTACCGTCACGCATACCCAACAGGATAGCGATTGGGAAGGCCAGACCCGCCAGGATGGCGTGGATCCCATAAAGAATCGGCGCAACGAACATGAATGAGAACTCGATCGGCTCGGTGATACCGGTCAGGAACGAGGTCAGCGCGGCGGAGATCATGATGCCGCCGACTTTGGCACGGTTCTCAGGTTTCGCTGAGTGCCAGATAGCAATCGCAGCCGCTGGCAGGCCGTACATTTTGAACAGGAAGCCACCAGACAGCATACCTGCCGTTGGGTCACCCGCCATGTAACGTGGGATATCACCGTGGAATACCTGACCTGCCGCATTGGTGAATTCACCAATCTGCATCTGGAATGGAACGTTCCAGATGTGGTGCAGACCAAATGGCACCAGCGAACGCTCAACCACGCCGTAGATACCAAAGGCTACGACCGGGTTCTGATACGCTGCCCACTGTGAGAATTCCTGAATCGCTGTACCCACTGGTGGCCAGATAAAGGAAAGCAGCACACCGAGGAAAATCGCGGTAAAACCGGAGATGATCGGAACGAAGCGTTTACCCGCGAAGAAGCCCAGATACTCAGGCAGCTTGATGCGATAAAAACGGTTAAACATATAGGCTGCAATGGAACCGGCGATAATCCCGCCCAGTACCCCAGTGTCAGCCAGGTGTTTAGCCGCTATCTCTTCGGCAGGCAGATGCAGTACCAGCGGTGCCACGACTGCCATGGTTTTCACCATGATGCCGTAAGCAACAACAGCGGCCAGTGCTGAAACGCCATCGTTATTGGTGAAGCCCAGTGCCACACCAATCGCGAAGATCAGCGGCATATTGGCAAATACCGACCCACCGGCTTCGGCCATCACATGAGAAACTACCGCTGGCAGCCAGTCGAAGTTGGCAGAACCAACGCCCAGCAGGATCCCCGCAATCGGCAGCACCGATACGGGCAACATCAGCGATTTACCGACCTTTTGCAGGTTCGCAAATGCATTTTTGAACATAATATAAAGCTCCTGAGTATGAGTGCTTTTCTTCGCGCTGTGCGCGTTGCAAAGGGGGAGGATCCTTTGCGGGTAGTACAAAATAAGGAGCGTCTTAAGCGCTCTCGGTATTTATTACGAAGAGTAAAATAAATCCGCTCAAATTAGTTTGATGGCTATCACGTTTCGTTGAACGCACGTCACTTCTCTAGTAAAAGTTGACACAAAACGCCAGCTTTTTGCATAAAAAAAATGCAGCACCCGATTTAAGGGCGCTGCACTTTACGACTTTTGCTTATTAATTACGAGCTATAAAAGAAATCCCCACGGCGATCTCAGTCTGTCAGGCGTGACATCGGCACATGGAATAAGCGGGAAAAGTTTTCTGTGGTCGCCTGCGCCATCTGCTCAATGCTGACCCCTTTAACCACCGCCATGTATTCCGCCACATCGCGGGTATAAGCAGGCTGGTTTTCTTTACCACGATACGGCACCGGGGCCAGATACGGCGAGTCGGTTTCCACCAGCATACGGTCCAGCGGCACGTGGCGCGCAGCTTCGCGGATCTGCTCGGCGTTCTTGAAAGTGGCAATCCCGGAGAAGGAAATATAGAACCCCATATCCAGCAGTCGGGTTGCGGTTTCACGATCTTCCGTGAAACAGTGCAACACGCCGCCACACTCTTCCGCTTTCTCTTCCTGCAAGATCGCCAGAGTATCTTCGCGGGCGTCGCGAGTATGGACGATCACCGGCTTATTCAAATCGCGTCCGACGCGAATATGCTCGCGGAAAGAGGCCTGCTGGCGCACCATCGTCTCTTTCTGATAAAAATAATCCAACCCGGTTTCGCCCATCGCGATAACGCGCGGGTGGGCGGCCAGCTGACGCAGTTCAGCGAAGTCATATGCCTCCTCCTGATTCAGCGGATGCACGCCGCAGGAGTATGCCACGTTTGGACGTTCACCAATCAGGTCAACCATCGCCTTGTAGCCCGGCAGCGTCGTCGCTACCGCCAGCATGAATTTCACATCGCGGGCAGCGGCCTTAGCCAGCACATCCGATACATCCTGGTGCAGGGTTTCATAATTCAGGCCATCAAGGTGGCAGTGGGAATCAACTAAAAACATAATGTACTCTCTAAAGCGGTGAACCGGCAGACGCCGGGTTGAGCATGGCTTCCCAGCCCAGCAGCTGATCGGTCAACAGCAATTCGCGGTTGACGGCGACCACATTCAGCAGGCGGTCGCGACAGATCATCCACTGACGCAGGCTGGCATCAATGGCGCTGGCCGGTAGCAGGCTGGCGATACGCGTCACCTCTGCCTGGCGATCGACGTTGCAGATAAACTGCCCGCCGCCCTGCTGCCATTTCACGGCATCCAACAGCAGTGAACAGAGCCAACCGATACGCTGGGCAGCATCATCATGATGTAACGCGGGCAGCAGGCTCAGCATATCGCCCTGCAAAGCATTGGGCAGCGCCTCGCAGAGCCGCTGACGCTGTTGCCAGATTTTATCGTCCAGTAACGCCAGCGCCGCCGCAGGAGCACCTGCTGACAGGCGCAAGGCGGCAGTCCGTTCGTTCAGACCCGCCGCAGACTGTTTCTGTAACCATTGCAGACTTTGTGCCTCCGCAGGAGGCGCCACGTGCCACAGCAGGCAGCGGCTGCGCAGCGTTGGCAGCAGACGCGATGGCTCGTGGCTACTGAGTAGAAACCAGGTATTTTTCGGCGGCTCTTCCAGCGTTTTCAGCAGCGCATTCGCGGCCGCTTCGGTCAACTGCCCGGCATCCGGCAGCCAGACGACTTTCGCCCCGCCCTGCTGCGCATGATGGTACAGTTTCTCGGTAACACTACGTACCGCGTCAATCCCGAGCGAGCTTTTGCCTTTTTCTGCTTCCAGCCGATACCAGTCAGGATGCGTTCCAGCCAGCATCAACTGACAGGCATGACATTCACCGCAGCTTTTCAAGCCATCAGGGCGCTTGCACATCAGCCAGCGGCTGATCCCCCAAATCAGGGCATCATCGCCCATCCCCGGCAGCGCCTGAATCAGCAGAGCATGATGGCCGCGCTGTGCCTGATGCTGGCTGAGGATCTGACGGTAGCTGTGATTCAGCCACGGATACCAGTTCATTGCTGTTCCTGTAGCCACTGATCAAGCGTCTGGCGCAGCGACGCGGTAACCTGTTCCAGCGACTGGGTGGCATCCACGGTTTTGATGCGACTGTCAGACGCCGCCAGCGCCAGATAACGGTCACGCGTACGGATAAAGAAGTTCAGGGATTCCTGTTCGATGCGGTCCAGCGCACCACGGGCACGGGCACGTTGCAGGCCAATTTCAGGTGTGACATCGAGATACAACGTCAGGTCCGGGGAAAAATCGCCCAGTACCGCCAGTTTCAGGCTGCGCATTAAATCGCTGTCCATGCCACGGCCCCCTCCCTGATAAGCCTGCGATGAGAGATCGTGACGATCCCCCACGACCCAGGCACCGCGTGCCAGCGCAGGTTTAATCACATTTTCAACCAGCTGTACGCGGGCGGCATACAGCATCAGCAGTTCGGCCTGATCGGTGATTGGCTCATCGTTAATGCCCTGCTTGATCAGCTCACGCAGTTTTTCTGCCAGCGGCGTACCGCCGGGTTCGCGGGTAAAGACAATGTCGTTAATGCCATGGCGCTGAAGTTCGCTGACCACTGCATCGCGTGCGGTGGTTTTCCCTGCGCCTTCCAGGCCTTCAATAACGATAAATTTACTGTTCATTTTTTTCCTTCATCGCCAGGCGATACACCTGTACGGCTTTATTATGGCTGGCCAGATTGGTGGTAAAGGTGTGCCCCCCTTTTCCATCGGCCACAAAATAGAGGAAGTTAGTCTTATCCGGGTGTGCTGCCGCAGCCAGCGAGGCTTTGCCCGGCATCGCAATCGGGCCAGGCGGTAACCCGTTAATGGTATAGGTGTTATATGCCGTCGCCGTTTCCAGATTCTTGCGCGTCAGCGTGCCTTTATAGGCATCGCCCATGCCGTAGATCACCGTTGGATCGGTTTGCAGGCGCATGCCCAGGCGCAGACGGTTGATAAATACCGAGGCGACCCGGCGACGCTCGTCACTGACCGCGGTCTCTTTCTCAATAATCGAGGCCATGGTGAGCATATCATTTTTGCTTTTATACGGCAGGTTATCCATTTTACCCTGCCATTCGCTGTCCACCAGCGTCACCATGCGGTCATGCGCACGTTTCAGCAGCGCGACATCCGTAGTATTCGCCGTATAGAGGTAAGTATCGGGATAGAACCAACCCTCAACGCCAGCTTGTTCCCCTTCCAGCTTTAACGCAGTAGCCAGCGTTGTCAGCTGGTCATCCGTCAGGGTGTGTTTGATGTAAGGCGCTTTGCGCAGCTGGCTCAGCCACTCCTGCATCCGCGTGCCTTCAACGAAACGCAGGGGGAATTGCGCCTCTTTACCGCTGGCCAGCAGCGCCAGCATCTCGCGCACGGTCATTTCGGGCGTGAAGCGATAGGTTCCGGCTTTAAATTTCGCCAGCTCAGGTTCCAGCTTCAGCAGAACGCCAAACCACATGCTTTCAGGCACAATGTGCTTCGACTCCAGCTGAGCCTCCAGCACCACGCGGCCTGAGCCTGCAGGCAGGGTAAATATCGTTTCTTTGTCTATCGTTAACGCAGAATCAGCCAGCTGGCGTGTTTGCCAGTAACCGTATGCGACAACCAGCAGCACTAATGCAACCAGCACTACTATCGTTTTTCGGAGTTTAGTCATGAAGGTCCCACGTCATTCATTATGGTGGTTGAGCAGACCAAAAAGCTGGCGCGATGAATAATGCCAGTTCTCAACCTGGTAAACCGGCAATACGGGCATCAGTGCATTGGTGATCAGCACTTCTTCTGCTGTAGCCAGTGCGTCAATCTCAGCACGGACTTCTGTCAGGGTGAAGCCCAGTTGAACCACCTGCTGCATCACCCATTGACGTTGAATGCCGTTCACACCGGATGCCGTTAAATCAGGGGTAAACACCTGATTTCCCGTACGCCAGAATAAATTAGCCGCACAGCATTCCACCAGCATAGCGTCACTGTCAAGCACCAGCGCCTCATCGGCGGCAGTCTGCTCAAGCTCTGTGCGGATCAGCACCTGCTCAAGGCGGTTAAGATGTTTTATGCCTGCAAGATGGGGGTTTTTCCCCAGGCGCACGCTACTGAGGGCCAGCCTCGCACCGGTCTGGCGCAGCGTATGATAGTGAGCAGGATAGTCAGAGAGCGAAAGAATGCGTAGCGGCTGGCTGCATCCCGTCGCGCTGTAGCCGCGTCCGCCGCTGCCCCGTGTCAAAATGACCTTCAATACGGCATCGTGGCGGGTCGTCGCAGCAAAGCTCATTTCGTTTTCCAGTTTCTGCCAGTCAACGCCACTGATCTTAAGACGCTCGCAGGCCTGCTGTAAACGCGTCAGGTGGGCATCAAGAAGCCGTACTCTACCCTGCTGAACACGCGCCGTGGTAAAACACCCATCGCCGAACTGCACTGCGCGATCGCGGATATCGATATTGTCGCGCGTGTCACCATTGACCCACATCATGTTCACTCTCCGTTATCGCCCTCTGCCAAGATTACCTGCCAATCCCGCCAGAATCATCTGATTGTCGCTCACTGAAGACCAGAATAAAAAAAGGCCCGCACTGTGCGGGCCTTTCAATCGGACAGAACAAACTCAGATCTTACGGAAAATAAGCGAACCGTTAGTACCGCCGAATCCGAAGGAGTTACACAGAGTGTACTCCAGACCTTTCGTCTGACGCGCCGTGTGCGGAACAAAATCAAGATCACAACCTTCATCTGGATTATCCAGATTGATGGTTGGTGGAACGACCTGGTCGCGTAAGGCAAGAATAGTGAAGATCGACTCCACCGCGCCCGCAGCACCTAACAGGTGACCGGTCATGGATTTCGTCGAGCTGACCATCACGCTTTTCGCGCTGGCACCAAAGACTGATTTCACTGCCTGCGTTTCTGCTTTATCTCCGGCCGGCGTCGAGGTGCCATGCGCATTGATATAGCCGATTTGCTCAGGTGACAGTTGTGCATCTTTCAGTGCATTCACCATCGCCAGCGCAGCACCCGCACCGTTTTCCGGTGGAGAGGTCATGTGGTAAGCATCGCTGCTCATACCAAACCCGACGATTTCAGCGTAGATTTTCGCTCCGCGTTTTTTCGCGTGCTCATACTCTTCCAACACCACCAGACCTGCACCATCACCCAGTACAAAGCCGTCACGATCTTTGTCCCACGGACGGCTTGCCGCCTGCGGGTTGTCGTTGCGGGTAGAAAGCGCACGTGCTGCACCAAATCCACCGACACCCAGAGGCGTACTGGCTTTTTCAGCACCACCCGCCAGCATAACATCAGCATCGTTATAGGCGATGATACGTGCAGCGTGACCAATGTTATGCACGCCAGAAGTACAGGCAGTTGCGATGGAGATACTTGGGCCTTTCATGCCAAACATGATCGTCAGGTGACCCGCAATCATGTTAACAATGGTCGAAGGAACAAAGAACGGGCTGATTTTACGTGGGCCACCATTCACCAGAGAGGTGTGGTTTTCTTCAATAAGACCAAGACCGCCAATGCCGGAGCCAATTGCAGCGCCAATACGATCAGCGTTCTCTTCGGTGATTTCCAGGCCGGAATCCTGCATGGCTTGAATGCCAGCAACAATTCCATATTGGATGAAGGCGTCCATCTTGCGCTGATCTTTGCGCGAGATGAATTCATCACAATTAAAATCTTTTACTAAGCCAGCAAAACGTGTTGCGTAGGCACTAGTATCAAAATGGTCGATGAGGCTGATGCCACTCTGACCGGCAACAAGAGCATTCCAGGTGGACTCTACGGTATTGCCGACAGGAGACAACATGCCAAGACCAGTCACAACTACACGACGCTTAGACACGTTCGTCCTCCAGAGAGGGAAAAGTTGACACTGTGTGGGGCGTTCAGATAAAACTCAGGCGGTCGAGCGACCGCCTGGAGATGCTCACTTATGCCTGGTGACCATTGATGTAATCAATAGCAGCCTGAACGGTAGTGATTTTCTCAGCTTCTTCGTCCGGAATCTCGGTATCGAACTCTTCTTCCAGAGCCATTACCAGCTCAACGGTATCAAGAGAATCAGCGCCCAGATCTTCTACAAAAGAGGCAGTATTAACAACTTCTTCCTGCTTAACGCCCAGCTGCTCGCCAATGATTTTCTTAACGCGTTCTTCGATAGTGCTCATACTATTAAATTTCCTATCAAAACTCGCTTTCGCGATGGTTTTCGTAGTGTATAAAATGTTGAAAAAGATGCAACTAAATCCCGGCTGGTCCAACCACGATTTTACGCTATTCTGCGGCCTTCACCCCAAATAACGCAAATAATTTTCGTGATTATCAGACCATGTACATTCCGCCATTGACGTGCAGCGTTTCACCAGTGATGTACGCTGCCTCGTCAGAGGCTAAAAATGCAACGGCATTAGCGATCTCCTGCGCGCCGCCGAGGCGACCTGCAGGAACTTCCGCCAGAATGCCCGCACGCTGATCTTCGCTCAGTGCACGCGTCATGTCGGTTTCAATGAAACCAGGTGCCACGACGTTAACAGTAATACCACGGGACGCGATTTCACGCGCCAGTGATTTGCTAAAGCCAATCAAACCTGCTTTTGCTGCCGCATAGTTTGCCTGACCCGCATTACCCATTGTTCCAACTACGGAGCCAATGGTAATAATTCGACCCGCACGTTTTTTCATCATGGCACGCATTACCGCTTTTGAAAGACGGAATACTGAAGTCAGATTAGTGTCCAGGATATCCTGCCACTCATCGTCCTTCATGCGCATCAGAAGATTATCACGCGTGATGCCTGCATTATTGACTAAAATGTCCACTTCGCCAAATTCGGCGCGAATATTTTCCAATACGCTCTCAATCGATGCGCTGTCGGTCACGTTCAGAAGCAGGCCTTTCCCGTTATCACCCAGATAGGTACTGATAGCGTCGGCGCCACTTTGGCTGGTCGCAGTACCCACAACTTTGGCACCACGTGCCACCAGGGTTTCTGCAATTGCACGGCCGATTCCACGGCTTGCGCCGGTTACCAGCGCAATTTTACCTTCGAAGTTCATGTTTATCTCCGTGTTATTGTTCAAGCGCCGCTGTCAGGCTGGCCTGGTCGTTTACCGCCGCCGCCGTCAGGGTGTCAACAATACGTTTAGTCAGCCCGGTCAGAACTTTACCCGGACCCACTTCCAGCAGCGACGTTACGCCCTGCCCGGCCATAAATTCTACACATCCGGTCCAGCGCACTGGATTGTACAGCTGGCGAACCAGCGCACTGCGGATGGCTTCTGCTGACGTCTCGCACTTCACATCAACGTTGTTCACTACCGGGAAGGCAGGCGCGTTGAAAGTCAGCTGTTCAAGTGCTGCTGCTAGTTTATCCGCCGCAGGCTTCATCAGCGCACAGTGTGACGGCACGCTGACAGGCAGCGGCAGTGCGCGCTTCGCACCGGCGGCCTTACAGGCAGCACCCGCACGTTCGACAGCTTCTTTGTTACCGGCAATCACAACCTGACCCGGTGAGTTAAAGTTCACTGGTGAGACAACTTGCCCCTGAGCAGACTCTTCGCACGCTTTTGCAATGGACGCATCGTCCAAACCAATAATCGCCTGCATCGCGCCCGTTCCTTCCGGAACGGCTTCCTGCATCAGTTTGCCGCGCAGTTCAACCAGCTTAATCGCATCAGCAAACGCCATCACACCTGCACAAACCAGCGCACTGTACTCACCCAGGCTGTGCCCTGCAAGCATTGACGGCGCTTTTCCGCCTTTTTCCTGCCAAACGCGGAAAATGGCAACAGAAGCGGCGAGTAAAGCAGGCTGAGTTTGCCAGGTTTTGTTCAATTCTTCAGCAGGGCCTTGTTGTACCAACTGCCAGAGATCGTAACCGAGTGCATCAGAAGCTTCACGGAAGGTTTTTTCCACAAGCGGATTCGTTGCAGCCAGATCGGCCAACATACCTACCGTTTGCGATCCCTGTCCCGGGAAGACCATTGCAAATTGCGTCATTGTGATTTCCTGTTAATCGCTATTTTTTGCTTAATTAAAAGCGAACCAGTGCTGAACCCCAGGTAAACCCGCCACCAAAAGCTTCCAGCAGAATCAACTGACCACGTTGAATACGGCCATCACGTACCGCTTCATCTAGTGCGGTCGGCACAGAGGCCGCCGAGGTATTGCCATGACGATCGAGCGTCACAACGACTTTATCCATGTCCATACCCAGTTTACGGGCAGTGGCACTGATAATACGCAGGTTTGCCTGATGCGGCACCAGCCAGTCGATAGCAGAGCGATCAAGCTTATTGGCTTCCAGCGTTTCATCAACAATGTGAGCCAGTTCGGTCACAGCAACCTTGAACACTTCGTTGCCCGCCATGGTGACGTAAGCTGGGGTGTCCTGATTTGCACGATCCTGATTAGGTAGCGTCAGCAACTGGCCATAACGGCCATCGGCATGCAGATGAGTAGAGATAATTCCCGGCTCTTCGCTGGCACCCAGTACTACTGCGCCTGCGCCATCACCAAACAGGATAATGGTGCCACGATCTTCAGGATCGAGCATACGCGCGAGAACATCAGCACCGATCACCAGCGCGTGTTTCACTGCACCATTTTTAATGTACTGATCGGCCACACTCAGCGCATAAGTGAAGCCTGCGCAGGCGGCGGCGAGGTCGAAGGCGGCGGCATCATCAATTTCCAGCATCTGCTGGATCATACATGCTGAGCTTGGGAATGCGTGGCTGGACGAGGTGGTCGCTACCACGATCAGACCGATATCATTTTTATCGATACCGGCCATCTCCAGCGCCCGCGCGGCCGCATGGAAGCCCATGGTTGCCACGGTTTCGTCCGGGCCGGCAATACGACGTTCACGAATGCCGGTACGAGTCACAATCCACTCATCCGACGTTTCTACCATTTTTTCCAGATCGGCGTTAGTCCGCACCTGCTCGGGCAAATAGCTGCCCGTACCGATAATCTTCGTATACATGTACGCTTAGTCACTCTTAGGTAATACAGCTTGAAGGCGCGCAGCAATCCGCTCGGGAACTTGCCGCCGCACCGCCTGCTCTGCCTGTTGGATCGCCACAGTAAATGCGCGTTGATTCGCCGCTCCGTGACTCTTAATCACAGTGCCACGTAATCCTAACAGGCAGGCGCCATTGTACTGGTCGGGATTGAGATGGCCGAATTTCTTTGCCAGACGCTTCTTAATCCAGCGTCCCAGCAATCTCAGCCACCAGGCTTTCTTTTTACCTTCGCCCTGTGAATTCAACAGCGAAAGAAACATTCTTACCACACCTTCCATCGTTTTCAGCGTGACATTGCCCACGAAACCATCGCAAACAAGCACGTCTGTCTTACCGGTGAGAAGGTCGTTACCCTCGAGGTATCCAATATAGTTAAGTTCTGGCGATGCACGCAGTATTGCCGCAGCTTCGCGTATTGAACTCAACCCTTTAGTCTCTTCCTGACCAATATTAAGCAGTGCCACTCTCGGTCGGTCGATGGCTAAGATTTCCTCGGCCATTACCGCGCCCATAACGGCAAACTGCACCAGCATAGCACTGTCAGAATCGACATTAGCGCCTAAATCCAGCACCACGGTTTTCCCGTATTGCTGATGCGGTAACACGGTCATCAACGCCGGGCGATCAATGCCGTCCAGCGGTTTTAATAATAATTTAGCTAATCCCATCAGCGCACCGGTATTGCCTGCACTGATACAGGCCTGAGCCTGCCCTGATTTCACCTGCTCCAGCGCGACGCGCATAGAGCTTCCACGACTGGCGCGGATCGCCTGCGAAGGTCTGGCATCACTGGCAATAACCGATTCGGCAGCAATGATCTGCAGACGTACCTTGAGGGCAGAATCAGCTTTGGCAAGTAATGACGTGATGATGTCGGGATCGCCGACCAGAAGGAGATGCAGATGCGGATTTAAGGCCAGTGCCTGCAGTGATGCAGGCACTGTCACGCAGGGACCGAAATCCCCGCCCATGGCATCTATCGCCAGGGTCAAACGTGTCAAGGTAGCGCCGCGAACCGCGGAATTACTTAACGATGACCTTGCGACCGCGGTAGTAACCATCCGCAGTGATGTGGTGACGCAGATGAGTTTCGCCAGAAACTTTATCTACGGAAAGAGCTGCTGTGGTCAGCGCATCGTGTGAACGACGCATGCCACGTTTGGAACGGGTTGGTTTATTCTGTTGTACGGCCATGGACCTTACTCCTATTACTTACGCTTTAAACTGGCTAATACGGCAAATGGGTTTGGTTTTTCTGCCTCTTCAGGCAACTGACCAAAGACCATGTCCGCCTCGGACACTTCACAGTGTTCAGAATCATGCACCGGAACGACAGGCAGGGCGAGAATGATTTCATCCTCAACCATTGCCAGCAGATCGGTTTCGCCAAACTCGTTGACGTTGATCGGCTCGTACGCTTCCGGCAGTGCTTCGGCCTGTTCGTCAGTGACGACCGGGCTGAAACAGTACGATACGTGGACGTGCTGTGGAAAAGTCTTGTTGCAGCGTTGGCAGCACAGCGTCACTGAAACTTCGGCCGTACCTTTCAGTACTGCCAGACGCTGCTCGTCAATCGCGAACGACATAACACATTCTACATCACTGTCCACACTCACTACCGACTCGGCAATCCGCTCAACCTGTTCAGGGGTGTAAACACCCTGGTAGTCCAGGCGTTTTTGAGCGGTACGAGCCGCATCGAGAGTTAGGGGTAATTTTACCTTTTGCATAGGGCGCGCATATTAACTTTGTAACGACATAGAGTCAAAGAAAAAGGCCGTTTTACGGCATCTTTCACCCATGATTCGCATCCAGTGCGGCGCATAGTTTAAAATGCCTGACACTGATTCGCTATATATTCTGGAAAAAATTATGCGGCACCTGGTATTAGCCTCCACATCAAGCTATCGAAAAGCCTTATTGACCAAACTTGAACTGCCGTTTATCACTGCGGCTCCAGAGGTGGATGAAACCCCGCTAGCCGATGAAGATGCCACTGAACTGGTGGTACGACTGGCTACCGCCAAGGCGCAGGCACTGGCCGAAGACTACCCCGATCACCTAATTATTGGTTCCGATCAGGTCTGCGTAGTGGCCGGGAAAATTTTTGGCAAACCTCATACAACCGCACGGGCACAGGAGCAACTGCGTGCAGCCAGCGGTCACAGCGTGGTGTTTTATACCGGTCTGGCGCTCTACGACAGCCGCAACGCATCATTGCAGGTGCTTTGTGAGCCCTTTAGCGTCGATTTTCGTACACTGAGTGACGCAGAGATTGCGGCCTACATCAGTAAAGAGCAGCCGCTTAACTGTGCAGGAAGCTTTAAAAGTGAAGGGCTGGGTATCACACTGTTTGATCGCCTGTCAGGGCGTGACCCTAATACGCTCGTAGGGCTACCGCTGATTGCGCTGTGTGAGATGCTGAGAAACGCCGGTGTTGACCCGTTGCTGTCACAGCAGGTATAGCGCCCCGCCAGGGTCAGACGTACCTGACCCTGGAAAAGCGCAGCACCTGCGATCAGGTCGCCGGATGCTGTTTACGCAGAATCTCCAGACAACGTTTCAGTTCGTTGTCCAGGGGCGCTTCCACGCGCATCACTTCCCCGGTATTCGGGTGCGTGAAGCGCAGCGCGGCTGCATGCAGGAACAGGCGTTTCAACCCGGTTCCACTCAGTTGCTGGTCAAAGTCTGCTTCGCCGTAGCGATCGTCAAACGCAATCGGGTGCCCTGCGTGTAATGTATGTACGCGGATCTGGTGAGTACGCCCGGTGACCGGACTGGCTTTTACCAGCGTGGCCATGGCATAACGCTCTTCTACTTTAAACAGCGTCTCAGACGGCTTGCCTTCACTGTTCACCTTCACAATGCGCTCACCGCTTTGCAGAATATTTTTCAGTAAAGGTGCACGGACCGCTTTTACATGAGATGGCCACTGCCCGCGCACGAGTGCGAGGTAATCCTTCTGCATCCCCTTCTCACGCAGCTGCTCATGCAGCGAACGCAGCGCGGAGCGTTTTTTGGCCACCAGCAACACCCCGGAAGTGTCGCGATCCAGGCGGTGCACTAACTCCAGGAAGCGCGCATCGGGGCGCAACGCACGCAGCCCTTCAATGACACCGAAACTCAGACCACTGCCACCGTGTACGGCGGTGCCGGACGGTTTGTTCATCACGAGGATGTGTTCGTCTTCATAAATGATAGCGTGTTCCAGTGCGGCCACCTTCGCCAGCTTAGGTGACACATTATCATCTTCACGCTCCGCTACCCGCACGGGGGGAATGCGCAGCTCATCACCGGCCTCCAGCTTGTATTCCGGTTTGACGCGTTTCTTGTTCACCCGCACTTCGCCTTTACGCAAAATGCGATAAATCATGCTTTTCGGCACCCCTTTTAACTGGGTGCGTAAAAAGTTATCGATGCGCTGTCCTGCTTCATCAGCAGAAATGGCAATAAAATGTACGGCTGGAGTATTGGTTTTCATGGTTGGCGATTCTAAATAGTGCGCTGTGATAGCGCCACCTCTTTTTCTGTGCTTAACTGACGGAGACGGTTACCGCAGGAAGTTGTGACCGGTTTTTAGACAATCTGCTGAAAAGCACTGCAATACGTTCTAAAAGCTGAGAGAAACCTCTCAACGCGGATAAAGTCACCTTGCGATCACCACCTTAGCAATGGAATAATATCTCCGTTTTTGACGCTAAGACTTGCGAACGTAAGGGAATAGTTAGCGTACACCCAATAGATTTCGTGTTGCAGCGAGGCGGCAAGCGAAAGAATCCCCGAAAACAGACATAAGTCGGTATTTGGGGTGAATGAGAGCAGCTAAAAAGGCTGCGGCTCGAAAGATGAAGGGTGAGAAATTTTGCCGGATAGCCCATACACGCAGCAATGGCGTAAGACGTATTGTGCAATCAGGCATTTAGCGGGCTGCGGGTTGCAGCCTGGACGATAAAACGGGATTGGTTCACCTGGTATTCTACTGGCGGCTCCCCCTTAAAAGCGCTGTTTTTCCATATGTAAAACAGGCTACCGAGTATTTGCACCCCTTTAGCTGCTGACAACCGGGAGGTTGACGGCTTTGCGATGAGACACGGGGTCATCGGTTTTCATGTCCAGCGTTACTTTGCCCGCAGCTTTGTCACTAATGTAAGAATAATGAGTAAGTTACGATGAAAAGAATGTTGATAAACGCAACTCAGCAGGAAGAGTTGCGTGTTGCCCTCGTGGATGGACAACGTCTGTACGATCTGGATATTGAAAGCCCTGGACACGAACAGAAAAAAGCCAACATCTACAAAGGCAAGATCACTCGCATTGAACCCAGCCTTGAAGCGGCTTTCGTTGATTACGGCGCTGAACGGCACGGTTTCCTACCTCTGAAAGAAATTTCCCGCGAATACTTCCCAGCTAATTACAACTCTCACGGTCGTCCAAATATTAAGGATGTACTGCGCGAAGGTCAGGAAGTCATTGTTCAGATCGATAAAGAAGAACGTGGTAATAAAGGCGCAGCCCTCACCACCTTTATCAGCCTGGCGGGAAGTTATCTGGTTCTGATGCCAAACAACCCACGTGCGGGCGGTATTTCACGCCGTATCGAAGGCGATGACCGCACTGAACTGAAAGAAGCGCTCTCAGCGCTGGAACTGCCTGACGGCATGGGCCTGATTGTACGCACCGCCGGTGTAGGCAAATCAGCTGATGCGCTACAGTGGGATCTCAGCTTCCGCCTGAAACACTGGGAAGCCATCAAGAAAGCCGCTGACAGCCGCCCTGCTCCATTCCTGATCCATCAGGAAAGCAACGTTATTGTACGTGCCTTCCGCGACTATCTGCGCCAGGACATCGGCGAAATCCTGATCGACAACCCTAAAGTGCTTGAACTGGCTCGCCAGCATATCGCCGCGTTGGGTCGTCCGGATTTCAGCAGCAAAATTAAACTGTACACCGGTGAAATCCCGTTGTTCAGCCATTATCAAATCGAATCGCAGATCGAATCTGCATTCCAGCGTGAAGTGCGTCTGCCTTCTGGCGGATCGATTGTTATTGACTCCACTGAAGCGCTGACCGCTATCGATATCAACTCCGCACGCGCCACTCGCGGCGGCGATATCGAAGAAACGGCGTTTAACACCAACCTGGAAGCGGCCGATGAAATTGCCCGCCAGCTGCGCTTGCGTGACCTTGGTGGACTGATCGTTATCGACTTTATCGATATGACCCCGGTTCGCCACCAGCGTGCGGTAGAAAACCGCCTGCGTGAAGCCGTGCGTCAGGATCGTGCTCGTATTCAGATTAGCCATATTTCACGCTTCGGCCTGCTGGAAATGTCGCGTCAGCGTCTAAGCCCGTCGCTGGGTGAATCCAGCCATCACGTCTGCCCGCGCTGTAGCGGCACCGGCACCATTCGTGATAATGAATCGCTGGCGTTATCCATTCTGCGCCTGATTGAAGAAGAAGCGCTGAAAGAGAACACCAAAGAAGTTCATGCCATCGTACCGGTTCAGGTTGCGTCATACCTGCTGAACGAGAAGCGTGAAGCGGTTAGCGCCATTGAAAAACGTCAGGGCGGCGTGCGTGCCATTATCGTACCAAACGATAATATGCAGACACCGCACTACTCCGTTCTGCGCGTGCGCAGTGGTGAAGAGACACAAACTCTCAGTTATCACCTGCCTAAACTGCACGAAGCAGAAATGGCGTTGCCTTCTGAAGAAGAACACGCTGAGCGCAAGCGCCCTGAGCAACCAGCCCTCGCCGCTTTCGTAATGCCAGATGCGCCGCCAGCACCACAGGAAGAAATCGCAGAAGTTGCTGCCACCAGCCCGGTTGCACAACCTGAAGTGAAAGCACCTGCCGCGGCTGCACAGCCGGGCCTGGTTAGCCGCTTCTTCAACGGGTTGAAAAAACTGTTCGCAGCGGAAGAGAAACCTGCCGAACAGCCGCAGCCGCCTGTTGTTGAAGAAAAAGCGGCCGAAACCGCTGCGCCACGGGGTGAACGTCGTAATAACCGCCGCCAGAACAATAACCGTCGCGACCGCAACGGTGAACGTGGTGAACGTTATGGCGACCGTAATGCGGACCGTAGCGATCGCAATGGCGAACGTAACGACCGTAACGGCGAACGTAATGACCGCAACGGCGAACGTAACGACCGTAACGGCGAACGTAACGACCGTAACGAGCGCAACGGCGAACGTAACGAGCGCAACGGTGAGCGTACTGAACGTGCACCACGCGAACGTAACAACGAAGCGCGTGAAGGTGGCCGTGATGACAACCGTCGTAACAACACCAACAAGCGCAACGCACCGCAGGCGGATACCCGTAGCGAGCGTATGGTGCCAGACGAATTTGAACGCAGTGAAACCTCACAACCGCGTCAGCCTCGTCAGGATCGCCAGCGCCGTCGTCCTGGTCAGAACCAGGAAGAAAAACGTCCGGTTGTGCAGGAAGAGAGCATCGTTGAACCGATCATCGAAGCCGTAGAAAATCTGGAAACACAGGAAGAGAACGTACAGGTGATGCCGCGCCGTAAACCGCGCCAGCTGAACCAGAAAGTGCGTATCGAAACCGCTGAACAGACCGCTGCGCGCTCGTTTGAACCGCAAGAAGAAGCGGTGACTCCGGCAGCAACGCCAGTGGTTAACGAACCTGTCGCCGAGTCTGACGACCACGACGATCGTGATGGCAATAATATGCCACGCCGTTCACGTCGCTCTCCACGCCACCTGCGTGTGAGCGGTCAGCGTCGTCGCCGTTACCGTGATGAGCGTTACCCAACACAGTCACCAATGCCGCTGTCTAACGCTGCTGCATCGCCAGAAATGGCATCAGGTAAGGTGTGGGTTTCTTATCCGGTTGCTCAGACAAGCGATCATGAAACGCATGAAGAGCATGGCCATTCAGTGGTCCCTCCTTACGGTCACGCAGAAGTTGAAGCACCTGTTGCAGAAACAACTGCCGCTGTTGCAGCCGTTAGCGCGGTAGACAATATCGTTGCCGCCGAGCCTGTTGCTGAAACCCCTGTGCATGAAGCACCCGTCGCACAGCAGGCAGAACCCGTGCTGCATGTCGAACCGCAGCCAGAAATCACACCGGTGATTGCTGAAGAGACGGCGGCCATCGATGCACCGGTTAACGAAGAACCTGCCGTGATTTCCGCCGCTGACGAAGTTGTCGCGGAAGAGACTGCTGCCGAAGCGACGCCTGTAGAAGATGTTCAGCCTGAGCCAGCGTTCGCCGCGGTTGATGCTGTTGCAGATATCGTGGAAGAAACCCAGCAGGCGGCTGATATTGCCCGCGTTGCTCAGGTTGAAGTCAGCCCTGAAGTTGAGCAGCAGGTTGCCGAGGTGCTACATGCGCCGGAAGTGACTGCGGCACAGCAAACTGTGGCAACCAGCGAGCCACACGCTCCGGTTCCTGCCCGTGATGAACCTGTCGCGGCTGCACCGGTTGCGGCTGAACCTGCACAGGCCATCGCTCCGCATCATGCCACCGCACCAATGACGAAAGCACCGGCTCCGGCTTATCAGCCAGAAGCACCAAGTCAGAGCGACTGGGTGCGTCCGGACTTTAACTTTGAAGGTAAAGGTTCAGCAGGCGGTCACGCTGCGACTCATCAGGCGACTGCTCCGGCAACCCGCCCGTAATACCTGATAACGCGTCAACCAAGCCCTGGCCATCCGGCCGGGGCTTTTTTTATCCCCTTTCCCCTCTCCTGGCTGTTCAACGCACGGCTCTTCCCGATGTGCGCAACGCTGTTGTGCCAAAGCGTTAAGAACGACGCGCTGCGAGCATGCGTACACCGGCTGTCATCAGCCTGGCGAATCATAGCCACCAATACATCATCGACAAGTCATTGAAAGGGGCGGGCCACGCCGGTACTGAGGGGAATAGCAGACAAAAAAAACCCGCTGTCAGCATTTGGTCGCTGTCAGCGGGAGAAACTGAACGTACCCGGTTTAAGCACGCTCAAATCTTAGAAGTCAGTCTATGAATTCATCTTGAACAGAGACAGTTTGGACATCTGCTGGAACACGGTGTAGGAAGCCTGTAAGGCTGCCTGCTGCATGGTGTAGCTGGAGATGGTCTCAGTAGTATCAGCACCGATCAGCCCACTCATCTGCGTTTTCAGGTTCAGCGTAGTATCGTCACCTTTCGCATCCAGTTTTCCCAGCTCATCCAGATTGGTCCCGATCTCAGAACGCACTTTGGAGACGTTTTCCATCGCATTGCCTAAACCACGGTTAGCTTTGCCCATCTGCAAGGCCTCGGCATCAACCGCCGTTTGATCGGCATCTTTCAACGGTACTTTCAGTGACTTAATCGCCGTATCCAGGATGGTGAAGATATTGCTTTCGCCGGTTGTACCGTCAGGCTCTTTCACTGCGTTGCTGGTCAGCGAGTCGAATACCTGATTACCGGTATGGTTAATGGTCAGCGTACGACTGGAATCCACTTTCTGTGTAATCGCCGTCAGGCCGCCGTTATAGGTGGTATCACCTGTAGTGGCATCGGTGGTGAAAGGTGCTTTATCGCTTTCATAACCGGCAAAGACATAGCGACCATTGCCATCGGTACTGTTCGCCAGGTTGAGCAACTGCGCGCGAATACCTTCTAACTGCGTGGCATAAGAGGCACGGTCATCATCAGATAAAATCCCGTTCGACGCGGCGACTACGGTGGTCTTGGCGGTGATAATCACATCAACCACCTGAGCAAGCGTGGTGTCTTCAGTGGACTGGTTCTGCGTAGCAAACACACGCGCCGTTTTGAACTGCGCGGTTTCGGCCTGAGCCTGAGACACCACAACCGCCTGTGCTGCAGCCACCGGGTCATCGGACGGCCGGTTAACACGGTTACCCGTAGAGAGCTGCTCACCTACTTTCAGCCAGCTAGACTGAGAGGTCTGGATGCCGCGCATCTGCTGGTCATAGATCATGCCGGTACTGAGTCGCATGGGTTAGTTCCTCTGAAAATTAGCTGACAGCACTGAGGAGTGACTGAAAAATAGTAGAAGCGGTCTGCAATACCTGGGCGTTGGCCATGTAGTACTGCTGATAGCGCGTAAGGTTGGAATACTCTTCATCGAGGTTAACCCCGGACACCGACTGCTGTTGGTTAGTCAGCTGCGTAACCACCGCTGCCTGCGTGGTGCTGGTGGTTTCCAGCGTGCTGGTTTTGTTACCGACATTGGCCACCAGGCTGGCATACGCCTGCGTCAGTGTACTTTTGCCGTTTATCACATTGGCTGTTTGCAGACCCAACAGCTTTTGTACGTTTTCATTGTTACTTTCACCGCCGGTCGAGCTGGCCGCAGCCAGCTTGGCTTCTTCGGTCACCAGCACACTCATCCCGGTCACCACACTCGACACGGGCTTGATGGTGAAACTGTCTTTAGCCGCTGGCAGCGTGTCATACGCCACAGAAAGACCATCAAACGACAGCGTTTGAGCCGTTGCATCAACCGTGACCGGGGATTTGGTGTTATCTGACAGGCGAGTTGCCGTCCAGTTAGTCCCGTCATAACTGACGGTGTAGTTCGATGCCTGTACGACTGTCGTATCTGCCCAGGTTGCAGTCAGATTCGCACTGCCGGTATTTTTGGCGTTCGAGATCACGGATGGGCTGCCGAGGGCGAAGAAAGCACCGCCAACTGCACCATCAATGTCTTTACCCAATTCATGCTGAGTATTGAAGCTGGTGCCCAGCGCCATCGCCAGTTGACCCACCTGGTTGCGCACGCTGTCAAGATCGCTGCGGAATGCCAGTAATCCCCCCAGAGAACCTGTCGTGATCAGTTTTTCCGAAATCTCGACTTTTTGGCCCGTCACAGAATCAACGGTCGCGATCGTATTACGCGATGGATCGGCACTGGAAGGCACGGTGGCCAGTTGACTGTAAGTGTCGCCCTGAACCAGAGAAATGCCGTTACCCACGGAGATATTGTAACTACCGCCATCCTGCTGGGTGACGTTAACGCCGACCAGCTTATTCAGTTCACTGACCAGCTGATCGCGCTGATCGAGCAAATCGTTCGGCTCATTGCCGCCGCCCGCACCTTTCAGTTTGATGATCTGCTGGTTAACGTTAGCGATCTGTTTGGCGTAGTTGTTGACCTGCTCAACAGTGGCTTTCAACGACGTGTTCACACTGCTGTCAAGGTTGGTCAAATAGGTGTCAGTGACTTTGAACTGATTGACCAGCCCTTCTGCTTTGCCGATAACGGCCTGGCGGGAAGAAGAGTCGCTGGCGTTGCTGGAAAGCGTCTGCAGCGAGCTGAAGAAGTCCTGCATATTGGTCGACAGTGTGTTGGTGGTGCTGGACAGCATGTCGTCAATACTGGAAAGCTGGCTGTACTGCGTGGTAATGGCGCTGGATTGAGCGCTGGCCGCACGCAGCTGGTTGGTGATGAACTGGTCATACTCACGATACACCGTGGAGACATTAGCACCGTTACCATAGTAACTGCCGCCGTTCAGGGTACTGCTGGCCTGAGCCAGCACGGTGGTCTGGCGTGAATAACCGGTAACGGCATAGTTAGTAATGTTGTTACTGGTGGTGTTCAGCGCAGCAGATGCGGCGCTTAACCCGCTCATCGCGGTATTAATTAAGTTTGCCATTTCGGTTCCTTGTTCACCGGCAACTGCAGAGCCAGCATTGACGAATCGTTTGCCGGGAAGGGATTAAGGTCATTCCGGCCTGAAAAGGTTATCGGTTAAACCGGGGCAAACTTGAGCATTTCCCCGAAAAATTTAAAACAAATCGCCGATATCCTGGCTGTAGGCTTTGACCACTTTCTCACCCATATTCTTGAACTGCTGGATCATACCGACCAGCTTTTGCGCATATTTAGGATCGGTGGCATAACCCGCAGCCTGCAACGCCTGCGCGCCCTGTTCAGGTGAGGATGCGGTGGTCACAGCCGCATAGCGTGGGTTGTTACTCAGCAGCTTGACGTAGTCGTTCAGGGCATCGAAATAGGAGTCGTAAACGCGGAATTTTTGCTTCACCTTTTTCGCTTCACCGTTCTCAAATTCGGTGGTCATCACATCGGTGGTTTTACCCTGCCAGCTGCCCGTCGCTTTAATACCAAAGACGTTATAACTGGGCTTGCCGTCACGCGTCAGGATCTGGCGCTGGCCCCAACCCGATTCGAGTGCGGCCTGGGCCAGAATCAGGTGATGAGGAATACCACTTTTCTCACTCGCCGCCTGTGCTGGCTTCGACAGCATCGCGATAAAGTCACCATTGTCACCTGACAGCGGCATCTCTGCGCTGGAGAAACGCGGCACCGCTTTACGGACGATTTGTTCCATCGCCAGCGGTGGCAACGTGTTGATAAAGCTCTTATCCAGCGGCATGGGCACCGTGCCTGCTTTCTCATCCAGCGGCTTCTGCCCTTCCATCTGCTTCACGATAAGGTCAGCCAGACCGAGGCCTTTCGCCCCGATCTGCTGGCCAATCTGCTGATCGTACATTGAGGTATAAAGCCGCGTCTGTTCACTGCTCATCAGGCCATCCTGTGGCAGCGCCTGGCGCATGCTTTTCAACATCATTTGTACAAACATCCCTTCGACCTGTTTTGCCACTTCGCGCGCATGCGCTTTCGGGTCATTTCCGGCTAACCGTTTCAGGGTGTTCAGCGAGCGGCTGTCATACGCCGCGCTGCTCAGAGACTGGCTGTTGTCGCTCATCAGATAATTTCCAGTTTTGCGTGCAGGCAACCTGCGCTCTGCATTGACTGTAAAATAGACATCAGATCAATCGGGGTCGCACCCAGCGCATTCAGTGCCCGCACGACGCTGTTCAGATTGGCGGTAGCATTGACGGTTTGCAGCGCGCCGCCGGTCTGACGCATATCAATCTGCGTCTGCGGTGTCACCACCGTCTGACCGCCGCCCAATGGCGTGTTTGGCTGGCTGACATTCTGCGTCTGATTAACGGTGACCGAGAGATTACCCTGCGCAATAGCACACTGCGTCAGATTCACTTCGCGGTTCATCACCACCGACCCGGTGCGTGAGTTGATAATCACTTTGGCATCCTGAATCGGCATGGACACTTCAATGTTCTGAATATCGGCCAGCAGGCGCACCTGAGAGGTACTGTTTGCGGTAGAGCGAATCTGCACGGTACGACCATCAATAGCCTGCGCCATGCCATAGCCGCCACGGCTGTTAATCGCATCGCTGATGCGTTGCGCCATGCTGAAATCTTCCTGGTTCAGGAACAGACTCACCACGTTACTGGTCCCGAAGTTATTCGGCAGTTCACGTTCAATCGTCGCACCGCCAGTAATACGGCCACCGTTCACCTGGTTAACCTGCACACTGCTGCCACCGGCAGAGGCACTGGCCCCGCCAATCAGAATGTTACCCTGCGCCAGCGCATAGACCTGATTGTCGACCCCTTTCAACGGTGTCATCAACAGCGTGCCGCCGCGCAGGCTTTTGGCGTTACCCATAGAGGAAACCACCACATCCAGCACCTGCCCCTGACGACCAAAGGCCGGCAGTTTGGCGGTAATCATCACCGCAGCCACGTTTTTCAACTGCATATTGGTACCAGCGGGAACGGTGATCCCTAATTGCGAAAGCATGTTGCTCAGGCTCTGCGTGGTAAACGGCGTCTGGGTCGTCTGGTCACCCGTTCCATCCAGCCCCACGACCAGGCCGTAACCAATCAGGGAGTTATCTCGCACGCCGCCGACGGTGGTCAGATCGCGTATACGATCGGCCTGAGCCAGGGTGCTAAACCCCACCGCCAGCAGCAGGGCAAATCGAATCAGTACATTACGCATTAAAACCTCTTACATCGGTGATATGTTCAGGAAGAACCGCTGCAGCCAGCCCATGGTTTGCGCTTCATTAATGTAGCCGTTACCGACGTACTCAATGCGCGAATCTGCCACCTGGGTGGAAACAACGCTATTGCTGGCGCTAATCGTGCGTGGGTTAACCACACCGGAGAAGCGGATAAACTCTGTTCCCTGATTAATCTCAATCTGTTTCTCACCCACCACATTCAGGTTGCCGTTGGGCAGCACCTGATTAACGGTAACGGTGATAGTCCCGGTAAAGGTATTGTTGGCTGTCGCGCCCCCCTTCCCGGCAAAATCATTTTTCCCTTCTCCGGCGAAGGTGGCCTTATCGCTACCCAGCAGTCCGACCAGGGCGCGCGGTGTCGCAGTCAACCCGAAGCTGGAAGTACCATCACGTCCGGCATTGGCAGAAGAACTCTTACTCGCGCTGACATTTTCCTGCAGCGTGATGGTTAATGTGTCGCCAATATTACGTGGGCGGCGATCCTCAAACAGCGGCTGATAGCCGTAGTTCATTGGCATCACACCCTGAAAAATCGAACCGTTAACCAGTGCAGGCGAAGCAGGCAGCGGCTGGGCCGTCGTCGAGCCTTCGACCAGTGGCTTACGGGGAACTAACGCACAACCGTTAAGCGTCAGCAGCAACGTGGCTACCAACAAACGTCCAGGCAATGAGATCTGCTGCGCCATGGATATAAACCTTTCATTACGTGAATATTTTATTAACGGGCCGGGCAAGCCCGGCACCTGTAACGGTCAATCTGTCCGTTTTACACTTACAGCTGGGTCAGTTTCGCCAGCATCTGATCGGAAGTGCTCACAGCCTTACTGTTAATTTCGTAAGCGCGCTGAGTCTGGATCATGCTGACCAGCTCTTCCGCTACGTTAACGTTCGATGTTTCCACATAGCCCTGGTACAGCGTACCGGCACCATTGTTGCCTGGGTTGCTTTCCGTTGGCGCACCAGAAGCCTGCGTTTCCTGGTAAAGGTTCTCACCCATACTTTCCAGACCGGCGTCATTGATAAAGGTACTCAGCGTCAGCTGCCCTACCTGTATCGGGTTAGTCTGGCCCTGCTGCGTCACGCTCACCACACCGTCGCGGCTGACGGTCATGCTCAGGGCGTTAGCAGGGATGGTGATGGCTGGCTGTACCGGGAAACCGCCGTTGGTGACCAGCTGGCCATTCTGATCGGTCTGGAAAGAACCATCGCGTGTATACGCGGTAGTCCCATCCGGCATCTGTACCGAGAAGAAACCCTGACCGCTGATCGCGACATCTTTCGATGAATCGGTCTGTGACAGGTTGCCCTGGTTATGCAGACGTTCAGTCGCCACCGGACGCACACCCGTACCGATCTGTAAACCAGAAGGCAGCGTGGTCTGTTCAGATGACTGAGCACCCGGCTGACGCATGGTCTGGTACATCAGATCTTCAAATACCGCGCGCTGACGTTTAAAACCGTTGGTGCTAACGTTTGCCAGGTTGTTGGCAATAACGTCCATATTGGTCTGCTGGGCGTCAAGGCCGGTCTTGGCAATCCATAGAGAACGGATCATGTGTTATTCCTCTTATCAGCTCATTGACAGCAGCTGGTTGGCTCTTTGTTCGTTTTCATCGACGCTGGAAATGACTTTCATCTGCATCTCGAAACGACGGGCGTTGGCAATCATATCGACCATGGTCTGCGTGGAACTGACGTTGCTGCCTTCCAGAACGCCCGGCATCACTTTCATCGTCGGGTCGAGCGGTAAGGTGGCGCCACGTTGTGCCACCGCGCTGGCGGAAACGCGGAACATACCGTCATCGCCGCGCGTCAACTCGTTACCCGTGGCTTTCACCAGTTTGAGCTTGCCCAGCTGTACCGTTGCATTCGGCGCATCGCCCGGGTTCAGCGCAGTAATTGAACCGTCAGCCGCGATAGTGAGTTCAGAACCCTGCGGAACCGCAATCGGTCCGCCATCGCCCATCACCACGTTGCCCTGTACGGTCAGCTGCCCGGCTGGGCTGACTTCCATATTCCCGTTGCGGGTGTAGGCTTCGGTGCCGTCGGCGGTTTGTACCGCCAGCCAGCCGTCACCCTGCATCGCCACGTCCAGCGCACGCTCGGTATAGTCCAGCGCGCCCTGAGTCATATCTGCTCCCGGCGTTGAGGCCGTGACCAGCGTACGGGTAGGCAATGACAAACCTTCCACCGGCACCGCACGCGCAGCACTCAGCTGCGCACGGAATCCCGGTGTTGCGGCGTTGGCCAGGTTGGCCGCCGTCACTGCCTGCTGATCGAGGGTCTGACTGGCAGCCCCCATTGCGGTATAGATTGCGTGATCCATAGAACGATCCTGTTAACCGAATTAGCGCAGGTTGACCAGCGTGTTAAGAATCTGGTCCTGAGTTTTGATGGTCTGCGCATTCGACTGATAGTTACGTTGCGCGACGATCATGTTCACCAGCTCTTTACTCAGATCCACGTTCGACGACTCCAGCGCACCGGCGGTCAGCGTACCGAGGTTACCGGTACCCGCGATGCCGGTCAGCGCCTGACCAGAAGAAGACGTCGCAGACCAGACGTTGTTACCTTCTGATTTCAGGCCTTCCGGGTTAGCGAAGTTAGCCAGGACGATCTGACCCAGTACCTGAGTCTGTTCGTTGGAATAGGTACCGATCAGGGTGCCGTCATCGTTGATCTGGTAGCTGGTCAGTTCACCCGGTTTGTAACCGTTCTGAGTGGGGTTACCAAAGGTGCTGGTGCCATTGTTCTGCTGCAGGCTG
Source organism: Erwinia sp. AnSW2-5 (assembly GCF_045107195.1). NCBI lineage: Bacteria > Pseudomonadati > Pseudomonadota > Gammaproteobacteria > Enterobacterales > Erwiniaceae > Erwinia > Erwinia sp. AnSW2-5. The sequence goes on from NZ_JBJGXA010000020.1 coordinate 43,132, forward strand.
CCGGTGATATCAACGTTCAGCGCGGTCGGACCTAATGAACCGTTCAGCGTATCCATGGTGTAGCTCACCAGACCGCTCGCTGGGGTCGTCAAATTACCGCTCTTGTCAAATACCAGAGGAGTCGCCGTCCCTTTCAGGCCAGTTGACGCATCGTATGGCGTCACCGTCCAGTTGTTATCAGCGGTCTTATTGAAGTACAGGTTGATGGTGTGTGAGTTACCCAGCGAGTCATAGGTGGTCATTGATGACTTGGCGTTATAGGTCGTCGGGTCGGTGATATCTAAAGTCCCTACCGCTTTGACAGTATCCGTCGAGTTCAGGTTGGCCGTCATCGCTGCGGTGGTGGTCGCCTTGGCTGACATCGCGGTGGTTGGCACGCTCAATGCCACCGGGTTAGCCCCCGTCTGAATGGTTGGCGGGGTGCCGGTGGCCGGATAGCCGGTCAGCTGCAGGCCCTGCATGTTAACGATATTACGGTTTGCATCCAGCGTGAACTGGCCGTTGCGGCTGTAATACACGGCACCGGTGGTGTCCGCCATACGGAAGAAACCCTGCTGGCTGATCGCCACATCAAGGCCACGGCTGGTGGTGGTGGTGGTACCGTCGTTAAAGTCCTGCACCACGGCCGCAACCTTGGTTCCCAGACCGACTTTGGAACCGGCAAACATATCAGCAAACGCGACGGTGCTGGATTTAAAGCCCGCTGTAGCGGAGTTGGAAATGTTGTTACCAATAACGTCGAGGTTGCTGGATGCTGCGTTTAAACCGCTGACCGCTTGTGAAAAGCCCATGTTGTCACTCCTGAAGCATAAATTAGTGGATTAAATAATCTGACGTACGTTATCCAGGGTGGTAGTACCCATGGTGCCAAGGTCAAGTACAGCCCCTTTCGCATTACTGCTGACGCCGCTCACGTAGGCATAGTTCAGCGGCTGCGCAACCAGCTGGCCGGTAGCATTGCTGGCGCTGATAGAAACGGTGTATTTACCATCGGCCGCCGTGGTGCCATCGGCCGCTTTACCATCCCACTGGAAGGTATGCACACCGGCGGACTGTGCGCCCAGATCAATGGTCTGAATCACTGCGCCGCTTGAATCTTTAATGGTGGCAGTGGTGGCGGTAGAAGCCTGCGCCAGCTCAACGCCAAACGGCGTGGAGGTACTGCTGCCCACCAGAACCTGTGAACCATTAACCATCACACCGTGACCAATCAGGGTTGACGCCTGTAAAGACTGACCAGAGGTGATCTGCCCGGAAATCGATCCCAGAGTCGTGTTCAGTTTTTCAATACCGCTCAGGGTATTGATCTGCGCCAGCTGCGAGGTCAACTGACTGTTGTCCATCGGGTTGGTCGGGTCCTGGTTCTGCAACTGAGTCACCAGCAGCGTCAGGAAGTTACTCTGTAAGTCTGCTGCTGACGTGTCAGAAGAAGACGAAGAGGATTTAAGCGTGGTGGACGCCTGTGTTTCATTAACACCAACAGCAATACTCATCGGGAAGCTCCTTATTGACCCATGGTTAAGGTTTTCAACATCATCTGTTTAACGGTGTTTAAAACCTCAACGTTGGCCTGATAACTGCGCGAGGCCGACATGGTGTTCACCGTTTCTCCTACTACATCCACATTGGGCATTTTCACGTAACCTTTGGCATCGGCCATCGGATTACCGGGTTCGTACACCAGACGCGCCGGGGCAGGATCATCGATCACCTGCGCCACTTTCACGCCGCCGGTCGGGGAGCCGGGTGCCGCGTCGGTTTGAAACACTACCTGCTTCGCCACATAGGGCTGACCATCTGGCCCGGTAACGCTGTCGGCGTTGGCCAGGTTACTGGCGCTAACGTTAAGACGCTGTGACTGTGCAGCCATTGCCGAACCGGCAATATTGAAAATATTTAAAAGTGCCATCGTTATTGCCCCTGTAGCACAGACATCATGCCTTTAATCTGACTGCTGATAGCCATCAAATCCGTCTGATATTTCAGACTGTTATCGGCAAACTCTGTACGTTCGCGGTCCATATCGACCGTGTTACCGTCCAGCGCAGGCTGGTCAGGAACGCGGTACATCAGGTCCATCGAAGGAGGTTGAAGATTTTCCGCAGGAATATGGCGTGCCGACGTCACCGCCAGCGACAGCCCGGAACCCTGCGCCCGCCCTTGTTCCAGCACCTTATTCATCTGGCTGGCGAAATCGATATCGCGTGCCTGATAGCCCGGCGTGTCAGCATTGGCGATGTTGGATGCCAGGATTTCCTGTCGCTGTGCACGCAGGTTCAGGGCTTCGGTATTAAACCGTAGTGCTGCGTCCAGTTTGTCGAGCATGCGTCCTCCGCAAGTGAGAATTTAGAGCTGACAGCATAATCTCGGGGGGGAAAGGGCTATCGTTTGAATAGCGCTAAAAACCGTCGCTAATTTGCGCCTTGACAATATGCATCTGAGGGTAGAATCGGTGCCATGTTGAAATTAAGGGGGTCTCTGATGCGAGGATTCACACGACTACTGGCCGTTTTACTGGCTCTGATAAGCGTCTCTGCCAGTGCCGTCGACCTTAACGCACAGCTGAATGAATTTTTTAAAAATCGCTATGGGCAAAGCGGGCAGTCTGCCGATAACCTCACCGTGGTGGTGAAAACCCCGCAGAACATGTGGCCAGCCTGTGAGCAGCCGCAGTTTTCGCTGCCGGGCAACAGCCGTATGTGGGGCAATATCAGCGTTGCCGCCAATTGCGATCAAAATCGCCGTTATATTCAGGTTCAGGTACAAGTTAGTGGCGAGTATCTGGTTGCCACCCGCCAGGTGCCACGCGGCGCGACGATTGCCGCCAGCGACATGCGGATGGAGCAGGGCCGACTGGATACCCTGCCCGCCCGTACCCTGACGAGTTCCGCTGACGCGGTCGGTGCCGTCGCCCTGCGCGATATCAATCCCGGCCAGCCAGTGACCATGATGATGATGCGCCAGCCGTGGCGGGTGAAAGCCGGCCAGATGGTCACCGTGACCGCCAGCGGCGAAGGTTTTAATATCAGCAGCGAAGGCAAGGCAATGAACAATGCCACCGCCACGCAACCGGTCAGAGTTCGGATGAGTTCAGGGCAGATAGTGATGGGTAAGGTCGACGCTAATGGGAATATTCTGATATCGCTATAAACCACTAAAGAAGGCTACAGTTCTGCCGATAGTGTTAATAACGGTCATTGTACTATTAGAATATTGAACATCAGACTCGTAGGTCTGAGTTAACAGGAGCGCATATGAGCATCGACAGAACCCAGGCATTGAAACCAGCCAGCACTGTACAGTCACGTGACACCAATGATGTTGCCCAGCCAAAAGCGCGTGCAGCAGAAAGCAAAACCACTGAAACCACAACCGGTACTCAGGTTGTTCTCAGCGGCGCACAGTCACAGTTGAGCAAAGCCAGCTCACAGGACATTAATACCGCCCGTGTTGAAGAGCTGAAGAATGCAATTCGCAACGGCGAACTGAAAATGGACACCGGCAAAATTGCCGACGCGCTGATTCAGGAAGCTAAAGACTCACTGCAAGGTAATTAACCCATGGATAAGCTGCAAAACGCACTTGATAAAATGCTTGAAGTTCTTTCGTCGCTGGCCGATGTCATGAATGCAGAGCAAGAACAGCTCTCGGCAGGTCAGGTCAACAGCAGCTTATTACAGCGAATTACCGAGGATAAAAGCTCTTTACTGGCTACCCTCAACTTCCTGGAAGAGATGCGTCGTGACGCGGAGAAAGCCACTGGCACACACGTGCCTTATAGCCAGCACCCTGCGCTTGCACGGCGCTGGGCGGCCATTCAGGAACAGACGGTAAAACTGCGTGATACCAATTTACATAACGGTATGTTGCTCAACCATCAGATCAGTCATAACGAGCATGCGCTGCAAGTCTTGAAGCCTTATCAGTCACAAAAATTTTATGGTCCTGACGGTCATGCGATTACCACCGCTCCGGTGAGTCGCAAAGCCTGACCCCCGTCATACTTCAAGCTGCCTGCGCGTTGGCTGCACTCGTTCACCCGAATCACTTACTTCAGTAAGCTCATCGGGATTCGCTCGATTGCCGCGTTACTCGGCCCTTTAATGGGCCTCGCCCCTTCGGGGCCAGCACAGGTGCTGTTCAAAAACGCATTGCGTTTTTGTCATCCAGCTCGAATTATTTAGGGGTTCGATTTTGATTTACTTTACCCCGCTGCGCCTTGGCGCCGCGGGGTTTTTCTGTTTGTTTTTTTACAGCGCCGTCCTGCGGGAAAAGTGGCGCGGGCGGAAGCCAAGAACACCCAGCACCACAAAATAGACGCCGCCGCCAACCGCACAAACCGCCGCCAGACGCAGTAAACGCGACAACATATTCCCGCTGGCCCAGTCAGGCATTACGTACATCATGCCGATTAATGCCGCCGCCATCACCACAACCGCAATAATCAGGCGCACCAGGAAACTCAACCAGCCGGGCTGCGGCTGGAAAATATCCTGCTTGCGCAGTTGCCAGTAGAGCAGCGCGGCGTTGAGGCAGGCAGCCAGCCCGATCGACAGCGACAACCCGGCATGTTTCAACGGACCGATAAACGCCAGGTTCATCACCTGCGTGGCCAGCAGCGTAAACAGCGCAATCTTCACCGGAGTCTTGATGTTTTGTCGCGAGTAAAAACCCGGCGCCAGCACCTTCACCACAATCAGCCCCATCAGCCCGACCGAATAGGCCACCAGCGCCCGTTGCGTCATGGCGGCATCAAACGCACTGAACTTGCCGTACTGGAATAACGATACGGTGAGCGGTTTCGCCAGAATCCCCAACGCCACCGCGCTCGGCAACGCCAGCAGGAAACAGAGGCGCAGCCCCCAGTCCATCAGCTTTGAATACTCGTCCTGGTTCCCGCTGGCAAAACTCTTCGCCAGCGAAGGCAGCAGAATGGTTCCCAGCGCCACGCCCAGCACCCCGGAAGGAAACTCCATCAGGCGGTCAGCGTAGTACATCCACGACACCGAACCGGAAACAAGGAAAGAGGCAAAAATGGTGTTAATGATCAATGAAATCTGGCTGACCGAGACGCCGAGGATCGCCGGCCCCATCTGGCGCATCACACGCCATACGCCCGCATCCTTTAAGTTGAGACGCGGCAACACCAGCATGCCGATTTTCTTCAGATGCGGCAGCTGATAGCCCAGTTGCAGCACGCCCCCCGCGACCACCGCCCACGCCAGGGCCATGACAGGCGGATGGAAGTGCGGCGCCGCAAACAGCGCAAAGCCGATCATACTGACGTTGAGCAGCGTTGGTGCAAAGGCCGGAACGGAAAAACGGTTCCAGGTGTTAAGGATCGCCCCCGCCAGCGACGCCAGCGAAATCAACAGAATATAAGGAAAGGTGACGCGCAGCAGTGAAGAGGTCAGCGCGAACTTATCCGGCGTGTCGGCAAAACCGGGGGCGGTAATCAGGATCACCCAGGGGGCGGCGAACATCCCCAGTACGGTGATAATGGCCAGGGCCAGCGTCAGCAGCCCGGACACATAGGCAATAAACACTTTGGTGGCTTCTTCGCCCTGCTTGCTTTTGTACTCTGCCAGGATCGGCACAAACGCCTGAGAAAATGCGCCTTCGGCAAAAATACGGCGCAACAGGTTTGGCAGTTTAAAAGCAATAAAGAAGGCATCGGTCGCCATCCCCGCGCCAAACACGCGCGCCACAATAGCATCACGCACAAAGCCCAACACGCGTGAAAACAGGGTCATGGAGCTGACCGCTGCCAGTGATTTCAACAGGTTCATGTATTTCCTGATTCTGATATCCGGGAAGACCGGCTTGCGACAATCACGGCCCAACGATCGTCGGGCCATTTAAGGTGCGGATAGTCTACTGAAGTGAAAGGAAATAACCACAGTGGATTGTTACGGGGTTTGTTGTGTAAACCTATTCCCGTTCGGCATCGCGCCACAATTTCTCGACCATGCGCTGGGCCAGCAATGCCTGCTCGCCGCTGATTTGCGGCATTGTCTGATTTTCCACGCAGCGGATAAAATGATGCGCCGCGCCGACAAAACCCCGCTGTTCCAGCGTAGTCTGCCAGCCTTTGATCGGATCAATCGTGATCTGCCCGGCTTTCTCTTGTTGCCAGTCACGCATATCGCTGACCTGATAGACCGCACCATCATCCACCGCCATCACGCGTTCCATCTGGCTGCCAGCACGACGATGCATACTGGTCGTCACCTGAACACCCGCCACGTTAAAGTGGTGTTCGGCATACAGCATCTGCCCGCTGTCATTAGTCTGTAACGTGCCACTCAGTAACTTTCCTTCGCCGCCGCCCAGCCACAGCGCGCTGTCGACCACATGCAGATAGTCATCCAGCAGGGTGAAAAACAGATCCTGCGGCCCCACGCTGTCACTGCGGTGTTTATCCATACGTATCGCCGCAGGTTGCGACAGCGCTGATTTCAACTGCAGGTAGCGTGGTGCAAAACGGCGGTTAAACGCCACCATCAGCTTACGCCCGCGCTTATCCGCCAGATCCACCAACCGCTCTGCCTCACTCAAGGTGGCAGCCAGCGGTTTATCCACGCAGACATCCACTCCGGCGCGCAGTAACCGATCGACTATCGCATAATGGCTGGCGGTGGTGCTGTGGACAAACACGGCATCACTGGCCGCAGCCAAATCGTCGAGGGAGCGGTGTAATGGAATACGATAGCTATCGCAGACCGGGCGCGCCTTCTCCTGATTCGGTGAAAACGCACCTGCAATCTGCCAGCCGTCTGTTTTCGTCAGCACCGGCAGCCAGGCTTTCTGCGCAATCCCGCCCAGGCCAACGATCCCCACCTTTACTGCGCTCATTCGGCCTCCTGCGCGGCCAGTAACCGAGCTACCTGCTGTTGTAGCGCCACAACCTGTTGTTCAAGGGATCCCACGCGCGCTTCCAGTCCGCTGTCAAGGTCACTCGCGTCGCTGGCAGCCAACGAACTTTCATCCACTTCACCGCTAAACAGATGCATATAACGGCTTTCGCGTTTACCCGGTTCACGCGCCAGACGCACCACCAGCGCGCCAGTTTCGCGCTGTGTCAGCCGCTCCAGCGTCTGTTCCACTTCGGACATATCGGCAAAATCATGCATCCGTGTACTGCGGGTGCGCAGCTCACCCGGTGTCTGCGCCCCACGCAGCAGCAGTGTCGTTATCACTGCCACTTCAGCCGCAGTAAACTTCAACTGCCCAAACTCGGAGTTACAAAAACGCTGTTCATACTTGACCACCCGGCTGCCAAAACCACTCAGCGCCGTCAGCTGGTGCTTTTTCACCAGCAAATCAAGCGTGTTTTGCACATCGCTGTCGGTCAGTGACATCACTGGCTCACGGTTGGACTTCTGGTTACAGGCCGTCACCACGCCGTTCAGCGACATCGGATACTGATCCGGGGTCGTGACCTGTTTTTCCAGCAGGCAGCCGATGACGCGCGCTTCAACGGCGGTAAAAGGGTTTTTGATCATCTGGGGGTTACACTCCGCGCCGCTCCGGCGTCCATTCATGGGAAGTCAGCGCCGTCAGAACATGGTCCTGCCAGCGTCCGTCAATCAGAAGATAATCTTTGGCGTAGCCCTCTTTTTCAAAACCGAGGCGCGCCAGTAAACCACCACTACGGTGATTGTGCGGCATGTAATTGGCCATAATACGATGCATACGCTGCTGGCGCTGCATATAACGAATCACACTTTGTAATGCTTCAAACATCATCCCTTGCCCCTGCCATTTTTCCCCCAGCGAATAACCGAGGTAGCAGGCATGAAATGACCCGTGCAAAATATTGCTGAAGTTCGCCACACCACGGACTTCATTTTCATCCGGGTCCATCACCGCGAAGTAAAAAGCGCTGCCCTGCTTCTGCATTTCGGCAATCAGCCCGAGCCGCACCTGCCAGCCGGAAGGATAACAGTGACTTTCATCACGCACCGGCTCCCAGGGTTTCAGAAAAGCGCGGTTTTCCGCATAGTAATCAGCCAGTCGCCAGGCATCACGCTCGTTGACCAGACGGACCACCAGTCGATCGGTAGTCAGGCGCACTTTCGGCGCAGCAGTACGGTAGCCAAACATTTTCTCTCCTGAAATCCCTGGCCGGGTATAAGTTTACGGGGGGATTAATCGGCGGAAAAAGCACGTTATCCCAATCGCTTTACTATAACCGCCATCAGGATCCCCGGTAAAATACTGCCGACTAAAAATTCGTAAAATTGTGGAGAAAACAACGAATGTCAGGGTCAGGTTTGCCCTATGGCGGGTTCTCTTCCATACTTCCCTTGTACATTCAGATATTTGATGAATGCTCATCAAATATCCCGATTGAAGGGGAACCGCTTGAAACTCTATATTTATGACCACTGCCCGTTCTGCGTGAAAGCCCGCATGATCTTCGGCCTGAAAAATATTCCGGTTGAACTGGTGGTGATGATGAACGATGACGAAGCCACACCCCATCGCCTGATCGGCCAGAAAATGGCCCCCATCCTGATGAAAGAGGACGGCAGCTGCATGCCGGAAAGCCTGGATATTGTGCAGTACATTGATCGCGGGGATCGTGAACCGCTGCTGACAGGCAAAACCAATCCGGCTATCAGCGACTGGCTTCGACACGTCCACACTTATGTGAATAAATTACTGTATCCGCGCGTGGCGGAAGCACCGTTTGCCGAGTTCGCCACCCCGGAAGCTCGCCATTATTTTAAAGCCAAAAAGCAGGCCGTCGCGGGTGATTTCGCTGAGCTGAGAGCACATTCAGCCGGCTGGATTAAAAACATCAATGATGACCTGCGTAAACTCGACAAGCTGATTGTTAAACCGAATGCCGTAAGCGGTGAACTGTCGCTGGACGATATCCATCTGTTTCCACTGCTGCGTTCATTGACGCTGGTGGCCGGGGTGGAATACCCGACCCGCGTGGCGGATTACCGCGACAATATGGCCAAACAGGCCCAGATCACCCTGCTCTCCTCTTCCGCTTCCTGACCTGTTCGGGCCGTCAAACGTCGGCCCGACACATCCCGTTGTCATTTACTCTGGTTTCTCTCAGTGTTGTCCTGGTGACGAACAGAGGCGAGTGGTGCATGCTATCCCCCAGATCCGGTAGGATCGACCGGTGGTTGATAACAGAGGAATAACATGAAAAAAATACTTTTTGGCCTAAGCGCTTTACTGTTAGCGGGTTTGGTCAGCGGCTGTAATGATATTGCCCAGTACCGCATCAGCGAACAGGACGTGAACCAGGCCCTGGTGAAACATAATAACTATGAGAAAAATATTGGCGTCTCCGGGTTGGCCGATGCGCATATTACACTGAGCGACCTCAACAGCCAGATTGGCCGTGAAGAACCGAACAAAATCACCCTGACGGGCAAAGCGAACGTCAACATCAGTTCCCTGTTCGGCCCGCAGCAGGCAGAAATGACGTTGAAGATGAAAGCTCAGCCGGTATTTAACCAGCAGGAAGGCGCGGTTTATCTGAAAGATATGCAGCTGGTTGATGTGACAGTGCAGCCGGAAAAAATGGCTGGCGTCCTGAAAACCCTGACACCCTATCTTAACGAGTCACTGAAGAATTACTTTAATCAGAAACCGGCTTATGTGTTAAGTACCGACCGCAGTAAAGCAGAGTCGCTGGCGAAACGCTTCGCCAAAGGGCTGGAAGTGAAACCGGGTGAACTGGTGATCCCCTTTACTGACTGATCGGCTGAACAATAAAGTGCCCGGTGTTCTACCCGTCCGCATTGCGTGCAAAACAGGATGCCGGGCTATCAAGCCACCCAGAAAGACAGATACATTCCATCATTAATTACTACAAACAATAACACGCCTCGCCCACCCTCTCATGGTTAAATAATCAGCGGAGCCATAACAGATATGGCATCAACACCTGAATACAAATCCAGAAGGAATCTGTATGTATCAAGTTGATTATAATAGCTATCGTTCAGTTAAAGGGTTCAATCACCGCGTACGTTTTCTGGTATTACATTATACCGCAGAGAATTTCAGTGACTCGGTGACGTCGCTGACCGGCTCCACGGTAAGCGTTCATTATCTTATTCCTGACCCTGCAGATGAAACTTATCTCGCCGCAGGTTTCAGTGAACTGCGTATTATTAATATGGTAGATGAAAATGAACGCGCCTGGCACGCGGGCACCAGTGTTTGGGCAAACAGAAGTAATCTGAATGATACCTCGCTGGGTATTGAAATTGTCAATCTCGCGACAGACCAAAACGGTAAATTCACTTTCCCACCCTATAATCCCTGCCAGATTGACGCGGTCAAACAGCTGGCATTGAATATTATTCAGCGCTATCCCGATATGAAACCAGAAAATATCGTGGCGCATAGCGATATTGCACCAGGGCGAAAAAGTGATCCCGGTGCCAGTTTCCCCTGGTATGAGCTTTATAAAGCGGGTATTGGTGCCTGGTATGACGATACCACCCGGATCCATTATCAAACCCTGTTCGATGGCGCACTTCCAGCGAAAAACACGGTTCTCCTGAAACTGAACCAATACGGTTATGACATTTCAGGTGCCAACAGTGACACGGGATACACCGCATTAGTTCGTGCTTTTCAGCTTCACTTCAGACAACGCCTTTACGATGGGGTGCTGGATAGCGAAACAGCTGCCATTCTGTATGCCCTGGTCGAAAAATATAAATCATAAGCAAAGACGCCGTTAGCGGGTATCGCTAAAAAACGGGTGCATTCCACCCGTTTTATCCCTATTCTTTGTACCCGGCCAAAACCTGCCTTTTTCCCACTCTGCCGGAGCACATCGCATGACCGCACAACCTCAGCAATTGATTATTCGCCGCCCAGATGACTGGCACATCCACCTGCGTGATGGTGAGATGCTGGAGGCGGTTGTGCCGTTTACCAGTGAGGTTTGTGGCCGCGCCATTGTCATGCCAAACCTCGTCCCCCCGGTGAGCAGCGTTGCCGCCGCCCGTGCCTATCGTGAGCGCATTCTGGCGGCCGTTCCTGCCGGTCATCACTTTACTCCACTGATGACCTGCTACCTGACTGACGGACTGGACCCGAACGAGATCGAAACCGGATTCACCGAAGGCGTATTCACCGCCGCAAAACTCTATCCCGCACATGCCACCACTAACTCTGCCCACGGCGTCACCCGCATTGCCTCCATTGCTCCGGTGCTGGAGCGCATGCAGAAAATAGGCATGCCGCTGTTGATCCACGGTGAAGTCACCGATGCGCATATCGATATTTTTGACCGTGAAGCGCGCTTTATTGAGACCGTGCTGCACCCGCTACGCCTGCAATTCCCGGAGCTGAAAGTGGTGTGTGAACATATCACCACCAAAGAAGCGGCCGCTTACGTGCTGGAAGGCAATCGTTTCCTTGGCGCCACCATCACACCGCAGCATCTGATGTTTAACCGCAACCATATGCTGGTGGGCGGTATTCGCCCGCATCTGTACTGCCTGCCAATCCTGAAACGCAATATTCACCAGCAGGCACTGCGTGACGCGGTGGCCAGCGGTCACAATCGCTTCTTCCTGGGCACAGATACTGCGCCGCATACCCGCGATCGCAAAGAGACCAGCTGCGGCTGCGCCGGAGTATTCAACGCACCCTCAATGCTGGCGGCCTATGCCACGGTATTCGAAGAGATTGGCGCCCTTGCCCACTTCGAAGCTTTCTGCTCCGAAAATGGCCCGCGCTTCTACGGTCTGCCGCTGAATGAAGGCACAGTGACGCTGGTTCGTGAACCGTGGACCGTAGCGGAATCCGTATCCGTTGGCAGCGATGGCCACACTCTGGTGCCGTTCCTGGCGGGTGAAACGATGAACTGGAAGGTCAGGATTTAATCGCAGAATCCCCCAAACCATCCCAAGATAATGATTGCGCACGGTTGAGTTACTGTATATATTCACAGTAATTCAACCGGAGGCTATCATGCGTATTGAAGTCACTGTAGCAAAAACCACGTCCCTGCCTGCTGGCGCCATTGATGCGCTGACGCAGGAACTCAGTAAGCGAATCGATAAACAGTTTCCAGATGGCACCAATACCATCTCGGTACGCTATGCCGGTGCCAATAATCTGACGGTGATGGGCGGCGGAAAAGAAGCTAAAGATCAGATCACCGATATTTTACAGGAAACCTGGGAAAGCGCTGACGACTGGTTTATCGCCTGAGTCAATGCCGTTGCAATGTCAGGCAATAGCGCTATTCCACCTCGATACCATAATGATTGTGCCGTTTTTGCCGGATACGCTATCCGGCTTTTTTATGCCTGAGTTTTGCGACTGAACGCTGATAGACGGCTCGGCTAGAATACCCTATTCTGATGCTGACATTTATTACTGAGGTTTTTGCTATGGCTGCCGATAATCCAGATGAGGCAATGACGTTTGGCGAACTGCTGGCGATGATTGGCGAACAGCAACGCCGTCTGACAGTATTAGAAAATGCCTTTTCCACCCTCTCTTTTTGTCTTGATGACAGAGCTAACCAACTGTTAATACACAGTTTAAAGCTTGAAGGGCAGAACCAGAACTACGATGAACAGCTTCAGCACCATTTCATCCGTCTGGCTGGGGAACTGGAAAAACGCACGGGAGTGCTGCCAACAATACCGGATGCACCTTAATTTAACCTGTATTGTCACGCCCGAAATAATGCTGCCATTCATCAGCAGGGTGATTATTTTCCGCCCTGCGGTGCTTAATTAGCGCGCGAATAGCGCCTGATTTTCACGCAGAACCAAATTTAAATCTGCGAACAAAAAAACTCCTGTTATAATTACAAAGCTCTAAGAAAAAAAGCCGCATTGAACCTCGATAAATCACTTCGTTGTCATCTTTCACGAGTAATAGGGGGTTATAATGGACAGAAACAAAGAGGTCATCCAGACACATCCCCTCATCGGATGGGATATCAGTACCGTAGACAGCTATGATGCCATGATGATCCGTCTGCACTCGCTCTCTTCCGACCATCAACCGGCTGAAGATGCTGAAGTCGGTCAGACCTACTGGCTGACCACTGATGTTGCAAGGCAATTTATTTCCATTCTTGAAGCTGGCATTGCCAAAATAGAAGCGACCGAATACCAGGACCGTGATTACAAGAAGCACTAATCTGCGACTGAATCTTGTTTCCCAAGGCACCCAACAGGGTGCCTTTTTCATGTCCGCCATATTTGCTATTCTGTTTCAATTGCTTGATTAACAGAGGCTGATACTGATGGTTTACGATTTAATTGTGGTGGGCAGCGGCTCCGTCGGTGCTGCCACTGGCTGGTATGCCACGCAGGCGGGTCTGAAAGTGCTGATGATTGACCGCCATCATCCGCCGCACGCAGAAGGCAGCCATCATGGCGAAAGCCGCCTCATCCGCCACGCCTACGGAGAAGGCGCACGCTATGTGCCGATGGTGCTGCGCGCCCAACAGCTGTGGGATCAGCTGGAACAACAGAGCGGCGAGCGCGTCATGCAGCGCAGCGGCGTACTGAACCTTGCCCCCCATCACTCCGAATTTATTCAGAATGTCATCCAGAGTGCTGAGCAATTTGCGCTGAATGTACAGATCCTGACTGAAGCAGAAATCAGCCAGCGCTGGCCACAGATTAGCGTACCCGACGGATATATCGGTGTGTTTGAACCGCAGTCGGGTTACCTGAAGTCAGAAGTTGCTGTTAAAAGCTGGATCCGCATGGCGAAAGATGCCGGTTGTGCCCAACTATTCAACTGCGGCGTGACGCAAATCGAGACAGAGGACGGCCTGCAAGCGGTCACCACCCCGGACGGCGTTTACCGCGCGCGCAAACTGCTGATCAGCGCCGGGACCTGGGTGAAAACCCTCTACCCTTCCCTGCCTGTCACCCCGGTGCGCAAAGTGTTTGCGTGGCATCAGGCCGACGGTCGCTACAGCGAAGACAATAAATTTCCGGCATTTACCGTCGAGATGCCGGATGGCATCCACTATTACGGTTTCCCCGCCGATAATAACGCCATCAAAATTGGCAAGCATGAAGGCGGGCAACCGATTGATGGGCCGGAAGGGCGTAAACCCTTCGGCAGCGTGGCGGAAGACGGCAGTGAGCTGTTTAACTTTATGCGCACCTTCCTGCCGGGCGTGGGCGTGTGTCTGCGCGGCGCAGCCTGCACCTATGACAACTCCCCGGATGAAGACTTTATTATTGATACCTTCCCCGGTGAGCCGAACCGCATGCTGATCACCGGTTTAAGCGGTCACGGCTTTAAATTCGCCAGCGTGCTGGGAGAAATTGCCACGCAGTTCGCACAGGGAAAAAGCAGCGAATTTGACTTAACGCCATTCGCGATCAAGCGTTTCCAGTAACACTCTGCACACCTAAAAATGGCTCATTTTATGAGCCATTTTTATTGCCAAAACGCAGCAAGGGGTTACGCACAATAGTCACTCCAGGCAATGCATTAATTTTCATAACGATTAAAACATGTCTGATATTGACATAAGGTGACAAAAAACTGACATTACCTTAAGCAACCAGCAAAAAAACAGAACATGATATTTTCATTCAATCGTCGTAAAAGTGCCAAATAGGCGCCAGCATCCGCCATTAAATATCACTCCCCTTCTGAATCACTGGTCATAGCTTAACTTTTCATTCAAAATATTTCACGATGTGTGATAATTTTAAAAGTAGTAAATTTATTTGTTGATTTTGCCCTTACATCTGGTCAGTCTTACTTAAAATTCTGACAGGTGGATCTCTCAATGCAGTGGAAAAATAGCGTGTCGCGTTATGGCTCACTGAGCATCACTTTGCACTGGCTGGTGGCGGGTACCGTTTACGGTATGTTTGCGCTCGGTCTGTGGATGGTCACCCAGGGCTATTATGATACCTGGTATCACAAAGCGCCGGAGTTACACAAAAGTATCGGCATGGTGCTGTTTGTTGTAATGCTGGTGCGAGTGGTGTGGCGCTTTGTTTCGCCGCCCCCTAAACCCCTCAGCAGTTACACGCCGCTGGTGCGTTACAGCGCCGTCGCCGCACATCTTCTGCTTTACGGCATTCTGTTTGCCATTCTAGTCAGTGGCTATCTGATTTCCACTGCCGAAGGTAAACCTGTTGACGTCTTTGGCGTGCTGCCGGTGCCCGCTCTCTTTTCCGGGCTGGGTGAACAGGCCGATCTGGCCGGCGATATCCACCTCTGGCTGGCATGGAGCGTGGTCATCCTTTCCGGGCTGCACGCGCTGGCCGCGCTGAAACACCACTTTATCGATCGCGATATTACGTTGAAAAGGATGCTGGGTCACCGCATCGACTAACTCACAGGAATGGAGAACACCATGCTGAAGAAAAGTATTCTGGGTTTAACTACTGCCGCCTTGCTGATGACTGCAGGCACCGCCAGCGCCGCAGATTATAAAATTGATAAGGAAGGGCAGCACGCCTTTGTCCAGTTCCGCATCAAGCATCTGGGTTACAGCTGGTTGTACGGTACGTTTAAAGATTTCGATGGTAGCTTTACCTTCGACGAAGCCGATCCGGCTAAAGACAAAGTCAACGTCACCATTAATACCGGCAGTGTCGACACCAACCACGCCGAGCGTGACAAACACCTGCGCAGTGCGGATTTCCTGAATGCCAGCAAATTCCCGCAGGCGACTTTCGTCTCAACGGGCGTTGAGAAACAGGGTGAAGGCCTGGCCGTGAACGGTAACCTGACGCTGAACGGCGTGACCAAACCCGTGAAACTGGCGGCGAAGCTGACTGGCGAGGGGAAAGATCCGTGGGGCGGCTACCGTGCAGGCTTTGAAGCCACCGGGACCATTGCACTGAAAGACTTCAATGTTAAATCCGATTTAGGCCCGGCATCACAGGATGTTGAGCTGATTATTTCTGTCGAAGGCGTGCGCCAGTAACGCCAGGCTGGCCTCTCACCGGAACATCGCCCGGTGAGAGGCCGGACAGCACAGGATTACTCTTCAGGCGAAGGGATGTGCATCGTGGTACTCAACAGGCCACGAGATTTGTTGAAAATCTTATTACCGTTCTCACGTCCCGCACGGCGGGCACGCTGCTCTTCCGGCGGTAACGCCAACTCTTCCATGCAGATCGGGCTACAGCAGTGATTGAATTTCTCAGCGCAGCTCGGGCACTGAATAAACAGCAGATGACAGCCATCGTTCAGGCAGTTGACGTGGGTATCACAAGGCTCACCGCACTGATGGCAATTAGCAATCACATCTTCGGAAATTCGCTCCCCCATACGTTCATCAAAGACAAAGTTTTTGCCTTTAAAACGCACGGGTAAACCCTGCTCACGGGCGCGACGGGCATATTCGATAATCCCGCCTTCAATGTGGTAGACATTTTCATAGCCGTTGTGACGCATCCAGGCACTGGCTTTCTCACAGCGGATGCCACCGGTGCAGTACATGACAATTTTTTTGTCTTTGTCCTGCTGCAACATATCCACCGCCATCGGCAGCTGGTCGCGGAAGGTATCCGCCGGGATCTCCAGCGCATTGTCAAAATGCCCCACTTCGTACTCATAGTGGTTACGCATATCGACAAATACCGCCTGCGGATCGTCCAGCATCGCATTCACTTCGGCGGCTTTCAGATAGGCACCGACATCGCTGGCATCAAAACTGTCATCGGTGATGCCATCGGCGACAATACGTTCGCGCACTTTCAGACGCAGCACCCAGAAAGATTTACCGTCATCGTCCAGCGCAATGTTCATTCGCAGGTCGTTCAGCGCCGGGTGGAAGCCATACAGCGCGGCTTTCATCTGCTCATACTGGCTCGCCGGAACGCTGACCTGCGCATTAATGCCTTCTGCCGCCACATAGACACGACCAAACACTTTCAGCTTAGTCAGGGTGACATACAGGGCATCGCGGAATGCGCGCGGATCGTCAATCGTGAAGTACTTATAAAAAGAGACTGTGGTACGCGGTTCGGTTTCGGCCAACATGCGCGCCTTCAGCTCTTCATTGGAAACAAGGTTATGTAACACTGGCATGGTGTACGTTCCTGCGTTCAAGGAGAGGGAAAATTTGCGGCGCTATCATACCTGAGGCGGGGCGAGTTGTCCTTAGTCGCGCACCCTTTTCATCTCCGCAGCACAGCAATAATGTTAAATACGCCGTTGAAAATCGCACAATTGGCCATAATTTAAGTTTTATATCTATACATAATTACACTAATTTTCTTACGTTCCGGACCCTCATGACCCAACTGCCTCAATTCAATCGCACTTTGCTGCATCCCCGTTATTGGTTCACCTGGTTGGGTATCATCCTGCTTTATCTGCTGGTTTTGTTGCCCTACCCGGTGCTGTACTACATTGGTTGCGGCCTCGGAAGAGCCTCAATGCGCTTCCTGAAATCCCGTGTGTCCATTGCCAGACGTAACCTCGAACTGTGCTTCCCGCAGATGCCCAACGCCGAACGCGAAGCGCTGGTCACCTGCAACTTCGAGTCGCTGGGCATGGGCCTGATCGAAACCGGCATGGCCTGGTTCTGGCCCGACTGGCGCATCAAAAAATGGTTCAGCGTTAACGGGCTGGAGCATATCGAAAAGGCAAAAACGGACGGAAAAGGCGTGCTGCTGATCGGCCTGCACTTTCTGACCCTGGAGTTGGGTGCGCGCATTTTTGGCATTTATAACCCGGGTATTGGCGTTTATCGACCCAATGATAACCCGCTGATCGACTGGCTACAGACCTGGGGACGGATGCGTTCCAATAAAAGCATGCTTGACCGTAAGGATCTGAAAGGGATGATCCGCGCCCTGAAGAACGGCGACATCATCTGGTATGCCCCCGACCACGACTACGGTCCAAAAAGCAGTGTGTTCGTGCCGCTGTTTGCCGTCGAGCAGGCAGCCACGACCAAAGGCAGCTACCTGTTGATCCGCAGCGGTAACCCGGCAGTGATCCCGTTTGTGCCACGACGTTTGCCGTCGGGTAAAGGCTATGAAATGGTGATATTGCCAGAGCAGACCTCCGCCATCCCGCTGGACGATGAGATCTCAACTGCCGTACACATGAACCAGATTATTGAGCACGCTGTCTTAATGGCCCCCGAGCAGTATATGTGGCTGCATCGCCGCTTTAAGACCCGCCCTGAGGGGCAACCCTCTCTATACTGAACCTGGCAGGCCGGTCATCCGGCCTGTTCCATTATTTGAAACAGTTTTTCATTTTTTTTGATCGCACGTCGGTTCGTCATCGATTTAAGGCGTATACTTGGTGAGCTAATAGTTCAAAAGGTGACTCTTTATTTTATGTCCACGCCCGATGCCCCCGCAGCCGCCATCAACTGGCAAAGAAATTTGTTCGTCACCTGGGTAGGTTGTTTTCTGACCGGCGCAGGATTCAGCCTGGTGATGCCCTTTCTGCCGCTCTACGTGGAGCAGCTTGGGATTACCGATCCACAGGCGCTGAATCTCTGGTCAGGCCTGGTCTTCAGCATTACGTTCCTTTTTTCCGCGATTGCCTCTCCCTTCTGGGGGGGACTGGCCGACCGTAAAGGGCGGAAAATCATGCTGCTGCGCTCGGCGCTCGGGATGGCTATCGTGATGATGCTGATGGGCATGGCAACGTCTATCTGGCAATTTCTGGCACTGCGTGCGCTGCTCGGTTTACTGGGCGGATTTGTTCCGAATGCCAATGCGCTGATCGCCACCCAGGTACCGCGTGGTAAAACCGGCTGGGCGCTGGGCTGGCTCTCCACCGGTGCGGTCAGCGGCGCGCTGATTGGCCCGCTGATTGGCGGCCTGCTGGCCGACAGTTTCGGTTTACGTCCGGTGTTCTATATCACGGCAGGCGTGCTGTTTACCTGTTTCCTGATGACGCTGTTCTGCGTGCGCGAGAGTTTTATTCCGGTACAGAAGAAAGACATGCTGCACGCCCGCCAGGTGCTGAGCTCGCTGAAAAACCCGCGCCTGGTGCTGGCGTTATTTGTGACCACGCTGATTATTCAGGTGGCAACCGGCTCGATTGCGCCGATCCTCACGCTGTACGTGCGTGAACTGGCAGGACATGTCTCTAACCTGGCCTTTATCAGCGGGATGATCGCTTCGGTGCCTGGCGTCGCAGCGCTGATGAGCGCGCCCCGCCTGGGCAAACTGGGCGACCGCATCGGCCCGGAGCGTATTTTGATCGCCATGCTGATGCTGTCCGTGCTGCTGCTGATCCCGATGGCGTTTGTGCAAAATGCGTGGCAGCTGGGGATCCTGCGTTTCCTGCTGGGTGCTGCCGATGGCGCACTGCTGCCCGCCGTTCAGTCTCTGCTGATCTACAACGCTAGCAACCAGGTGGCCGGGCGCGTATTCAGCTACAACCAGTCATTCCGTGATATCGGCAACGTTACCGGGCCGTTGATGGGCGCGACCGTATCGGCCCACTTTGGCTTTCGGGCGGTGTTTATCGTCACCGCCTGCATTGTGCTGTTTAACGTGCTCTATACCTGGATCACCCTGCGTGGTCGCACCGAAATGATGGTGGTGCGGGAAGAGTAACCTCGCCGTCAGACCAGGGTAATATGCAGTTTTTTCAGTAGCTGGCACATCTCTTCGTCGGGCCAGGTATCCACCACCAGCGTGCTGGCCAGCGAGAGCTCGCCGATGGCAAAGGCCGAGGCAGAGTTCAGTTTTTCCTGCGACACCAGCACCACGGTTTCCGCTGCCCGCTCCGCCAGCGCCCGTTTTACGCAGGCCTCTTCATAGTTTCCCGTGGTCAGCCCGGCACTCTTGTGTACCCCGGTCACGCCCATAAAAAACAGATCGGCATTAATGCGACGGATCCCTTCCATCATCGCCGCGCCAACCGTCACCACCGAATGCTTATAGAGTTGCCCGCCAATAATAATCACCTCAATCAGCGGATAATCCACCAGCCCGACCGCCACGCCCGGACTGTGCGTGACCACGGTAAAGGCCCGATCCCTCGGCAGCAGCTGGATCATCTCAGCCGTGGTTGTGCCGCCGTCGATCATCACCACCTGCCCCGGTTGGATCAGTGCGGCCGCTTTCTCCGCGACCCGCCGTTTGGACGCCATCTGCACGTTTTTGCGGGTTTCAAAAGGTGCAATCGCGGCAGAGACCGGCAGCGCACCGCCGTGTACGCGTTGCAGCAATCCCTCTTCTGCTAACTCTCTCAAATCGCGACGGATTGAGTCTTCTGATACGGAAAAATACTGGCTCAGCTCACGCGAGAGCACCTGCTTTTCGCGATCGAGCATGGCCAGAATTTGTTGTTTACGCTGACTGGAAAGCACTGTTTTCCCCTTCACGATTGATCTTGATATTGCACGATTATGCATGTTAGCGTGTTTTCTGTCACCATCAAAAGGGCACAAACATGCAAAACACGCAGGAACACGTGCGCCATATCCGCGAGCAGCTGCTGTCGGATAACTGGTACACCCTGAAAAAATACACCTTTGAACTGCTGCGCCGCGACGGCAGCTGGCAGGAGCAGAGCCGGGAATCCTACGATCGCGGCAACGGTGCCGTGGTGCTGTTGTACCACAAAGCCCGGAAAACCGTGGTGCTCACCCGGCAGTTTCGTTTACCCATTTTCGTCAACGGCCATCACGGTTATCTGATTGAAGCGACCGCAGGCCTGCTGGATAACGCCTCGCCGGAAGCGCGCATCATTGCCGAAGCCGAAGAAGAAACCGGCTTTCGCATCACGCACATCGAAAAGGTGTTCGAATCCTATATGAGCCCCGGTTCAGTGACAGAAAAACTGTTCTTCTTTATCGCCGAATATTCTGACGACGATCGCCAGGGAGCTGGCGGTGGCGTTGCGGAGGAAGGAGAAGATATCGAAGTGCTGGAGTGGCCATTTTCCCGCGCACTGGAAGCCGTGCGCAGCGGCGAAATTATGGATGCCAAAACCATCATGCTGATCCAGCATCTGGCCCTTAACCCTCATTTTTAGGAATCACTCATGAAATCACTGCAAATTTTAGTGGCAGGCCCGGTACGCAGCGGTACGGGCGACCGTGAAGACTTAATCCATGCCAATCTTGAGCGTATGGAGCAGGCCGCATTAGCCATTTACCAGAAAGGGCATATTCCGCTGATTGGCGAGTGGCTGGCGTTTCCGCTGGCGCGGATTGCCGGATCGCAGAAGATTGGCGATGCAATCAGTGAAGCGTATTTATACCCGGTCGCGCACCGACTTATCGGCCACTGTGACGCCATTCTGCGCTTACCGGGCGAGTCACGCGGGGCCGATAACGACGTGCGCATCGGCCATGAGCTGGGGCTGACGATTTACCAGCATCTGGATGAGATTGCGCAGGTTTAATATTGCCGGGGTGGCTTGTGCAACGCCACCCCAGATAATCAGAAGCTGATATCGGCAGCCAGACCACCGATTAACGCATCCTGCACCTGGCGCACCCCGCCCGGTTTCGTGATGACTTGCAGGTTAGGTCGCACATTGAGCCAGCGGGTGGCCTTCGCATTGTAATAAAGCTCATAGTTCCATTCCGCGCCCTGTTGCAGCGGCAGATAAGCCGGATTGTGATAATCGCTCACGCCGTTTGCTGCATTCTGCCCCTCGCGCATCTTTGTGTAGTCATTATTGACATGGATGCGAGCCATGCCAATGCCGATCTCATCGGCAGGACGGGCATCAAATGGCCCTTTCCACGCCAGTGCCAGCGACTGATAATTGTCCATCTTCGCCGTACGATGGTCATTCATCACATACTGAAAACTCACGCTCAGACCACGCTGGTTGTCACCATCCATCGCGAACAACTGCTGCTCGGCCAGCAGATAACCCGCATACGCACGCCGGTTATGCTGATACCCCCCATCCTTAAACGAGTGGAAATCACCGCCCTCGGTGGAACTGTAAAACATACCCAGCCGATAATTTCCCTGAAGTTTATCCTCGCCCAGCTGCGGCTTCCAGCCCAGCTCCACCGGGATCAGGTTCCCTTCGCCGTGGCCCATATCGAAACGAAAGCCATTTGCTTTGGTGTAGTTGGCGCGATTCTGGTTATAGACCCCGACCTGAAAATAGAGGTCTTCGGGCAGATTAAGTTTGAACCGCCCTCCCCACTGCCCCACCGGGGCATTAAACCAGCGGTCGTTGCGCCAGTGGCCGGGCTGGCCGTTGCCCATTGCCCAGTTCTGGAACATCCCGACACTGGCCGTATCGAAATCTTCGTTGGTGGTGACGCGGCCCAGTTTCACTTCCAGCCAGTTATCAAACAGCGACTGATTGAGCCAGAACTGCGTCAGACGCAAATAGTCACCGCGTGCCGAAATACCCTGAACGTTAGACAGCCCCCCCGTACGCGGATCGTTAATATAGGGCGTAAGATTCTGCCCGTTGCGGTTGGTCAGCGTCACCTTAAACTGACCACCCTGCCAGTTCATCAGTTTATCCAGGTCGAGCTTGCTGCCGAACGTCCACTGATCGGCATAACGCATCGTCGTGCTGGTACGGTAGCCGCCTGCCAGGTTGGCCGCCGACTGCGTGGTATAACCCACCTGGAAGTCAACGCCCTCTGCCGCCAGCTGTTTGCGGTAACCCGCCCAGTCGCCAAGCAGCCACGGGGAATCCGGGTCAAAGGGCGCAACGTCAGCAAACGCGGGGGCGGCAAGAAAGAGAAGACTACAGGAGAAACGGGTGAGCAGGCTGTTACGCGCAGTTCCGCACGTTGAGGCTGATTTATCCATATCACTGATCCTGAAAAGGGGTGAACAACCTGGCACACCGCCAGAGCCGGGGCAGATCATTTGCCCGGCGCTACTAAATCATATTTCAGAAAAACAGCCCTATTAAAAACGTGCGAAAAACAGCCAACCGCACGCGATGCTGGCGGGTCAGAATATTCCAGGTAGGTTAAGTTGTGCAGGCGGTGCCGTTGTGCGGAGTGAGCAAACTAACGTTGCAGGAAGCGAGGGGGGGATCTTTCTGGACGTATGCAGTATTCGCAGGATGTGAACCTTCGAATCATCAACTGCATAGACAAAAATGAAGGGGAAGCGGGGGATCACCAGTTTGCGTTGTTTTGCCGTTCTCCCCGCTTTGCTGCCAGCCAGAGGGTGATCTTTGAGGATCCCAGCCATACTAACGAACTTATCATCTGTAGCACTGGCGACCGTCAGACCAGCCTCCTGATACAGGTAACGGAAGATGGCTTCTCTGTCTGACTGTTCCTGCGCTTCCCATTGAACGGGTGATGTCACAGTTTACCTCGCGCTGCCTGCAAACACCCCGGTCTGCTCCTGCACCGACTGCCAGCTGCTGTGCATTTTATCCCGACTAGCGTTAACCGAGCCGCTGCCCCCGGCGCTGACGCTTTGCTGCTTCGAGTCGTAGTAATCTTCGTCCTGCTGGCTGCTCAGCGTCAGGTTCCGGCCCACGTCCATTACCACCTTCTCACCGCTCACCTGTGCGCCCTGCAGACTGGCGCCGCGCCCGCTGGTGATGCTCAGGTGTTACCCGCGTTCACCGTGGTTTCGCTGTACGTGGCGCCGTTGCCCGTCTCGCTGCCTTTAATTACTAATGAATATAATTAACCATGTTACATACGCCAGTCTTGATAGCCAAAGAAAAATCTCACCAAAGGATAAGTCTAATTTTGTCAAAAAAACCTTAATAAAAAAAAATGGTTTTTCATCATCAACTACCCCTTGGTAAAAATACTTCCCATATAGTGCAAAGAGAAAAAATGACATTCCTCCGGACAAATTAGACATCAATGATAAATTATCAAACCCCCTTCGATATTCAGCTATCGCCGCAGCCACATACCCAAGGACAAGAAAAATCAATGCGCAGCTTGATAAAACATCACGTTTAAAAAACATATAATTAAAATAAAGTAAGGAATCCTTACCTACCTTAGTTCCGCCAAGATTTCTATAAACAAAAATAAAAAAACACACTCCCCACAACAACAAAAAAAACAGCAACATGAAGGATGATGCATTAAGAACAATATCATTTTAAATCATAGTGGTATATTTCCTTAGTGGAGTCACCGTTAAGATCTATTTTTTCATCATGAGAACCAGTGGTAGAACCTGTAAAACCAATGCTTGGTCCAACAGAGAAGGAAAAACCAATACCATCTTTTCCGCCAGACATTCCTACAGAACCGGGACCAATACCGATACTAGTTGAATAATCACGGTTTAAGTCGCCAAACACTCCTGGGAAATATGGACCAAAATCAATACCGACAGAAGCTCCGGTCTTAACACCAAACTCTTTGGTGTATCCTGTAGAAATAGAGAAGTAATCATTATTAATCTCAGCTCCTCCTTTCAGAGCAAGCCCCACGCCACCTGAAACTTCAATCTTTCCATTAGGTTTAACCTTATATTCAGTCCCCCAAGAAGGCCCTTCGCCAATAGCTATACGACTCATCCCTTCTTGAACCTGCTCCGGTGTCAAATTATTGTCCTGGGCATACTGATTCCACGAGGCTACGGCCTGTCCGTAATCCTGTGTTCCTGATGGCAGGATATTGTTCCAGCCATCACTCAGCGAGTTATTCTCCACCGCATTCTTGCC